>NZ_BLPF01000001.1:3471878-3808756 GCF_011764425.1 Phytohabitans houttuyneae
GGAGGGCGGTGAGCACGACGAGGGGGTAGGAGACGCCGTCGATGCCGAGGTGGAAACGCAGGTCGAGGCCGGGCACCCAGGTCAGGTCGACATCGTGCCAGGGGCGGACGGCGGCCGGGCCGTACGAGAACCAGGAGTCGCGGTAGAGCGGGACGCTCAGCACCAGCGCGGCGGCGGCCGCCACGGTGCCGGCGACCTGTCCCGCCCTCGTGGGCAGCAGGGCCGCGAGCAGCGCACCGGCGGCCGGCACCGCCAGCACCGCGACGAGCAGCCACCTCACAGCGCCGCCTCCGATCGCTCGCTCAGTGACGTCGTGGGCAAGCCCCGCTCACTCACAGGATCACCCCCAGGGCGGCGAGCAGGACGGCGGCGGCGAGCACCGCGGTGGCGGCGCGCGGCAGGCCGGTGCGGTGTGCGGTGGCCAGGCGCCGGCCGAGGCGCACGGTCAGACGTCCGGTGCCTTCGACCGCTCCGTCGACCCCTGCCTCGTCGCCCAGTCGGGTACTGCGGGCGAGGGAGCGCACGGGTCGTACCAAAAGGAAATGCTGGACCTCGTCGAGCCAGAAGGCGCGCGCGAAGGCCGGCACGGTCGGCACGCCGCGCCAACCAACGACGGCGCCGGCGGCCAGCAGCGCCACCGGGAGCAGCACCCAAGCGTCGATCTTGGCCTCTTCGAGGCCGAGGGCCTCGCGGAACGCGGGCCAGAAGACGGCCAGCCCGAGTAGCGCGCTCGGGATGGCGAGGAGGGCGACCGGCCAGCGCATCAGCGGCGGGGCTTCGTGGCCGTGGGTGGTGGCGGGCCCGAAGAAGACGCCGCGCAGGAGGCGGGCGGCGTAGAGCGCGGTGATCGCGACGCCGGCAAGCGCTGTCAGCCACACCAGCCAGCCCACCCACGCCGGCGCGGGGCCGTGCGGGTGGTGGGCGGCGTTGATGATGCCTTCCTTGCTCCAGAAGCCGGCGAGCGGTGGGAGGCCGGCGAGCGCGCCGAGGCCGATCGCGAACGACCAGAACGTGACCGGCATGTCCCGCCGCAGCCCACCCATCCGCGACATCAGGTTGCTGCCGACCGCGTGGATCACGCAGCCGGCGGCGAGGAAGAGCAGCGCCTTGAACGCGGCGTGCGTCAGCAGGTGGAAAAGCGCGGCCGAGGTGGAGCCGACCGCGAGCGCGCCGGTCATGTAACCGATCTGGGAGACGGTGGACCAGGCGAGCACCCGCTTGATGTCGTCCTGCGCGGTCGCGGTGAGCGCGCCGAGCAGCAGCGTGATCGCGGCCATCACGCCCAGGACCGCCAGGACGGCACCGGTGAAGATCGGGTACAGCCGAGTGACCACGTAGACGCCGGCCGCCACCATCGTCGCGGCGTGGATGAGCGCGGAGATCGGCGTGGGGCCGGCCATCGCGTCGGGCAGCCACGTGTGCAGCGGGAACTGCGCGCTCTTGCCCGCCACACCCGCGAGCAGCAACAGGCCGGCGACGGTGAGCGTGGTGGTGCTGTAGTCGTGTGCGAGCACGTCGGCGATGCGGAACGTGCCGGCGCCGATGCCGAGCACCGCGATGCCTAGGAGGAAGCCGACATCGCCGACGCGGGTGACGATGAACGCCTTCACCGCGGCGGCGGGCGCCTCGGGCAGGCGGCGGTCGTGGCCGATGAGCAGGTACGAGCAGATGCCCATCACCTCCCACCCGACCAGCAGCATGATCAGGTCGCCGGCGACGACGACCAGCAGCATGGCGGCGGTGAAGAGGCTGACCTGGGCCGCGTACGGCGGGTAGCGGTCGTCGTCGGCGAGGTAGGTGACCGAGTAGACCTGCACCGCGAGGGCGACCACGCCGACCGCGACGGCGACGAGCACGGCGGGTTTGTCGACCCGGGCGCCGAAGGTGACGGTGAGGTCGCCGATCTGGAGCCATTCTCGGCTCGTGTCCGACGTGTCGAGAAATATGGCTGCTAGCAGGGCGCCGGCCGCACCGACGACCGCGACGGTCGCCGCGGCCTTGCGCGCCCTCAGGGGCAGCAGGAGGCCGATGAGCGCGGCGGCGAAGGGCACGGCCGGGAGGAACACCCCCGGGATCACGCGTCGACCCTTTCCAGCGGCACCTCGTCGACGGCCACGCTCGCGCGCAGGCGGTAGAGCTGGAGCACGATCGCCAGCCCCACCCCCACCTCGGCGGCGGCGATCACGATCACGAAGAGCGCGAAGACCTGCCCGGTGTGCGGCAGCGCGGACCGCACCGTGGCGTCGGCGGTGATCAGGATCAGGTTGACCGCGTTGAGCATGAGCTCGACGGACATCAGCAGCAGGACCGCGTTGCGGCGGCGCAGGACGCCGTAGACGCCGATGCCGAAGAGCAGGGCGGCGATGACGTACGGGATGACCGGCCTCATCGGTCGACCCGCTCGCCGATGTCGGGGCGGGACACCACGATGGCGCCGACCAGCGCGGCGAGCAGGAGCACGGACAGCACCTCGAAGGGCAGCACCCAGGAGCGGAAGATCTCGCTGCCGAGCCGCTCGGCGGTGCCCGCCTCGGGCATGTCCACTGTGGTCCACCGGAACGCGTCGATCAGCAGCGCCGCGAGGCCCAGGCCCGCGCCGCCGCCGACCAGCAGGGCCGGCCACCCGGGGCGGTCGAGGTCGTCCGAGGCGCCGATCGGGGCGCGGGTCAGCATCACCGCGAAGAGCAGCAGCACCACGACCGCGCCCACGTAGATCAACACCTGCACCCACGCCACCAGCTCCGCGGTGAGCACCAGGTAGAGGCCGGCCATGGCGCCGAGGCAGACCACGAGGTACAGCCCGGCGCGCACCAGGTGCTTGGTGGTGACGACGAGCAGGGCCGAGCCCACCGCCACGGCACCCAGCCCCAGCAGCAGCACGTCGGTGGCCGTCACGTCTCGGCCTCATCGGCTGGCGAGGTCCGTTCCGAGGAGCGCGGCGAGGAGGCCGGACCGCGCCGGCCGACGGGGCCAGCGGGAGCGGGGCGATCGCCAGCGGGGAGAGCCTTCTTGGCCGCGGTGCTCTCTTCCTTGGACGGCTCGCCGTTGGGGTCGTGGACGGGCGGCGGCGGCACGGTGGCCATCCAGTCGCCCAGCCGCTCCTTGTCGTGCAGGAGGTCGCGGATGTCGTACTCGGCGTACTCGAACTCGGGCGTCCAGTAGAGCGCGTCGAAGGGGCACGCCTCGATGCAGATCCCGCAGTACATGCACAGGGAGAAGTCGATGTCGAAGCGGTCGAGCACATTGCGCTGGCGTGCCCTGGCCGCGCCGGGCACGACCACCTCTTCCTTGTGCGAGTCGATGTAGATGCACCAGTCAGGGCACTCGCGGGCGCACAGCATGCATACGGTGCAGTTTTCCTCCAGCAGCGCGATCACTCCGCGCGACCGCGGCGGGAGGTCGGGCTCCACATCCGGGTACTGCTGCGTGTGCGACCTGCGGGTCATCGTCTTGAGGGTGACTGCCAGCCCTTTAACCAGACCCTCGCCAGGCACGCTCATGCCGCATATCCTGCACCGTCAGCCGCTGGGGCGCGAGCACCACGGCGAATGGACCTGCTCTTCGCCCACGCCAGAAGACAGAGAACTGGGCTACCGCGATGTCCGCCGTGGTCCAGACCGTCAATCCCGCAGCAGATCGTGGTACGCCACTGCTGTCATAGGGGCGGGTTCGTACCAAGACCTACTGAAGTAGCCGGGGACCGGAGCCTCGACGCTAACTTGCCAAGATCTGCCGGAGCAGGCTCCTGGGTTGAGCCGGACGACCGCGGAGGGTGAGGCGGCAACCGAGGGCACAGCGGCGGCTCACAGCTAAATCGAGTCGGACTCCAAGAAGGCTCACCCCGACCGCGGGAGGACTCCAGACGACGAAACTCCGGAAGTCGAGGAGCCCAGGCGGGTCATGATCCAGGGCCGCCCTGACGCACGGGTATCCCTTGGAATGAGTCGTCTAGGGGCTGAGTGCGGGCGGGGCTCGCGCTAATGCGCTTCGTCCCTCTGGGTCGGCGGGGCGGCCCGATCGGGGTTGGTTGCGGCCTCGGGTTGGCGTGGTGATCGTTGACCCGAAAACTGCGCGACACGCCGTCGAGAGCGCGGATTTGGGTCAACGATCACGCCGCCACGGTGACTCAAGCGGGCCGCGGAGGGTGAGGCTGCGGGAGCAGCGGTCCGGACCACGACGAGCGTCGCGGTAGCTCAAATCCTCGTTGTGGAGATCGACTTGGCGTGGCTGGTCAGGCGCCCGGTGGGGTGGCTGGCTCGCCGGCGCCGCCGGGCGGGACGAACTCGACGCCTAGCTGCTGGAGCACCTGAAAGAGCTCGTTGACGCTCCACACGTCGCTGATTTTTCCGTCACCGTCGAAGCGCAGGAACGTGGCACCCGAGTAGCTGACCACCTCGCCGGTCGGCGGCACCGGCCCGAACTGACCGGTCTGCGTGCCGGCCGCGCGCCAGTGGATTGCCGCGCGCTCGCCGTCCACGAGCAGGTCAATGATTTTGTAGCGCAGGTCCGGGAAGGCGGCGCGGCGCTCACCGTGCCAGGCCAGCACGCCCCGAGGGCCGCTTTCGCCCAGCCCCGGACAGTCGGAGGCGACCAGGTCGTACGCCGTTTGCTCCTGGTTGCCATTCCACACGTCAGAAACGAACTGTCGTACCGCTGTGTCCACATCGACCACGGTGGCGCAGCTTACATCACAACCTTGACCGCCGCGGTGAGCACCAGCTGTGCCAGCGCGAGTGGCACGAGGATCAGCCAGCACAGGCGTTGCAGCTGGTCTTCGCGCAGGCGGGGTACGAGACGCGGAGCCAGATGATCACAAAGGACACCGCGAAGACTTTGACGAGCGTCCACAGCCACCCGAGGTAGTCGTCGCCGAACGGGCCCTGCCACCCGCCCAGGAAGAGCACGGTGGTGAGGGCGGCGATGACCACGATGCCCACGTACTCGGCGAGGAGGAAGAACGCGAAGCGCAGGCCGGTGTACTCGGTCATGTACCCGAAGACGAGCTCGGAGTCGGCGATCGGCATGTCGAAGGGCGGGCGCCGGATCTCCGCCACGCCGGCCACGAAGAAGACCACCATCGCGGGCGCCTGCCACAGCAGCCACCACGGCTCCCACGCCTCGACGATGCCGGGCAGCGAGAGCGTGCCGGCCGCCATGGCCACGCTGGCGGCGGCGAGCACCAGCGGCAGCTCGTACCCGAGCAGCTGCGCTGCCGCGCGGAGGCCGCCCAGCAGGCTGTACTTGCTGGCCGACGCCCAGCCGGACATCAGCACCGCCACCACGCCCACTCCCACCACGGCGAGCACGAAGAAGAGGCCGATGTCGAGCGGCTCGCCGACCAGGTCGCCGGGGCCGAGCGGGATGACGAGGAGCGCGAGGAGGTACGGCACGAGGGCCACCACCGGCGCCAGCCGGAACACCTGCCGGTCGGCGGCGCCCGGGGTGACGTCCTCCTTCTGCACGAACTTGACGCCGTCGGCGATCAGCTGGGCCCAGCCGTGGAAACCGCCCGCGTACATCGGGCCGAGCCGCCCCTGCATGTGCGCCATGACCTTGTGCTCGGCCTGCCCGACGAGCAGCGGCAGGGTGAGGAAGGCGACCACCACACCGGCGACCCGGATGATCAGCTCCAGCCAGAGCGGCATCAGCGACCCTCCTCCGGCGCGTCCGGCGCGGTCGTGGGCGCCGGCCGGGTCTGCTGGGCGTTGGGCCCCCACTCCCCCGGCGCGGGCACGCCCGGCGGGCGCATCGGGGCGCGCTTGCCGCCGCCGTGCCCGGACTCGCCCGGCTCCTTGGCGCCCGGCCACGGCTTGGCCACACGGGACGCCAGCACGAACTCCTTGCGCAGCGGGTGCCCCTCGAACTCCGGCGCCAGCAGCAGCGGCCGCAGCTCGCCGTGCCCGGGAAAGTCGATGCCGAACATCTCGTGCGTCTCCCGCTCGTGCCACGCCGCGCCGGGATAGACCGCCACTACCGACTCGACGGCCGGCGTGTCGCGGGGCAGGCGGGTGCGGACGAGCAAGCCGTGCCGCAGCGTCGTGGACCAGAGGTGCGCCACGACCAGGAAGCCCTCGTCGAGCTCGTCGACAGCGGAGAGCCAGTCGAAGAAGTCGAAGGCCAGCGCGGCGTCGTCGCGGGCGGCGAGCAGCGCCGCGGACCAGGAAAGCGCGGGCACGTCGACGGTCGCGCGGGCGTGCGTCTGGCCGCCGGAGACGGACGCGACGGCGTCCTGGGCGGGCCCGAGCACTTCAACCAGCCGCGCACCGACCTCGTCCGGCGTCATGCGGGCAGTTTAGGGCCTGTACGTCCGATCCCGGTGCAGTGATGTCAGGCGGTGGTCGTGGCGATCACGGCGCCGGGGAGCAGGGAGTCGACCTCGGCGCGGGGCGGCGGGAGCGCGCCGGGGCGGGAGCAGACGGCGGCGGCGGTCGCGCTCGCGTACCGCAGGGCGCGGGTGACCGACTCGACCGCGAGGTCGCCGCCGAGGCTCGACAGCAGGCCGGTGGTGAAGGCGTCTCCCGCGCCGACCGTGTCCGCGACCGTGACGGGCGGCGCGGCGCAGACGGTCACGAGCCCGTCGTGTACCGCCACCGCGCCCTCGCCGCCCCGCGTCACCACGACCAGCCGCGGCCCCATCGCCAGCCACCGCCGGGCCACGGCGACGTCGACCTCGTCCGGGCACAGCCAGCGCAGGTCCTCGTCGCTCACCTTGACCACGTCGGCGGAGCGGACGATCTCCTCCACCCGGGCCAGCGCGCCCGCCCGGTCACCGACGAGAGCGGGGCGGATGTTCGGGTCGTACGACACGAGTGCGCCGGCGCGCCTGGCCGCCTCGACGACCGCCAGGGCCGCCGCGTCGCCGGGCGCGACCGCGGTGGCGAGGGAGCCGGTGTGCACGCAGTCGACGCCGGTGAGGTCGGGCTTGCCCGCGTACGCCCAGGTGAAGCGGAAGTCGTAGGTGGCCGCGCCCGCCGCGTCGACCCGCGCGAACGCGACGCTCGTGGCCGGCGTGTCGACGAGCTCGCCGGCCGACACACCAAACGTCTCCAGGTGTGAGCGGAGCAGCCCGCCGAACAGGTCGGTGCCCACCTCGCTGGCCAGCCGCACCTCGTGCCCGTCGGCGGCCAGGCCGACCGCCACGTTGAGCGGGCTGCCGCCAGGCGTCGCCGCGAAAGACCACGAGCCGTCACGGCTGATCAGGTCGACCAGACTCTCGCCCACCACCAGAAACGCCACGAGCGTAAGGATAGGCACATGAGCGCCACACCCTCGCTGCCCGTCATCGACATCTCGCTGCCCGGTGACGGCCCGGCCCGCGCGATCGAGGCGGCCTGCCGCGACACCGGCTTCTTCTACGTCACCGGGCACGGCGTCCCGCCTAAGCTCCTCGCCGACCTGGACACGGCGGGGCGGGCGTTCTTCGCGCTGCCGGAGGCGGAGAAGATGCGGATCTCGATGGACCGCGGCGGCCGGGCGTGGCGCGGGTACTTTCCGGTGGGCGGGGAGCTGACCTCGGGGCGGCCGGACCTCAAGGAGGGCATCTACTTCGGCACCGAGCTGCCTGACGGCCACCCGCGGGTCCGCGCCGGTCTCCCGCTGCACGGCCGCAACCTCTTCCCAGAGGGGGTACCGGCGCTGCGCCCGGCCGTGCTCTCCTACCTGGACGCCCTGACCGGCGTGGCGCAGGACGTGTTGCGGCTGGTGGCCCGGAGCCTCGACCTGCCCGCCGACTACTTCGCGGCCGGCTACACGGCCGAGCCGACGGTCCTCTTCCGGATCTTCCACTACCCGCCGTCGCCTCCGGACAGCGACGACTGGGGCGTGGGGCAGCACACCGACTACGGCCTGCTCACGCTCCTCGCCCAGGACGCCAACGGCGGGCTGCAGGTGCGCACGCCGGGCGGCTGGATCGACGCGCCGCCGGTGCCGGGCACGTTCGTGTGCAACATCGGCGACATGCTCGAACGGCTCACCGGCGGCTGGTACCGCTCGACGCTGCACCGCGTGCGCAACGTGAGCGGGCGCGACCGCCTCTCGTACCCCTTCTTCTTCGACCCGGACTTCACGGCCGAGGTGCCGGCGCTCCCGCCGCGGGCCCGGACCACCGCGGCGGGCGCCCCTCGGTGGGACGGCGCGGATCCTCGGGCCTTCTCGGGTACGTACGGCGACTACCTGCTGGGGAAGGTGTCCAAGGTGTTTCCCCAGCTCTCCGGCGACGTGCTCTGAAGCCGTCACGCGTGGGCACCCAGTCGACGCCGTCCCGGCTGTCGACCGTCCAGCCCAGCGCCGACGCCGCCGACAGCACGACGAGGAACGCGACAAGCACGACGAGGTCCATCACAGGTACCTGGACCAGACCTCTTCGACCATGTCGTGGCCGAAGGCACGCGCCTTCTTCTCCTCGTCGAGGGTGAAGCCCAGGCGCTGGTAGATGCGGTGCGCGTCGACGGTCTTGTCGTACGTCCACAACATGATCCGCCGGTAGCCCGCGCGGCGGGCGAAGCGCAGGCACTCCTCGACAAGCCGCCCGCCCACGCCCAGCCCGCGCGCGGCCGGCTCGACCAGCAGCAGGCGCAGCTGCGCGGTGGTGTCGTCGCGGCCGACGCAGAACACGCAGCCGACCGGCGCGCCGTCGACCTCGGCGATCCAGGCGGCCTCGCGCCGCGGGTCGTGGCCGGCCGCGTAGTCGGCGACCACGCGGGCCACCAACGCCTCGAAGGTCTCGTCCCAGCCGAACTCGCGCGCGTAGATCGCGCCGTGCCGCTGCACCACCCAGCCCAGGTCGCCCGGCGCCGGCGGCCGCAGCACCACGAGGTCGGCCGGCGCGCGCTCGCCGAGCAGCTCGCGGATCGTGCTCATCGCGCCCAGCAGCCGCCGCTGGTCGACCTCGCCGAGGCGGCCGATCAGCTCGGCGATCTGCGCGTTGCTGCGGTGCTCCAGGTCGGTGTCGACGACGCGGCCGGCCTCGGTCAGCTCGATCACCTGCCGGCGCGCGTCGGTCGCGGACCGGGACCGCCGCACAAGCCCGTCGGCCTCGAAGCGGGCCAGGATGCGGCTCAGGTAGCCGGCGTCGAGGCCCAGCCGGCGGCGCAGGTCGACCACCTCGACGGCGTCGCCCTGACCGAGCTCGAAGAGCAGGCGGGCCTCGGTCAGCGTGTACGGCGTGCTCAGCAGCCCCTCCTGGAGCACGCCGATGAGGCCCGTATAGAAGCGGTTGAACGCCCGAACCTCACTCACAGAATCGCCCATTGCCCACCCCGCTGCGCTCACTCATTGCCGACCTCAAAGAATCCTTTGACTTCGTCAACTATCTCGTGAACCTGCGCGACAGGCAAGAGCGGGCTGAGAATGAGTCACATGCGGGCAATCGCCGTCACCCCAGGCACGAAGGACTCATTGCGCCTCATCGAGGACGCGCCGGAGCCACCCGAGTCGGAGGGACAGGTGCTCGTCGAGGCCCTCGCGGTGGGGGTGTGCGGCACCGACCGGGAGATCATCGCCGCGGACTACGGTGACGCGCCGCCCGGCGAGGACCTGCTGATCCTCGGCCACGAGTCGCTGGGCCGGGTGATGGAGGATCCGACCGGCACGTTCCAGCGGGGAGACCTGGTCGCCGGCATCGTGCGCCACCCCGACCCGGTGCCCTGCCTCAACTGCGCGGTCGGCGAGTGGGACATGTGCCGCAACGGGGAGTACACCGAGTGCGGGATCAAGGAGCGGCACGGCTTTGCCCGCGAGCGGTGGCGGGTGGAGCCGGACTTCGCGGTGCGGCTCGACCCGGCGCTCGCCGAGGTGGGCATGCTCCTCGAGCCGACGAGCGTCGTGACCAAGGCGTGGGAGCACATCGAGGCGGTGGGCCGCCGCGCGCACTGGGATCCGCAGACCGTGCTCGTCACCGGCGCCGGGCCGATCGGCCTGCTCGCCGCCCTGCTGGCTACGCAGCGCGGGCTGACCACGCACATCCTCGACCGGACCGACGCAGGGCCGAAGCCGGAACTCGCCTCGCGGCTCGGTGCGACGTACCACACCGGGCAGGTCAAGGACCTCGACTTCGAGCCGGACATCGTCGTGGAGTGCACCGGGGCGCCGCCGGTGGTGGTCCAGGTGATCGACAAGGTCGGCCGGGACGGCGTGGTGTGCCTGACCGGCGTGTCGTCGGCCGGCGAGCGGGTGGGCGTCGACGCCGGCGCGCTCAACCGCGCGGTCGTGCTGGAAAACAACGTGGTCTTCGGCTCGGTCAACGCCAACCGCCGGCACTGGAGCGCGGCCGCCGGCGCGCTGGACAAGGCCGACCGCGCGTGGCTGGGCGACCTGATCACGCGCCGCGTCCCGGTGGACGGCTACGCCGAGGCGTACGCCCCCGGGACGGGGACATCAAGGTCGTCCTAGGGTTTTAGAACGATCTTGCCGACCACCGCGCGGTCGTCGAGCATCCGCAGCGCCTCGGGCGCCTCGGCCAGCGGCAGGCGGGCCGCCACCTGCGGCTGAAGCTCGCCCTTGCGCAGCAGGTCGATGACGGTGGCGAGGTCCTCGTCGAAGTGGTTCTTGTGGTTGATCGAGTAGAACCGGCCCCGCCGGCCGTTGGGCAGCAGTGACCACCAGATCAGCCGGCCCATCGCGCTCACGAACGGCATCATCCGCCAGCCCTTGTCATCGAGGGTGGCCGCGCTGCCATACACGATCAGGATGCCGCCACGGCCGAGCGCGGCCCACGACCGCTTGAGGCCAGGGCCGGCGGCGTGGTCGAAGACCGCTGCCACCCCGCCCGGCGCGTGCTGGCGCACCCGCTCGACAAGCAGCGGGTCGCGGTAGTCCAGCGGGATCGCGCCCATCTCGCGCACCTTGTCGTGCTTGCCCGGCGAGGCCGTGCCGATCACCCGCGCGCCCGCCCGCAGAGCCAGCCGCACCAGCAGCGTGCCGACGCCGCCGGCCGCGCCGTGCACCAGCACCGTCTGGCCCTCGGCCACCTTCGCCACGCGATGGATCATCTGGTACGCCGTGACGCCATTGGTGATCAGCGCGACCACCTCGGCGGCGTCCAGGTCCTCGGGAACCGGCACCAGGTGCGCGGCGGGCAGCACCACTCGCTCGGACCACGCGCCGGTGCGGGTCATGGCGGCGACCCGGCCGTCGAGCGTGACGCCCGGCCCGGCCGCCTCCACCTCGCCGACCAGGTCGTAGCCGGGGACGAACGGAAACTTCGGCTGCGCGTAGTAGCGCCCGCGCAGCATCTGCACCTCGGCGAACGCGACACCGGTCGCCTCGACCTTGAGCCGCACCTGGCCCGGGCCGGGCTCGGGCAGGTCGCGCTCTGCGATCTCCAGCACCTCGGGACCGCCGGCGTGCGGCATGACCACCTGCGTCGTCTTCATGGTTAGATCCTGTCTCTTTGATTAGAAGCTCTTGGTTTAGTTAGAAGCTCTAACTCAGGTTAGACTCTCCCACATGGAAACCGCAAGCCGCCGGGAGAGACTTCGGGCACAGACCCGCGAGGAGGCCAAGGCGGCGGCACTACGGCAGATCGCCGCGGCCGGGCCGCAGTCGCTGTCGCTCAACGCGATCGGCAAGGAGCTCGGGATGAGCGGGCCGGCCCTCTACCGGTACTTCGCCGGGCGGGACGAGCTGCTCACCGAGCTGATCAGCGACGGGTACCACGACCTGGCGGACGCGGTGGAGGCGGCGGGCGAGGCGGCGGCGGACGCGGAGCCGGCTGACCGGATCCGGGTGCTCACCCGGGCGTACCGGGAGTGGGCGCTGGCCCAGCCACACCGCTACCTGCTGCTGTTCGGCACGCCGGTGCCCGGCTACGCGGCTCCGGCGCACACGATCCAGGCGGCGAGCCGCACGCTGAGCGCGTTTCTCGAACCGATCACGGCGCTCCGCCCGGCCTCGCGCGCGCCGGAGCTGGAGGAGCAGTTCGCGGCGGGCCTCGCCGACCGCGACCCGGACCACCGCTGGTCGGGCGCGGCGCTGCGGCTCGGCGTGACCGGCTGGACCCGCATGCACGGCGTGGTCAGCCTGGAGGTGGAGGGGCACTTCGCGCCGATGGGGTTCGACCCCGGCCTCCTGTTCGAGGCCGAGGTCGAGTCGTTGATCGCGGAAGCTAGCGGGTCAGAGGCCGGGTAGCTTTCCGTTGCGGAAGAGGTCCACGAAGATCTGGTGGTCCTCGCGGGCGCGGATGCCGTACTCGTGGGCGAAGTCCACCAGGTGCGCGGCGAAGCCCTCCGGGTCCCGGTCGACCGCCGCCACGATCGCCTCCTCGGTGGAGAAGTCGACGAGGTCGTGGCTGGACTCGTCGTCGGCGACCGAGTGCATGCGGGCCACCGCGCGCCCGAGGTCGGTGACCACGCCGGCGAGCTCGTCCGGCTCGTTCACGTCGGCCCAGTCGAGGTCCGCCGCGTAGGGCGACACCTCCGCGACAAGCTGGCCCACTCCCTGCAGCTCGGTGAAGCCCAGCCACGGGTCGGCGTGCGCCTGGAGTGCCCGCTGCGACTCGGCCGTGCGGTGCCCCTGGTGCGTGAAGTAGCCCCGCACCCGTCCGTCGGTGATGTGGCGGGCGACGGCGGGCACCTGGGCCTGCTTCATGTAGATGACGACGTCGTTTTCCAGCGCCTGGGTGTGCCCCTCCAGCAGCAGGTTGTACGACGGCAGCCCGGCCGAGCCGATGCCCACGCCTTTGCGCAGCACCACGTCCTTGATGTGCGTGGCGACCGGCCGCAGCGCGGCGGTGGCCTCGGGCAGCGTGGTGAGGTACTGCTCGAACGCGGCCACCACGGTCGCCCGCATCTGCGCGTCGATCTCGTACACGCCGTCGCCCAGCGAGAAGCGCCGCTCGTAGTTGTCGATCGTCGTCTGCTCCTTGAGCAGGTCGACCCGCGTGTTGAGCCGCGCCTGCTGGAGCACGGTGCGCAGGACGCCGTCCGCGTTCTCCAGCGTGATCGAGCCGATCGCGTCGTCACCGCCGGCGGCGATGGCCCGCAGCTCGGTCAGGTACGCGCCGGCGAACCGCGTCACCAGGTCGCTGATCACGCCGTCGGAGAGCGCCTTGGCGTACCCGATGAGCGCCACGCTGGCCGAGAAGCGCTTGAGGTCCCACGAGAACGGCCCGACGTACGCCTCGTCGAAGTCGTTGACGTTGAAGACGAGCTGCCCGGACGAGTTCATGTACGTGCCGAAGTTTTCCGCGTGCAGGTCACCGTGTATCCACACCCGGCTCGTCCACTCGTCCAGGAACCTCTGATCGGCGAAGTCGCCGGTCATGTCCGCGTAGAAGAGGGCGGCGCTCCCCGGTAGAACGCGAACGGCGAGGCGGCCATCTTCCGGAACTTGCGCCGGAACGCCGCCGGGTCCAAGGCCATGAGCTCGCCGAACTCTGCCAGCAGCACGTCGACAATCTTGGCCGGACGCTGATCATTGCTCATAAGTCCGCAGGCTAGACCCGCTCCGCCAGGGTTTTGTCAGCCACGCGACTTCATCGCGTCACCGATCGGTGCAGGGTGCTCACCATGCCGGTCCATGTCTTCGTCGGCTACGCCGGCCCCGACCGCCCGTGGGCCGAGTGGGTGGCGTCGGGCGTGGTTCGAACGGTCCCGCTACACGACGGACGAGTGGGCGTCCGCCGTGGCGACGCGGCAGCCGCTCGTACCGCTGCGGATCGAGGAGGTCGAGCCGCCACCGATCCTCGCGCCGCTCGCGTACGTGGACCTGTTCGGCGTGGACGAAACCCAAGCCCGCGAACGGCTGCGCCGGGCGCTGGAAGGTCCGCGCCGGTCCCTTCCCGGCGGGCGCCGTCCCCCGCCTTCCGGGCTCCCGCCCGGGCGTCTGGAACGTGCCGCCCAGGCTGCGCGCGTTCACCGGCCGCACCGCGCACCTGGCCGGGCTGCGGGAGAGGGCTGTCGGCGGGTGAGCGGGCGGTGGTGCAGGCCCTGCACGGGCTGGGCGGCCTGGGCAAGACCCAGCTGGTACCCGGACGCCTTGGCCCTGGACGAGGAGTCGCTGCGCGGCTGCCGGCGCACGTTCGGCGCGGACCGCCCCTACACGCTGGCGTGCGCGGCGAACCTCGCGCTCACCCGGCGCGTACTGGGCGGGTAACCCCCTACATCCGCAGGTGGGCGTCGCCCGTCACGACGTACTTGGTGGAGGTCAGCTCGGGAAGGCCCATCGGGCCGCGGGCGTGCAGCTTCTGGGTCGAGATGCCGATCTCGGCGCCGAAGCCGAACTCGCCGCCGTCCGTGAAGCGGGTCGAGGCGTTGACCATCACCGCGGCCGCGTCGACGTGGGCCACGAACTCGCGGGAGGCGGCCACCGACTCGGTGACGATGGCTTCGGTGTGCTGGGTGCCGTACCGGCGGATGTGCCGCACCGCGTCCTGGAGTGAGTCGACGACGGCGGCCGAGATGTCCGCGGAGAGGTATTCGGCGGCGAAGTCCTCGTCGGTGGCGGGCACGACGGCGGACGAGTAGGCCGCCACGCGGGGGTCGCCGTGCACGGTGACGCCCGCCTCGGCGAACGCGTCGAGCATGCGCGGCAGGAACGCGTCCGCCACGCCGGCGTGCACCAGGAGCGACTCGGCGGTGTTGCATGTGGACAGTCGTTGGGTCTTGCTGTTCATCACGACGGCGAGTGCCTTGTCGAGGTCGGCGGCCGCGTCCACGTACACGTGGCAGTTGCCCACGCCGGTCTCGATGACCGGCACCGTCGACTCCTCGACCACCGCCTTGATCAAGGAGGCGCCGCCGCGGGGGATGAGGACGTCGACAAGGCCCCGCGCGCGCATCAGCTCCTTGACCGAGTCGCGGGTGGTGGCGTCGAGCAGCTGCACGGCGTCGGCGGGCAGGCCCGCGGCCTCGACCGCGTCGCGCAGGACGGCGGTCAGCGCGGTGTTGGAGTGGACCGCGGAGGACGAGCCGCGCAGGAGGGCGGCGTTGCCGGACTTGAGGCAGATGCCGGCCGCGTCGACGGTGACGTTGGGGCGGCCCTCGTAGACGATGCCGACCACGCCGAACGGCACGCGGATCTGCCGCAGCTCCAGGCCGTTGGGCAGGGTCGAGCCGCGCACGACCTCGCCGACCGGGTCGGGCAGGGCGGCCATCTGCCGCAGCGCGTCCGCCATCGCGGCCACCCGGCCCTCGGTGAGGGAAAGACGATCTATCATGGCCGCGGTCAGGCCACCTTCGCGGGCCGCATCCACGTCCGCGGCATTTCCGGTCAGAATCTCCGGGGTACGGGCCATCAGCGCCTCAGCCATTGACAGCAGCGCCGCGTCCTTGGTGGCCCGTGTGGCGGTGCCCAGCGCGGTGGCGGCCTCGCGGGCCCGCCGGGCCTGCTCGTTGACGCTCATCAGACTTCTCCTTCTAGAGCAGGACCAGGTCGTCGCGGTGGACAACTTCACGTTCGTACCCCGGGCCGAGCGCCGCAGCGAGCTCCACAGTGGAGCGACCGAGCAGCGACGGCAGCTCGACCGCGTCGTAGTTGACAAGGCCGCGAGCCACCGGGGCGCCGGAGGAGTCGACGAGGTCGACCGGGTCGCCCGCGGTGAAGGCGCCGTCCACAGCGGTGATGCCGGCCGGCAGCAGTGACTTGCGCCGCGCCACGACCGCCTGCACCGCTCCCGGGTCCAGGTGCAGCCGCCCGCGCGGGGAGGTGGCGTGTGCCAGCCAGAAGAGGCGGGCGGTGGGCCGCTGGCGTACCGGATGGAAGAGAGTGCCCACCTCCTCGCCGGCCAGCGCCGCGGGGGCGAGTGGCGCGGCGGTCAGCACCACCGGGATGCCGAACCCGGTGGCGATGCGCGCGGCCTCGACCTTGGTGACCATGCCGCCGGTGCCGACGCCCGCCTTGCCGGCCCGGCCGAGCGTGATGCCCGCCAGGTCGGCCTCGCCGCGCACATCAGTGATCTTGCGGGTGTCCGGCCGCGCCGGGTCGCCCGTGTAGAGCGCGTCGACGTCGGACAGGAGCACAAGCAGGTCGGCGTGTACCAGCGCGGCGACGAGCGCGGCCAGCCGGTCGTTGTCGCCGAAGCGGATCTCCTCGGTGGCGACGGTGTCGTTTTCGTTGACGATCGGGACGGCCCGCATGTCGAGGAGCTTGCGCAGCGTGCGGTACGCGTTGCGGTAGTGCGCGCGCCGGGTCACGTCGTCGACGGTCAGCAGGACCTGGCCGACGATGAGGCCGTGGCGGTCGAAGCTGGCGGCGTACCGCCCGATGAGCAGCCCCTGCCCCACGCTGGCCGCCGCCTGCTGGGTGGCCAGGTCGCGCGGTCGGCGCGGGATGGCGAGCGGGGAGAGGCCGGCGGCGATCGCGCCCGAGGAGACGAGCACGACCTCGCGGCCGTCGGCGCAGAGCCCGGCGAGCACGTCGGCGAGGGCGTCGACGCGCGCGGTGTCCAGGCCTCCGGTGGCCGTGGTCAGCGACGACGAGCCGATCTTGACGACGACCCGCCGCGCTGAGGTGACTGCTTCGCGCACCCAACCATTCTGCATAGGCTGTGTTTCCGTGAGCCCGGAGGAGTACGTCGAGCAGGTTCTCGCGCTCGTCGAGCGGATACCACCGGGGCGTGTGATGTCGTACGGGGCGATCGCCGACTACCTGGCCGACCGCTCCGGCCGCTCCTCCGCCCGGCTGGTGGGGTCGATCATGGCGCGGTACGGCGGCCCGGTCCCCTGGCACCGCGTCGTCAACAACGCCGGCCGCGTGGTGCCTGGGCACGAGCTGGAGGCGATGGCCCGCCTGATCGGCGAGGCCACCCCGATGCGCAACGGCCGTGTCGACATGAAGAAGGCTGCCTGGTCGCCCGACCCCACCGGTTGATCAGGGACTTGGTGGGACGACACGCCGCGCGCCACGCCCACCAACTCCCTGATCAACTGCATCAAGGGGGCTAGGTGACTGCGCCTACGCCGCCGCGTCTGGGGTCGCCGGCTGCTCCCGCTACGCCTACCGCGCTGACGCCGCCGAAGTAGTGGTCCATGTTGGGCCAGCGGGTTACCTCGTAGCCGGCTGTCTCCAGCGCTTGCAGCTCGTCTTCGGGGTAGCCGAGCTCGGCGTGCACGGTGTTGTCCACGACGTGAAAGCGTGGGCGGGCGATTGCGGACGGCATGTCGAGGCCGTCGACCAGCACGCCGAGGAGGGTGTCGACGAGCGCGGTACGGATGCGCGAGGCACCGGCCGAACCTGCGGCGACCACCAGCTCGCCGCTGTCGTCGACCACCACGAGCGGGCACATCATCGACTGGACGCGGCCGCCGGGTGAGAGGCCGGGCGTCATCAGCTCGCCCTCGCCGAGCATCGAGTTGAGGTTGATGCCGAAGCCGGGCAGCCACACGCCGGCCCCGATGCCGAGCGTGGTGGTGATCACGCAGGCGTCGCCCTCGTGGTCGACCACCGAGATGTTCGTGGTGTCGCCGAGCCGCTGGCGGCCACGGGTGCGCAGCGCGTCCGCCACGGCGACGGCCCGCGACGGGCGTGACATGGTGGCCAGGTCGGCGGGGAGCGCGGCGAGCGTGTCGATGGTGCCGTTGAGGTCGTGCCGGGCGTACACGTGGGCGCCGCCGACCAGCGCGTGACCCACCTCGAGCTCCAGCACCCGGTACGCCGCGAGGTCGGCCGGGCCGAGCGCGCCGCCCTCCGCTCGCACGGTGTCGACCATCAGGCGCCCGAGGCGGCCGGTGTAGAAGGTCGCCGGGCCCTCCTCGGCGAGGATGGTGAGCGCGCGGTCGAGGCCGGGGTGGTGCAGCAGCTCGCCGCCCTGCAGCAGCTCGCCGGCGGGCGCGTAGATCGCGGCGCCTTCGCCGGGCAGCAGCGCGGGCGCGACCGAGATCAGGGTGCGGGCCTGCGCGGCGGGCAGTACCACCCCGCTGCTGGCCAGCGTGATCGCCGGCTCGACGACGCGGTGCCAGGGCAGCCGGCCCCAGCGCCGGTGCACCTCGCCGCAGCCGGCCGGCACGCCGGGCACGCCGACGCTGGCGCCGCCGATGGAGTACGTCTGTGGCACGCGGCCGAAGTACACCTCGATCGGCACCATCGGCCCCGCGACGATGTCCCCGTCGAGTCCCGGATTGGAGCAGAAGAAGTCCAGACACGTCACGGTCTGTGTCGACGCGTCGTAGTACGTGGCGAAGCCACCCCCGCCGATCCCGGTCAGGACGCTCTCGCTGGTCGTAGTGGCGAGCACGGCCGCCACCGCGGCGTCGGCCGCCGAGCCGCCCGCGGCGAGAATGCGCAGCCCCACCTCGGCAGTGGCCGGATGACCTGCGGCTACGCCAGCGGGCACGCGCTTCGCCTCCGTCCGGAGCGGCGCGGCGACCTTCGTCGCCGTCGGGACACCAATAGTCACGCGCCGCAGCGTAGAACCAACTTCCGCTGCGCGCCGGCAGATGACTAACATCCGCGACCATGAACGACGCGTTGCCACGCAGGGTGCACGCCGGGTACGCGTCGGGCTCGTTGGCGACCGGCACCTTCGGCACGGTGCCGGGGCTGCTGTTACTTCCGTACCTCACGGACACGATGGGCGTCGCCGCAGGGGTGGCCGGCCTTCTTGTGCTGGTACCCAAAGCGTGGGACGTGCTCGTCAACCCCGTCGCCGGACGGATATCCGACAGGTGGGGCGGGCGTCGGCCGTACCTCCTCGGTGGTGGTTTCGCCCTTGCCGTGCTCTTCGCGGCGATCTTCGCCGCGCCCGCCGGGACCGGCGCGGGCGCCGCGGCCTATGTGGCGGTGGCGTTCCTGGCGACCGCGACGGCGTTCGCGTTCTTCCAGGTGCCGTACGTGGCGATGCCCGCGGAGATCACCGACGGGTACACCGAGCGGACCCGCCTGATGACGTGGCGGGTGGCGTTCCTCGCGCTGGCGATCCTCATCTCCGGCGCGGTGGCGCCGCTGGTGGTGAGCGCGGGCGGCGACGGCATACCCGGACACCGGTGGATGGGGCTCTTCTGCGGCGCCTTGATCGTGGTCGGCGCGGTGGGCGCGTACGTCGGCACCCGCGGCGTTTCCACCAGCGCGGCGCGGGAGAGCGAGCCGAGCCTGCGCGCCCAGTTGCGGGTGGCGGCGGGCAACCGGCCGTTCCGGCTGCTGCTGCTCTGTTTCGTGGTCCAGGCGGCGGGGATCGGCACGATGCTCGCCGGCGTGAAGTACTTCGCCGACCACGTGATCGAACGGCCGGACGACGGGCCGACCGTGCTCTTCGCCTGCTTCGTCGGGCCGGCGTTGCTGGTGATGCCGGTGTGGCGGCGGGTGGGGGCGCGGGTCGGCAAGCGGCGCGCGTTCGTGTGGGCGTCACTGATCTTCGCGGTGGGCGCGCTCGCGCTGGTGGCCGCGCCCGCGCTGCCGCCGGTCGCGGTCTACCTGCTGGTCGCCGCGGTCGGCTGCGGGTACGCCGGCGAGCAGGTCTTCGCGCTGTCGATGCTGCCGGACTGCATCGCGTACGACACCACGCGCACCGGCCGCCGCCAGGCCGGCGTCTTCACCGGGCTGTGGACGGCCGGCGAGACGCTCGGCCTCGCGCTGGGACCCGGGATCTACGCGGTGGTCCTCCAGATCTCCGGGTACGTCTCCTCGGACAGCGGCGACGCGGCGGTGCAGGACGGCACCGCACGGCTGGGCGTGCTGCTCGGCTTCACGGTGCTCCCCGCGGTCGTGGTCGGCGCGGCGGTCCTGCTGATGCGCGGATACGACCTGGACGAGCAGCGTCTGTATCGCGGGGCGATAGCGAGTGAGCATCGTAGGGAGCGCTAGCGACCGAGGAGCGGAGGGAGCGTAAGAGCCTCGCCAGGAACTACCGTGATCCGCATGTCGTTGCCGAAGGACGGCCTGCCAGCTGAGCAGGTGCTCGACGAGATCCGCGCGCTGCGCGCCGCCGACCGCCCCACGCACGGCGGGCGCCTGTTCGCGTACGTGTACGACCCGGGGCTCGACGGCCTCGACGAGCTGGCCATGGCCGCGTACGCCCTCTCCGCGCACGTCAACGGCCTCGACCCGACCGCGTTCCCGTCGCTGCTGGCGATGGAGAACACGCTGGTCGGCGCCGCCGCCGTGCTCCTTGACGGGCCCGAGGGCGTCGTCGGCAACGTGACCAGCGGCGGTACCGAGTCGCTGATGCTGGCGGTCAAGGCGGCGCGCGACGGCGCGCCCGGCGTGCAGCGGCCGCGCATGGTCGCGCCGGTGACCGCGCACGCCGCGTTCGCGAAGGCGGCGCACTACCTGGGTGTGACGCTCGACCTTGTACCCGTGTCGCCGCAGACCCTGCGCCCGGCGGCGGCCGACGTGGCCGCGGCGGTCGGGCCGGAGACGGTGCTGGTGGCCTGCTCGGCCCCGTCGTACGCGCACGGCGTCGTCGACCCGGTGGACGAGATCGCGGCCGCGGCCGCGGCGGCCGGCGTGCGGTGCCACGTGGACGCCTGCTTCGGCGGGTGGACGCTGCCCTACCTGCGGCGGCTGGGCGTGGAGGTGCCGCCGTTCGACTTCTCGGTGCCCGGGGTCACGTCGATCTCGGTGGACCTGCACAAGTACGCGTACACCCCGAAGGGCGTCTCGGTCCTGCTGCACCGCGACGCGCAGCTGCGGCGGCCGCAGTACTTCGCCTACGCCGGCTGGCCCGGCTACACGATGGTCAACCCGGTGATCTCGTCGACCCGCTCGGGTGGACCGATCGCCGCGGCGTACGCGGTGCTGCGCCACATCGGCGACAGCGGCTACCTCGCGCTCGCCTCCCGCACGCTGGAGGCGGTGCGTGGCCTGGCCGACGCGGTGTCCGCTGTGGACGGGCTGCGCCTCGTCGCGCCACCTTCGTCCACTGTGGTGTGCTTCACGGCCGACGCGTTCGACGTCTTCGTACTCGCCGACGAGCTGGCCTCGCGGGGTTGGCACACGCAGCCACAGTTCGCGTTCGACGGGGTGCCGCCGAGCATCCACCTGAGCGTGACGGCGTCGGTGGCGCCACGGGTGGCCGAGTTCGGCCCCGACCTGGCCGCCTCCGCCGCGGCGGCCCGCGCGGCCGGTCCCGTGTCGCTGCCGGAGGTGTCACTGGACCGCCCGCTGCCCGAGCTGCTCGCCGCACTCGGCTTCGGCGCCGGCCTGCCCGAGCGGATGGCACCGGTGAACGCGCTGCTCAACGCCGTACCGCCACACATGCGCGAGGCCCTGCTCGTCGACTTCCTCGGCTATCTACAGCGCCCGAACGGGGAGTAGCGCGGTGACCACCGACCCTGGTCAAGGTCAGTGGTCACCGCACTCGTGCTGGATCAGCTGATTTTGAACTGGGTGCTGTTGTCCTCGCCGGTCTGATCCGGGAGGTACTCGCCGTTCGGCCGGTCTGACACGGTGACGGAGCCCGTCGCGGTGACCGGGCCGGTCGCCGCGGCCTGGATGCCGAACCTCAGCACGCGCTCCTCGCCGGGCGCGAGCGGCTCGTCCACGTCGCACTGGTACGAGGCGCTCGGGCCGTCGGACACGCCGGCGATGCTGGAGCAGGCGGCCCAGCCGGGGCCGATGCGGTACGCCTCGATGGTGCCGAGCTCGAGGTTGACGGACACGTCGGCTTCCAGGTCGCCCTTGTTCCGCACGGTGACGCTGACCGTGCCGTACGGGTTGCCGTCGTTATTGATCATGAGTTTCAGGTCCGGCACGCTGACCACGAGGTCGGTGAAGAGCGGGTTGGGCTCGAAGCGCACCGGACCGCCGGTCTGCCGGAAG
Source organism: Phytohabitans houttuyneae (assembly GCF_011764425.1). Taxonomy (NCBI): domain Bacteria; kingdom Bacillati; phylum Actinomycetota; class Actinomycetes; order Micromonosporales; family Micromonosporaceae; genus Phytohabitans; species Phytohabitans houttuyneae. Next base: position 3,493,569 of record NZ_BLPF01000001.1, read on the forward strand.
CGGCCGTCCTGCCAGGTGTACGTCCGGGCCTGCTTCTGCGACCACTCCTCCTCCCAGCCGCAGCAGGGCCGGACGTCGCCCACGGTCACCCTCACCCCGCCGTCCGCCAGTGGCTCGAAGGACTTGATCCAGCCGACCTGGTCCAGTGTGGGATAACCGACGATCCGGTCGGTCGCCACCACCCGGCCGAGCGTCACGATCTTCCTGCCCGCGTCCCGGTCGAAGACCACGACCTGCGCCTGCCCCGTCTGGGCGTACACGCAGTCGACCAGCGCGATAGTCTCCTCGGCGCCGTCCCGGTCGACATCCCCGTACTTGACGCTGGTCAGGAGGATGTCGCCGTTTTCGTCGCCGACGCTGGTGAGCCGCGCCCCCTCTTCCGCGCAGGGCGCGTCCGGCGCCCAATCAGGCAGCGTGACGCGGGCCCTCAGCAGGTCGGCCTTGCTGATCCGGCCGTCGGGAGGTGGCGGCGTGGTCGAGGCCGGCGGTGAAGGAGTGGGCGTCGAGGTGCTCTCCTCCGGTGTCGGCGTGTTGGAGCCGGCGGGTGCGGGCGCCGGGTCGGTGCCGCGGTTGAGGGCCGCGTACCCGGCGACGGGCGCGGCCACGAGCACCACGGCGGTGGCCACGAGCGCGGTCGCCGCGATCCGGCGGCGCCGCCGGACGGTGGCCCGCACGGCACCCGGCCCGGCGGGTGCGATCTCCGGCGTCAGGCCGGCGCGGTAGTCCGCGAAGAAGTCGTCAAGTTGGTCAGTCACGGCTTTCCTCCGGCTGCTCGTTGCGCTCCCGCAGCAGGGTCGCGAGCGTTGTACGGCCTCGGTGCAGCCAGGACTTCACGGTCCCCTCGGCCACACCCTCCTGGCGGGCGATCTCAGCCACGGTCATGTCGGCCAGGTGGTGCATCACCACCGCGCGCCGCTGGTTTTCGGGGAGCTTCGCCAGCGCGGCCGTCAGCATCACGCGGTCGGGGCCGGGTCCCGGGACGTGCTCCTCGCGCTGCCGCCGCAGGTACGCCCGCGCGGTCCGTAGCCGCCGCCACCGGCTGGCCGCGAGGTTCCACGCGACGCGGCGGACCCATGCCACCGGATCGTCGTACTGGACCACTTTGCTCCACCGCGCGTACGCGCGGCAGAACGCCTCCTGCGCGAGGTCCTGCGCCTGGGCGAGATCGCCGGTGTACGCACACAGCTGGACGGTGAGCACCCTGAAGTGCGCATGGTAGAAGTCGTCAAAATCGATCTCGGTCATGCCCCGTCCCACATCCGGCGGTGCCCCGTCGAGGCGTGGTGGCGTCGACACCTGCACAATCCCTCCCCGCGTCAATCCCCGTACTTCCGGGTTTCGGCCGGAAGCGCGCTTAACACGCCCCACCGTTCGGGCCGGTTGCGGCCGCGCGGGCTGTGGTTGACTTGTGTCGTGCAGTTGCCAGGAGTGCTCGGCGAGCCGATCCGGTTCGTGCTCAACTGGGGCCGGCGCTACTCGCTGTGGGTCTTCAACTTCGGCCTGGCCTGCTGTGCCATCGAGTTCATCGCCACGAGCATGGGCCGGCACGACTTCATCCGGCTCGGCGTGATCCCGTTCGCGCACGGCCCCCGCCAGGCCGACCTCATGGTCGTCTCCGGCACGGTGACCGACAAGATGGCGCCCGCGATCAAGCGCCTCTACGACCAGATGCCCGAGCCGAAGTACGTCATCTCGTTCGGCGCCTGCTCCAACTGCGGCGGGCCGTACTGGGACTCGTACTCGGTCACCAAGGGCGTCGACCAGATCATCCCCGTGGACGTGTACGTGCCGGGTTGCCCACCGCGTCCCGAGGCGCTGCTGCACGGCATCCTCCGCCTGCAGGAAAAGATCGCCGCCGAGCAGTCCGGCATCGGCGGCGTGTCCCGCCCGGACCCGCTCGCCCTCCCCGACGCCGAGACGCTGACCGCGCCACTTGTCACGGCGCCGGAGTCGCACCGCCGCGTGGTGCTCCCCGACAACATCGACTGGCATCGCTCCGTCCCGCCGCCGCAGGCTCCCCCGCTCGGCCCCGACGGCCGCCTCCCGGTCCGCGAGATCACCGGCGACCGCGCGGGTGCCGGCGCCCCCTTCGGCGACGACCGCGAGCTGCCACTCCCCCCGGACAAACTCGACTACCAACACCCCCACGAGGAAGACCGCGACTGACCTCGCCGCCCCCTGTCGCCTCCCCTGCGGACCTCCCCTGCGGTTGATCAGGGAGTTGGTGGGCGTGTCGGCCGGCGTTTCCACCCACGAAGTCCCTGATCAACCGCGGAGGGCGGAGGTCCGCGCAGGGGCGGAGGTCAGCGGGTGGCGCGGATGGCGGCGAGTGTCGTGTGCACGTCGAAGGCTGAGCCGTCGTCGCTGGGCCAGCCGCCGTCGCTGCGTTGGGTCTCGGCCAGCCGGCGCCGGGCGGCGGTGAGCAGCCAGTCGTCCACGGCGACACCGACGCGGCGCAGCGCGGACGCCATCGCGGCCACGTCAGCCGGACTCATTTTGCTCAGGCGCTCGCCGAGCATGATCTGGATGCGCGCGGACTCGTAGAACATGTCCTGCCGGTTGAGCACCGCGGCGCTCAGCCACGCGCTGACCAGAAAGGACTTCCACGAGCCGTCCTCGCCGATGTGCGCCGCGATGGCCTGGGCGGCGGGGCGGAGCTGTGCGCCGTACCGACCGCCGCCCCAGCCGGCGTCCAGGTCGGACACCGACAGCCAGAAGGCGGCGTTGGCGGTCAGGTAGAGCCTGGCCTCCGGGTCGCCGGGCTTGGCCCAGGACGGTGCCTCGCCGGCCAGCGAGTCGTCTTCCTCCCACATGCTGTTGTGCTGGCGGCTCGCCAGCCAGTCCAGCCCGCGCCGCGCCGCCGGCCGGCCGAGTGCGCCGAGGTCGTCGAGCTCGGCCAAGCGGAAGCAGGTGGCGTCAATCGACGCGATCTCGGCGGCCCAGCGGGCCGGCCAGCCGCCGTCGGGCGCCTGGCCGATCTCCGCGGTGGTGAGGATGTCTTCGCTGGGCACCGCGCCGGTGCGCAGGTAGGACAGTCGGGCACGATCCACGGCGTCCCCGTGGGCCACCACGAACCCGATCGCTCCGTCCATGTCGACCACGGGCGAAACCATACCGGCGCACCCGAAGTTACGCCTCGGTAAGTCAGACCAAAGACCAGGTCAGTAGGCGGGTAGCGAGGGGTCCACCTGCTTGATCCAGGAGAGCACGCCGCCCTGCACGTGCACCGCGTCCTTGAAGCCCGCCGCCTTGAGCGCGGCCAGCGCCTCGGCCGAGCGGACGCCGGACTTGCAGTGCAGCACGATCTGGCGGTCCTGCGGGAAGCGGGACAGCGCCTCGCCGGACAGGATCTCGCCCTTGGGGATCAGCGTGGCACCGGGGATGCGCACGATCTCGTACTCCGCGGGCTCGCGCACATCGACCACGAAGACGTCCTTGCCGGAGTCCTGCCAGTCCTTCAGCTCGCGGGCCGTGATCGTGGAGTCGATCGCCGCCTCCTGGGCCTCAACCGACACCGCGCCGCAGAAGTCCTCGTAGTCTTCCAGCAGGTCGGTGACCGTCGGGTTTTCCCCGCAGAGCGCGCAGTTGGGGTCCTTGCGGACCCGGATCTTCCGGTACGACATCTCGAGCGCGTCGTAGACCATAAGGCCGCCCACCAGCGGGTCGCCCACGCCGGTCAGCACCTTGATCGCCTCGGTGACCTGGATGGAGCCGATCGACGCGCACAGCACGCCGAGCACGCCACCCTCGGCGCAGGACGGCACCATGCCGGGCGGCGGGGGCTCCGGGTAGAGGCAGCGGTAGCAGGGGCCGTGCTCGGCCCAGAAGACCGACGCCTGACCGTCGAAGCGGTAGATCGAGCCCCACACGTACGGCTTGCCGAGCAGCACAGCCGCGTCGTTGACCATGTAGCGGGTGGCGAAGTTGTCGGTGCCGTCGACGATCAGGTCGTACTGCGAGAAGATCTCCCGCACGTTGTCCCGGTCGAGCGACGTGTTGTGGATGACCACGTTGACGTACGGGTTGATCTCCCGCACCGACTCCGCCGCGGACTCCGCCTTGGGACGGCCGATGTCCGACTGGCCGTGGATGATCTGGCGCTGCAGGTTGGACTCGTCGACGGTGTCGAAGTCGATGATGCCGAGCGTGCCCACACCGGCCGCGGCGAGGTACATCAACGCGGGCGAACCGAGGCCACCGGCGCCCACACACAGCACCTTCGCGTTCTTCAGCCGCTTTTGCCCGTCCATCGCGACGTCCGGGATGATCAGGTGGCGTGAGTAGCGGCGGATCTCGTCGACGGACAGCTCGGCGGCGGGCTCGACGAGCGGGGGCAGCGACACGGTGGACTCCCCGAAAGGTTAAGAGAGAGCGCTAACCGCACCATTGTTGCTCGCTGGTGACAGGACAGGGCAATGACGTGGCCCACGGCCCAGAAGGCGGGATCGGGGAATAGCAGCGCCCTTCAGGGAACTGCTGGTCCGGTATACCTGCGCCCAGCCAGGTACGGCCACGCGTAGGCCAGGCAGCCCTTCAGCCCCAGCGTCTGCTGCTGCATCACCGGAGCGGGCGAGCCGGGCGCCGGGCATGCCTCGTGTCCCTGGCCGAGCTGGTGTCCCACCTCGTGGTTGATCATGTAGGCCCGGTAGGTCGACACCGGCGCCCCGTAGTCGGGCACGGCGGTGAGCCAGCGGGCGAGGTTGATGATGACCTGGCCGGGCAGGCGGCAGGAGGTGTAACGCTCGGTGTCCAGGCCGCCCAGCGCGCACATCCGTTCCGAGGTGGCGGGCGTGGCCAGGTAGATCGTGAACTCGGCCGCCGCGCCCTTCGGCACGCGCTGCAGGCGGAAGCGCTTGGCCGCCACCCAGCTGCGGGAGTCGCCGAGGATGGCGTCCACCTCGGCGGCGAACGCTGCGGGGTTCTGCCGGGTGCCGTTTTCGACCGCGACCCGGAAGCGGCGCAGCGTGCCGGCGGTGCCGAGCGCCCGACCGGCGGTGCCCACCTCGGTGAACGAGCCCTGCCCCAGCTCCGGGTACTGCACCGCCGCGACCTGGCGCGAGGCCAGCGGGGACGGCGACTGGGTGCGCGTCGGCGCGGGCCTGGCGGAGGTCGGCAGTACCGGCGACGGCGAGGCCAGCGGGGACGGCGAAAGCGAGGGCGACGGGGCCGCGGTGGTCGGCGCGGGCGCGGACGCCGACGTGGCCGGAGCCGAGGACGGTGCGGCGGGCGCCGCCGACGTGAGCATCTCGGGCCGGCCGCGAGCCGCGTCCACGACCACGAGGGTGGTGCCGGCGAGGAGGAGTACCAGGAAGGCGGTGCGCCTGCGCCGGTGCAGCATCCGCTCCTCGGCGGCCGGCCGCGCGGCTGCCCCGGCCTCCGTCCGCCCGCCGCGGGGCGCGGAGGCGCGCGGGGTGCGTGCCGCGGGCGGAGCGGGGGCACGGGGTGCGCGCGTCGTCATGGTTCACTCAGCGTGCCAGTGATCATGCGTTGGGTAAGTGACGGCACGCCGACTTGTCCAGATTTATGGCTCGATTTCCGGCAGCGAGCCTACTTGAGCGGTCCGGCGTACCGGCGCCCGTTCAGAAACGGCCACGCGTTTGCCGTGCAGCCCTTCAGGTCGAGCGTCTGCTGCATCATCACCGGCGCCGGCCGTCCGCGCGCCGGGCACAGCTCGTGCCGGTGCCCAAGCTGGTGGCCGACCTCGTGGTTGATCACGTAGTCGCGGTACACCGACAGCGGCACCTTGGCCGCGACGAAGTGGTCGACCGACAGCCGCCAGCGGTCGAGGTTGATGACCACGCCACCGCCGATGCGGCACGAGGTGTACGGCCGGCCGCGCACCGTGATGTCGACCCCGCCCGCCCGGCACATCCGGCCGGCGGTCTCGCGGGTCGCCAGGTGCACGGTGAAGTCGAACGGCGCGCCGCGCGCCACCCGCTGCATGCGCAGCCCGCCGGCCGTCCAGCTCTGCGCGTGTCCGAGCGCCGCGTCCACGACCGCGCCGAACTCCTCGGTGTCCTCACCCGAGCCCCGCTCCACCGCCACGCGGTAGCGCAGCAGGGTGCCTGAGCGTCCGCGGACCGGGCCGGCCGTCGTCGCGTACTCAAAATTGCCACTCCCCCTGGTCGGCACCGGCTCGGCGAGCCGGAGCACCGGTGGGGCCGGCTTGGGTGAGGCCGGCGGCGACGGCGCTGCCGGCGGCGACGGAGACGGAGTGACCGGCAGCGTCACCGCCAGGGTTTCCGGGGCGGGTGACGGGACCGGCGCGGCCGGCGACAGGTTGACGGGAAGCACGCCGAACCCGACCAGCGTGAGACCGGCGAGCACGGCCGTCCCGGCGACCACGCCCAGGGCGCGACTCACGCCGGCGCCACCTGGGCGGGGCCCTGCGGGTTGCCCTTGCGCTCGGGGTGCTGGCGTGCGGAGTCCGCCTCCTCGGCGCTGGCCAGCGGCGCCGGGCGGATGGCTCGGCTGGCGCGCGGCGCGCGGGCGGTGGGGTGGCGCACCTCGTCCAGCAGTGCGACCACCGCGCGGGCGACCAGCCGCGGCACCTCCATCTGCGCCACGTGCCCGACCTTGTCGAGGATCAGCAGCCGGCTGTCCGGGATCGCGCGGGCCACTTGCGGCGCCACCCGGATGTCGACGAGCTGGTCCTGCCGCCCGCCGATGACGAGGGTGGGCGCGGTGATGCGGGAGGCGATGCGCCAGAGCGAGCCGGCCCCCGGCAGGTACGCCCGGAGGAAGCTGGAGACGAGCCCGCGCAGCGTGCTCAGGTATGCCGGGACGTAGTGGTCGAGCTCGTACCGGATGCGGATCTCCTCGACCGCCTCCAGCCGCCGCCGCTCACTGACCCGCGCGGGTCGGCGAAGCAGGTGGCGATGATCTGGTTGGCCATGTCTTCCGGCTTGATCCGGTTGAGGAAATGCGTGGCGAGGCGGTCGCCGCGCGGGATGGCGAGCAGCGGCAGCACCCGGCTCTGCGAGGAGCGGCGCGGGTCGAGAAACGGCATCGCCGGCGAGACGAGCGTCAGCGAGCGCACGAGGTCAGGCCGGGTGCCGGCGACACGGACGGAGATCGCCCCGCCCAGCGAGTTTCCGAACAGGTGCACCGGACCGCGGCCAGAATGCTCGATCCACCTGATGACGCGGTCGGCGAAGGCGGCCAGCGTGTACCTGCGGGCCGGCTCGCTGCGCCCGAAGCCCGGCAGGTCGATCGCCTGCCCGTCGAGGCGGCCGGAGAGCAGGCCGGCGAGGTCGGTCCAGTTGGTCGAGGAGCCGCCGAGGCCGTGCACGTACAGAGCGGGCTCCGCGCCGGGCGCGGTAGCGGGCGTGTCGCGCACGAAAACGCGGGTGCCGTCGAGCGTCTCCAGGCGACCGGGCCAATGCGGCGACTCCCGGTCGGCCGGGAAGATGTCATCCGCTCCGAGCAGCGCGCGCTTCATCGATCAATGATGCCCTGAGCGGGCCAGATAATGCCCCGCCTTACGCGAGCAATGCCTCCAAACGGCGGTTAACGGCGTTGAGTGTCGCACGTACGACAGCCTGTCGTGGGTCACCGGCCACCAGCGCGGAGCCGGCGAGCTGCTCGACCCAGCCGCCGCAGACCAGCAGCACGACGACGACCGCGACCTCGCAGCTGCCGAACGGCACCACGGCCGCGTGCTCCACGAAGCACTTGCCGCGGTCGCCCACCTGCTCGGCGGTGCTCAGCAGGTCGTCCACCGCTGACGCGCTCGCCTCGGCGCACAGGCGCAGCACGTACGCATCGACGGCGGGGCCGTTGGACCGGCCGGTGGCACGCCGCTCGTCGGCGGCCAGCCTCACCTCGACGGTGGCGTCCAGCCCGAACGTGCTGACCTGCACCTCGTCGATCACGATGCGCGGGCCGGGCTTGCCGGCCGGCAGCGGTCGCGGGGGCGGGGGCGGGGGCTCGACGGGGGCGCTCTGACCCAACGGGCTCTCCTCCCGCGCCCGGCGGGCCCGGCGGCGCGGAGTCTCGGGGGCCGGCCGTCGCTGCTCGGCGATCGGGCCGCCCGCCTGGGCAGGGAGGTACGAACCGGCGGGTGCCGGGAAGGAACCGGTGGCTGTGGGCTCGCTCCGGACGCGGGCGGGCGCCAGCGCGCCGGCGGGCTCGCCGGGACCGGACGACTCCTTGGGCGCGGCGGCGAGGCCCATCCGATCTTGCAGGAGGCGGGCGACGATGCGGCTGACCTCGGCCGGGTCGGCCCCGTCGGCGAGGTCGAGGCGGAGGCTGTGCGCGCCGGCCTGCGTGGTGCGCAGCGACGCGTCGCGGACGCCTTCCACGCTGCGGACGGCGCCCAGGATCGCCTGGACGTCGAAGCCCTCGGGACGCTCTCGCGGCTGCACGTCGTCGCGCTGTAGATGGCTCCAGATGCGGGTCAGGTCAGGTCCGTCAGCGGGCGGCTCGACAGGCGGCTCCGGTGCGGTGGGCACGTCCGGCTCGGACGGCACCCGCTGCGGGAGCGCCTCCGGCTCCGGTGTTCGCACCGGGGGCGGCGGTGCGACCTGGCTTGTCGCGGCGGGAGCGGGTGCGGCGGCGGGCGGCGGCGGTGGGGCGACCGGCACGGGGTGGACGGCCGGCGCCGGGACGACCACCGGGTCGCTGGCCAGGTCGGTCGGGCGGCCCGGCACGCGCGGCCCCGGCTCGGGTGCCCGCTCCGGCTCCGGCCACTCGTTGGCCCAGGTCGCGGCCGGGCGGGCGGGTGCGGGTGCGGCGGCCCGGGCCTGCGGCAGCGGCGCGCGGGAGGGTGCGGGCGGCGACACGGGCCGCTCGTAGAGCGTGGTGTCGTATCCCGGTCGCTCGTGCGCCGGCTGGGGCCGGAACCCGGGCGGCACGTCGGCGGCGGACGCACCCTTGCCCGCGTCGCGCGCCTCCCGCCACTGCTGCGGGGTCATCGAGGCGCCGGCCTGTGGCCGGGAGGCGGTCGGGCCGAACGACGGTCGTGGCGGCGCGACCGGCGGCACGCTCTGTGCCTGGGAGGCCTGGCCGGCACCGCTCTGGTCGCCGGGCGCCCCGGGAAGCCGCCGCCACGCGGCCTCGTCGCCGCGCTCGTCGGCGCGGAGCCCTCCGGGCCCTGCGCTGTCCGCGCTTGCGCGCTCCGGCAGCGGCTGCCGGCTCGATCCGGACTTGTCGCTGCGCACCCAGTCTCGGGTCGCGCCGGTCCCGGGACGGCTGCTCTCCGGCTGCGTCGCGGGTCGGCGGCTGGGCAGCGTCTCCTCGGCGCCGTGGCGGGCGGCCTCGGCGCCGTGGCGGGGCGCCTCGGGCTGGGGCGAGAGGGCGGCCTGCACCGGCGGGGGCGTGCGGTCGACGGCGATCGGCGGCAGCGGGGAATCTCGGCCAGGCTGGAGGCGCGCACGGCGTCCTCGAGGTCTCCCTCGTACGGGTACGGCGGGGCACTCGCCGGCACGCGCGGCGCGGAGATCGAGGAGTCGGCACCGTTGAGCGGCGGCTGGGGCTGCTGCTGCCCGTGGGAGTGGGACGGGGCGGGGCTGAGGGGCGCGAGCAGGTCGGCGTAGCGCGGGGCGTCGGCCCAGCCGTGCCCCATCCCGCTGTCGGCGGGCCCGGTGCGCCACGACGGCTGCACCGGCTCGGGCGCGGGCTCCAGCGCGGCGCCGGCGTTGGACCACACCGCGTCGGCCGCCGCCCAGCCATTCAGCCGGGCCTGGCCAGCGCCGTCGGCCTTACCGCCGCGGTCGGCACGCTCGGCGTGCGGACCTGCGCCGTTGCCGTTACCTCCCGGCGTGACGCCACCGGGTTGCCCTGTTTCGTCCACCGTGTGCTCCTCGGTTGCCCCCGCTGAGGCTACCGTGTGCTGACAGCAGCGATAAGCCGCAACGTCAGGCTAGTTCGGTGGTAGGTCGATGTTTACCAATCCGTCGGATTGGCCGAAAGTCTTAGGTTCATATGTGAAAGTCGAGGTGACGGCATGGCCGTAGGGTCGGGAAGCGCGCCGGCGACAGGCCGGCCCACGCGCCTGCCGCGTTCCGCGCGCCGGAAGCAGCTTCTGGAGGCGGCGCAGGAGGTCTTCGTGGCGCAGGGGTACCACGCGGCGGCGATGGACGACATCGCGGAGCGCGCGGGTGTCTCCAAGCCAGTCCTCTACCAGCACTTTCCCGGAAAGCTGGAGCTCTACCTGGCGCTGCTCGACACGCACTGCGACGCGATCGTGGCGAAGGTGCAGAGCGCGATGACCGCGACAAACGACAACAAGGAGCGGGTCCGCGGGTCGGTACAGGCGTACTTCGACTTCGTCGACCACGAGAGCGAGGCGTTCCGGCTGGTCTTCGAGTCGGACCTGCGCAACGAGCCGGCGGTTCGCGAGCGGGTCGAGCGGGTCGAGAGCGGCTGCATCGCCGCGATCACCGACACGATCATCTCGGACACCGGCGTGAGCCGCGCCCGGGCCGAGTTGCTCGCTTCCGGCCTGGTCGGCGCGGCGGAGACGGCGGCGCAGTTCTGGCTGGCCGCGGGGCGCCAGGTGCCGAAGGCGGAGGCGGAGGCCCTCGTGGCGGCGCTCAACTGGCGCGGCATCGGCAGCTTCCCCCTGCAGGGCGAGCCGAGCTGACCCGGCCCGCTCCCCGCGGGCTGAGGTCGGCGCGGAGCGCGGGACGAGGGCCGGCGCGCTCCGCGCAGGGCGTAACGCGGCGCGCGAGCCAAGCGGAGATTCCCGCGCGGCGGTCGGATACCGTTGCACGGGCGGAGCATCCGCGGCGATAGAGGAGGGTCACGTGGAGGTCAAGATCGGCGTGCAATACGCACCGCGCGAGCTCGTGATCGAGAGCGCGCAGACGCCGACCGAGGTGGAAAAGATCGTGACCGACGCGATCGCGTCCGACGTCGGCGTGCTCTCGCTGCAGGACGAGAAGGGCCGGCGGGTCATCGTGCCGGTCTCCAAAGTGGCGTACGTGGAGATTGCCGAGGCATCGCCCCGTCCGGTCGGCTTCACGGCTCGATAGCGGCTCTCGATCGGGGCGGCCCAGCCGCCCCGACGGGCCACGCCGGCTAGTTGTTGAGACCCACCGCTGCCATGCGCGCGGTGTGCGCGGCGGTCAGCCGCTTGAGCAGCGCCTGCACTCCCGCCTGATCCTTTGAGCCCTCCACGATCAGGATCGTGAGCGCGATCCGCTCCCCCGCCATCCGCTGCGCCTGGGAGAGCCCTTCCCCGACCAGGCGGCGGGCCCACATCGAGAGCCGGTTGGCCACCTTGGGGTCGGCGGCGATCGCGGCCCGGATCTCCCCGCAGCGAAGTCGTTGTACTGCGAGTCGTGCAGCACCTCCTGCACCAGGTCGCGGTCTTCCTTGCTCAGGAAGGCGGCCACCTCGCGGAAGAAGTCGTCGGCGATGCCGTCCCACACGTACGCCTTGGTGAGCGCCTCCAGCCAGTCCTTCGGCTCGGTCAGTTCGTGGTACTCCTGCAGCGCCGCCACATACGGCGTCATCGCCTCGCCCGGGTCGGCGCCGTGCTCGACGAGGCGGGTGGCCAGGCGGCGGTAGTTGACGATCTCCACGGCGGCCATCTCGCTGAGCACCGCCCGGCGCCGCAGGTCCGGGGCGAGCCGGGCGTCGGCCGCCATCCGGTCGAAGGCGAGCAGCTCCGCGTACCCCACCATGCCGAGCAGCTCGACGACGGCGGAGCCCGGCTGGGAGACCTCGGGCACGCCTTCGGAGACTTCTGTCACGTCCGCAGGCTACTCGCCCTGACCGGGGCGCGCCGCACGACCGAGCACCCGGTGAGGGCTCGGCGGACACAATCTGAGCATGGTTCGCCCACGTCAGGTAGCATTGCGCAAGTTGCCGCTGGCCAGAGATCGTTCCTACCCCACCAGCGGCGCGCGCGTGCGGCCCGCGATCGCATCGACTACCGCGATTGCGCGTGGCCCGCGCCAGACCGAATGAGCGCCCTTAGGACGAGACGGGGCGCACCACGAGAGGGCACCCCCAAAACTCCATGAGTGAGATCGAAGAAGAAACAATCACCCGAGCCCCGGTCCGACCCGACAGCCCCGCTTTCGCCGACCTCGGTGTCCGCAAGGAGACCGTTGAAGCGCTGGCGAATGTCGGCATCACCAGGGCTTTCGCCATCCAGGAGTACGCGCTGCCGATCGCGATGCGCGGCTCCGACCTGATCGGCCAGGCGCCCACCGGCACCGGCAAGACGCTGGGCTTCGGCGTGCCGCTGCTGGAGCGGGTCTTCGCACCCGCCGAGGGCAGCGACGGCGTGCCGCAGGCACTCGTCGTCGTGCCCACCCGTGAGCTGGGCCTCCAGGTGGCCAAGGACATCGCCGCCGCGGGTCGCACGCGCGGTGTGCGCGTGCTGCCGATCTACGGCGGCGTGGCGTACGAGCCGCAGATCGAGGCGCTCCGCGCGGGCGTCGAGATCCTGGTCGGCACGCCCGGCCGCCTGCTCGACCTGACCAAGCAAAAGCGCCTCCGGCTCGACCGCGTGCACGCGCTCGTGCTCGACGAGGCCGACCGCATGCTCGACCTGGGCTTCCTCGACGACGTCGAGAAGATCCTGGCGATGCTGCCCGAAGACCGCCAGACCATGCTCTTCTCGGCCACGATGCCCGACCCGATCGTCACGCTGGCCCGGCGCTTCCTGCGCCACCCGGTGGCGATCCACGCGGGTCACAGCGTCGAGACGGGCGCGTCACCGCTGACCAAGCAGGTGGCGTACCGCACGCACCCGATGAACAAGATCGAGGTGCTCTCCCGCATCCTCCAGTCGGAGGGCCGCGGGCTCACCATGATCTTCACGCGCACCAAGCGGGCCGCCGACCGGGTCGCCGAAGACCTCGACTTCCGTGGCTTCGCGGCCGCGGCCGTCCACGGTGACCTGGGGCAGGGCGCGCGCGAGCGGGCGCTGCGGGCGTTCCGGGCCGGCAAGATCGACGCGCTTGTCGCCACCGACGTCGCCGCCCGCGGGCTGGACGTCTCCGGCGTCACCCACGTGATCAACTACGACTGCCCGGAAGACCAGGACACGTACACGCACCGCATCGGGCGCACCGGCCGGGCCGGCGCCAGCGGGGTGGCCGTGACGTTCGTCGACTGGGAAGACATGCCCAGGTGGCGGCTGATCGACAAGTCGCTGGGGCTGGAGATGCCCGAGCCGCCGGAGACGTACCACACGTCGTCGTGGCTCTACACCGACCTCGACATCCCCACCGACATCTCGGGCACCCTGCCCACCGCCGAGCGCACCCGGGCCGGCCTCTCGGCCGAAGTCGAAGAAGACCTGGGCGGCCGGGGTCGTGGGACCCGCCGCCGCAGCCAGCCCACGGCCCGTGGCCGGTCCCGCTCCCGCAGTGGTACGAGCGACGTGCGCGAGCCCGCCGCCGATCCGTCGGAGTCCGGGGAGCCGAGCGGCCCTCGCCGCCAGCGCCGGCGCCGCCGGGCGGGCGAAGTCATCGCGGGTGAGCAGGAGGCCCCGGCCGCCGAGGCGGCGACCGCCGTCGAGGCGTCCGCCACGGCCGCCAAGCCGCGCCGCCGCCGTCGCCGCCGCAGTGGTGGTGGCGCCGAGGCCGAAGGCGCCTGAGCGCAAAGCTGAGAAAGGGCCCCTCCGCGTTGGCGGAGGGGCCCTTTCGACCCCGGTGCGCTGCGGGTCACACCAGGGAGCCGTGGGTCAGCTGACCGTGCAGGGCGCCAGCGCGTCGAGACCCACGGGACGCGCGTCGATACGCCCGATGGCGGTCGCGATCCGGTTGATCGCGGCGAACCGCTTGTCTTCCAGCGGCCCCAGGATGGCGTTCTGTACGAAGTTCGGACCGCCCTGGCCGACCGTGGCGACCAGGCGCGCGTTGGCCTCGGCGATCTGGTTTTCGAGCTGGGCGAGGTTGCGGTCGACCTCGGCCTTGGCACCCGCCGGTACGGCCGGCAGGCGGCTCTCCACGTCGGGGCAGGTGATCGTGCCCACCGCGGCCGGGTCCTCGGCGGCCGGCGGCTGCTCGGCGGGCGGCTGCTCAGCCGGCGGCTCACCGGCCGGCGCCTCGGGGTCCTCCGCCGCACCGCCACCGCCGCCGCCATTGGCGAGCGTGCACGTGGCCAGCGACTCCAGGCCCTGCGGCCGGGTGCCCTTGCGGCCGATCGAGATCGCGATCCGCTCGATCGTGGCGGCCCGCTTGTCCTTCAGCGGGCCGAGGATCGCGTTCTGCACGAAGTTGGGACCGCCCTCGCCCCGGCTGGTCACCAGCCGGCGGTTGGCCTCTTCGATCTGCGTGTTCAGCTGCGCGAGGTTGCGCGACACTTCGGCCTGCGCGGACGCCGGCACGCCGCTCAGCTTGTCGCCCACAGTGGGGCAGTCGACGGTGGGTGCGGCCGACTCGCCGCCGGCCGCGGCGACCCCGATGCCCGTGCCGAAGAGGGCGAGCGCCACACCGACGGTGATGGCGACCTTCGTGCGGCGGCTGAACTCTCTGCTCCTGGACATGCGCGTGAACTCTCCTGCTGTGATGGAGAAGCGCCGTCCGACGACTGAGTGTCATCCGCTTCGCACGTCTTTACGTGGGAAGGCTCCCAAAGGTTCAACCGCAGGTCAGTCGATAGGCTTCATTACATGGTGCGTCCGCTCGACGACGCGCTCGCCGAGGTGCGGGCGCTACTGCTGGACCCGGGGCTGACCCGGGCTGTCGCCGCCGGCAAGCGGCGGGGACAGGCTCCCTCGGTCGTCCGGGCGGAGTTACGCCCGGTAACCCTCAAGGGCGGTACCCGGCTCCAGATCGTGACCAACGACGGCGCCCGGCCGCTCACGCGCAACGTGGCGCCGGGGCGGGAGGCGGGTGCGGCGGTCGACGCGCTGCTGGCCGAGCCGTTCGGCAACTGGCACGTGGAGACCGCCGACGCGACCGTGCAGCTGCGGGTGACCAAGAAGGGCGAGGCCCAGGTGCACCGCGCCGCCGCCGACCGCACCGCCGAGCCGGGCAGGCACGACCGGGCCAAGGAGTACCTGCTCGACCCGGGCGACCCGCTCTTCGACGCGATCGGCGGCAACGCGGCCAAGCGGCGCCAGGTGGACGCGTTCCTGCGCGCGCTGACCGCCTCGGTATCGCCCCTGCCCGAGCGGCTGCGGGTCGTCGACCTCGGCTGCGGCAACGCGTACCTGACGTTCGCCGCGTACCGGTACCTGTCCGGGCAGGGCGTCGACGTGGAGGTTGTCGGCGTCGACGTGCGCGAGGACCAGCGCCTGCGCAACACCGAGCTGGCCGAGCGGCTGGGCTGCGCCGACCGGGTGCGCTTCGTGGCCGGCACCATCGCCGACGCGGAGGTGGACTTCCGTCCCGACCTCGTGCTGGCGCTGCACGCCTGCGACACGGCGACGGACGAGGCGCTGGCCCGCGCGGTGCGGTGGGAGGCGCAGTGGGTGCTCGCCGCGCCCTGCTGCCACCACGACGTGGCCGCGCAGTTGCGTGGCCAGGCGGCGGCAGAGCCGTACCCGCTGCTCACCCGGCAGGGAATCCTCCGCGAGCGCTTCGCGGACGTCCTCACCGACGCGCTGCGTGCCGGCCTGCTGCGCCTGCGGGGCTACAAGGTGGAGGTGGTCGAGTTCATCGACTCCCGCCACACGCCACGCAACCTGCTGCTGCGCGCGCGCCGCACGGACGCGCCGCCGACTGAGGCGCAGCGGGAGGAGTACACGCGGATGGTGGACGAGTGGGGCGTGACACCGGCGCTCCAGCGCCTGCTCACACCCGCATGGTGAACTCGGCGGTGTGCACCTTTCCGGCGACCTGGAAGTCGAAGTACATCCGGTAGCGCCCCGGGCTCGGCGCCGCCAGCCAGAACTTCACCGCGCCCCCGGACAGCTCCGGCTCGGGGTGCACGTGCACGTAGCCGAGGTCGCCCTCGCGCACCACCACGAGGTGCCCGTACGCGCCGAGGTAGCGCTCCAGCGTGGCGGCCGGCGCGACGGTGAAGAGCAGTGGCTGGACCGCCGCGGTCTTCGGCGTGCCCTGGTAGCTGACCGTGAAGCCGTCGACGGCGGCCTCGGTCGCGGGCTCCGGGAGGGCCCGTGGCGCGTAGTCGCCGCGCACGGTGAGGTCGGCGCCGAGCGTGACGGCGGCCTGCTCGGCGGGTGCGTTGGCGGTGAAGTCGGCGTACGCCCGCCAGATGCCCGGCTCGCGCAGCGTGAGCGGGACGCTCCAGCGCCCGTCCGCCGCCATGGTCGGGTGCAGGTGCTGGTAGCCGGTCAGGTCGCGGCGCACCACGATCAGGTGCAGCGGCTTGTCGTGTACGACCGCGAAGTCGG
Organism: Phytohabitans houttuyneae; assembly: GCF_011764425.1. Lineage (NCBI taxonomy): Bacteria > Bacillati > Actinomycetota > Actinomycetes > Micromonosporales > Micromonosporaceae > Phytohabitans > Phytohabitans houttuyneae. The sequence continues at coordinate 3,509,833 of NZ_BLPF01000001.1, forward strand.
TGACCGCCCGCTGCCCGCCGTCCACGATCCGGAAGGCGAGCTCGCCGGGACGGCCCGCGGTGAACGCGGTGGTTTCGGGCACCAGCGTGTACCCGCTCGCGCTGATCTCCAGGCCGCCGGCAGCGGCCCCGCTCCCTCCGCCGGCCGAGTGGGTGTGCGGTCCGGCCCCGGGGGTGTGGGTGTGGTCGGCGGTGGCGGTCGGCGCGGCGACCGCCGCGGCGGGGCGGGTGCTGTCGCCGCCGGTCAGCCGTCCCAGCCCGAAGCCGCCGAGGAGCGCGACGACAAGCCCCGCGACGATGAACGCCACGCGGCCGCTGCTCTGGTTCTGTTCGGGCACGCCACCAGTATTGCGGTTCGATGTGATCCAATGCCTCTGACATATTCCGTCGCTTTTGTCAGATATAGCTCGTTGATGTTTCTGTGTTCCGGTCTCTTGTCCTCTTCGCGGTCCTCGTCCCGGCGCTCTTCGCATCCGAGCCAGCGGCCGCCGAGCCGCGGGGTGACCAGTTGGACGGCAAGCTCTACGCGGCTGCCGAACGCCTCGAGCAGGTGATCGAGGAGTACAACGAGGTCCGCGACGACCTGCGCGCCACCCGCGGCAAGCAGGCCGCGCTGGCCGCACGCACCCTCCCGCTGGAGCGGGCCGCCGCCGCCGAGGAGGCGCGCATCGGCATGATCGCGGCGACCGAGTACCGCAACAGCGGCGCCGGCCCCGCACTCGCCGTGATCACCTCCACCTCGCCGGAGGACTTCGCCGACCGGCTGCTCGTGCTCGACCGGCTGGCCGCACAGCAGCGCGCCGCCGTCGACAAGCTCACTGCGGCGCGGGCCCGGTTCGACGGCAGCCGGCGCGCGCTGGAGGCGGTCGCCGAGCAGCAGCAGGCGCAGCAGGAGCGGCTGGCCAGCCGGCGCAAGCAGATCGAACACGACATCACGCAGCTGGAGAGCCTGCGCGAGCGCAGCGGCTACCGCCCGGCGACCGGGATCCGCGGCTTCAAGCCGGTCTTCTCCGCGGGCAAGGCCGGGGCGGCAGTGCGCTTCGCGTACGCCCAGCTGGGCAAGAGCTACCGGTTCGGCGCCGAGGGACCGGACGCGTACGACTGCTCCGGGCTCACCTCGGCCGCGTGGAGCCGGGCCGGGGTCGCGCTCCCCCACAACGCGCGGCGGCAGCAGCAGGCGGTACACGGCGTGAGCCGCTCCGACCTGCGCCCCGGCGACCTCGTCTTCTACTACCGCAACGTGCGGCACGTCGGCATGTACGTGGGCGGCGGCAAGATAATCCACGCCCCACAACACGGCGAGCCGGTGCGCGTTGACAACGTCGACTACCAGCCGGTGCACAGCTTCGGTCGCCCCGGCTAGCTCGCGCGGCGACCGGGACGGCCCGCGCGCTGGAGACCTTTCGCGGTCAGGGTGAGCTTCTGGGAAATGTCCAACTCAAAACGAGATGTGAGCTGCCGCGATGTCCGCCGTGGTCCGGACCGTTGCGCGGGGACCCCGGGAAACGTGGAGCGCAGCGTCTTCTTGGGGTGCGTTCCCGCGGCCTCACCATCCGCGGTCGCTCAGCTCAACCCAGGAGCCGAACCGGCAGATCTTGGCAAGTTAGCGTCGCTCGACTTTTGGGGTTTTGTTGATCTATGCGGCTGCTTCGGCCCAGGCTTGGTGGACGGCGAGGATTTCGTCGGGGGTGGGGTTGCGGGGCTTGTCGGTACGAAATCGGGCGGTGATGAGGGTGCGGCGGAGTTTGGTGATCATGTCGTGGTAGGCGGGTTGGGTTTTGCTGCGGTACCAGGGTGCGGTCGCTCGTCGTTGGTTGGCTAGGTCGGGGTGGTGGCCGTGTAGGGCGTACCAGCACACGACCAGGGATTGGGTGAATAGTCCGAAGGGGACGGTGCGTTCGACGGCGGTGCGGGTGCGGGTGTGGGTCTGGCCGACGCCGGTGATCTGTTTCGCGTCCTGGAAGGCGACCTCGATGGTCCAGCGGGTGGCGTAGCGGGTCACGATCTGCTCGGGTGGGCTGGTCAGGTCGGTGGTGACCAGGGCTAGGTCGTAGCCGGTTTTGGTGGTGCTGCCGGGTTCGCGGACCAGGATCACCCGGATGGTGCGGGATCGGTAGACGCCGTACCACAGGCAGGTGATGTCGGCGAGGTCGACGGTGTCGGTGCGGCCGTAGCGGCGCACCGTCGCGGTGGTCCAGGTCGTGTTGCCGGCGATCTGTGTGGGGGTGCCGAGTCTGGCGCCGATCCGGCGGGGTCGGCCGCGGGCGCCGGGGATCGGTGCGGCGATGGCCTGCAGTGCGGCGTTGGCGCGGAGTCGGCTGGTCAGCGACACCCCTTCGGGCAGGCCCCTGGTTCGGGCGGCGCCGACGGTGGCGCCGCCGGCGCCGTCGGCGCCGGCGTACCAGGCGTCGCCGACTACATGCACTTGCCGGCCGGGGCACGCCTGCACGATCGCGGTGACCAGCTGGCCGGCCAGCACCTGCTTACTCGGCGAGTGTGTGGTGCATAACGCGGCCGCTACTGGCAGGCAGACCGGCCGGTCCAGGAACGGCAGATCCACGATCAGGCCGGCCACGACCCAGCTGTTGCCCCACCCGACCCGGCTGTTCTTCGGCCGCTTCGCCGCGCCGTCGTGGAACCAGGCCGCCGCGTGGACCTTACGACCCGAGCGGCGAAACAGGGTGTCGTCCACCGCGACCACCAACGGCACGCCGGCCGGTAGCAGCCGCGTCACGACCAACCGGAGCACGGCCATGCCCAGAATGTCGACGCACCAGCGGGCCCTGCCGAAGAACCAGTAAGCCCGGTAGTGGTGCCACACCCCGCCCAGACCGGCAGCGGTCAGCATGCCGGTCACCGTGCACCGGCCCGGCTGGGCGATCATCCCCGCCAGCAACGCGGTGAACGTGCGAAACGACGGCGCGGTAAAACACGGCCGGAGGGTCGCCAAAAGCGCGGCGAACGACGCCGGTAAAGTCTCGAACTGGAGCATCGGCGGCACTCTTCACGAAGAGGTACAAAGGCAACCGCCGATGCTCCCCCACCAACCCCAACCAACCCACCCCGCCACACCGACTTTCACCCACACGGGACCCCAAAACCCCGAAAGTCGAGGCGTCGAAATAACGCGCCAACTCACCAAAATCTCGACTGCGGCGCCGCTTGCGTCCGACGGATGGTCGCTGACGGTAGTAAGCCCTCCACGACGGCGGCGCAACGTGGGCGGAATCGGCGCCACAGTCCGTGGCTGTAGCGGTGTGGTCACCGATCAGGTGCGGGCGGCGCAGATCTCCCCGGATTCGCGGGAGCGGGCTCTTTGGGGTGAGCTGGGCGACCGCGGACGGTGAGGCCGCGGGAGCAACGGTCCGGACCACGACGGGCATCGCGGTAGCCCGGATCTGGTTCGAATTGGATCTTTAGAGACGGCTACCGCGGTCGCCCCCCAAACTCTTAGCCGCTCACCGCCAGTGCCAGCGGGAGGACCAGTGGGGCGCCGGCCCGGCGGAGCTGGCGTGCCGCCATCGTCATCGTCCAGCCGGAGTCGACCAGGTCGTCGACGAGCAGGACCGGACCGTCCAGTGTGTCCAGTGCGGAGGCCAGGTCGTCGGGCGGGGCGAAGCCGCCGTGCAGCGCGCGCACCCGCTGCGCGCTGTTGCCCCGCGCCCCGCCGCCCTCGCCGGCCGGTGGCAGCACGCCGAGCAGCGGCAGGCGCCCCACTGTCGCGATGTGCTCGGCCAGGCTGCGCACCAGCTGCGGGTGGCGGCGCGAGCCGACCGCCACGATGCCGGCCGGCCGTGCGGGCCACGGGTCGTCGCCGCGGGCCCAGGTCTTGAGCACCTCCACCACCGCGCCGGCCACGTCGGCCGGTAGTGGGGCGTCGGGCGCGTCGGCGCCGGCGACCGCGCGCAGTCGGGAGCCCCAGCCGAGGTCGGAGAGGCGGCCGACCGCCCGGCCGCTGGCCGCCTGCTCGTCCGGCGAGATCTTGCCGCGCAGGGACACGCCGACCTGCTCCAGGCCGGTGGGCCACAGCTTCTTCGGCGGTATCTCGACGCCGGCCCGCCCCAGAAACGCCTGCGCGGCCGCGAGCGCGGGCGACGACACCTGCGCGTCGAAGCGCGGGCCGGTGCAGTTGTCACACCGTCCACACGGGACAGCGCCCGGGTCGTCGAGGCAGCGGCGCAGAAACTCCATCCGGCAATCGCCGGTCGCGGTGTACTCCCGCATCGACTGCTGCTCGGCCGTGCGCGCCTCGGCGACCCGGCGCAGGCGGGCCGCGTCGTACGTCCACGGGTCGCCGGTCGCCAGCCACCCGCCGCGCACCCGGCGGACCGCGCCGTCGACGTCGAGCACCTTGAGCATCAGCTCCAGCCGGGTGCGGCGCAGGTCGACGATCGGCTCCAGCGCGGGCGTCGAGAGTGGACGGTCGCTGGAGAGCGCCGCCAGCACGGTGCGCACCTGGTCTTCCGGCGGAAACGCGAGCGAGGCGAAGTACCGCCAGATCGCCTGGTCCTCGGGGCCGGGCAGCAGCAGCACCTCGGCCTGCTCGACCGCGCGGCCGGCGCGGCCGACCTGCTGGTAGTACGCGATCGGCGACGGCGGCGCCCCAAGGTGGACCACGAAGCCCAGGTCGGGCTTGTCGAAGCCCATGCCCAGCGCGGACGTGGCGATCAGCGCCTTGACCTTGTTGTCCAGCAGGTCCTGCTCGGCGGAGCGGCGGTCGGCGTCGTCGGACTGCCCGGTGTAGGACGCGACGGGGTACCCGCGGGAGCGCAGGAACTCGGCCGTCTCGCCCGCCGCCGCGACCGTCAGCGTGTAGACGATCCCGGAGCCGGGCAGCTTGTCGAGGTGGTCGGCCAGCCACGCGAGGCGGTGCGCCGGCGTGCCGAGGTCGAGCACGGCCAGGCGCAGCGAGTCGCGGTCGAGCGGGCCGCGCAGCACGAGCGCGTCGCCGAGCTGGTCGGCCACGTCGGCGGTGACCCGTGCGTTGGCGGTCGCGGTGGTGGCGAGCACCGGCGTGTGCTCGGGCAGGCCGGCCAGGAAGGTGCGCAGCCGCCGGTAGTCGGGGCGGAAGTCGTGCCCCCAGTCGGAGACGCAGTGCGCCTCGTCGACCACCAGCAGCCCGGTGGTGGCGGCCAGCCGGGGCAGCACGGTGTCGCGGAAGTCCGGGTTGTTGAGACGCTCCGGGCTGATCAGCAACACGTCGACGGCGCCGGCGCGGATCTCGTCGGTGATCTGCTCCCACTCGTCGAGGTTGGCCGAGTTGATCGTGCGGGCGTGGATGCCGGCGCGGGCGGCGGCCTCCACCTGGTTGCGCATGAGCGCGAGCAGCGGGGACACGATGACCGTCGGCCCGGCCGTGCGGTCTTCGCGCAGGAGCGCGGTCGCCACGAAGTAGACGGCGGACTTGCCCCACCCGGTGCGCTGCACGCAGAGCACCCGCCGCCGCTGGGCGACCAGCGCCTCGATCGCCGTCCACTGGTCTTCGCGCAGCTTGGCATGGTCGCCGGCCAGGCGCCGGAGGATGGCTTCCGCTTGTTCCCGCATCGCCCCTTCTTACCAACCCGCCCCGACATCGGCCGCCCGACGCACGCCGATCATGGCTGTTCATGCCGTTACCGGTTCATTACCGCCGGTAGGATTCGCTACTTTGATCGGCAGAACACGCTAATAATGCGCCCTTTCCGGACACGTCCGGTGACGCCTAGCGTGGGCGTTGTGAAGGGCGGACGACGCTTTGTGATGCGGGCGGCCGTGGTGGGCCTCGGGCTCGCCGGGTTGGCGCTGACCGTACCCACCTTCGCGGCCAGCAAGGACAAGAAGGCCGCCCCGGCCAGGCACTGCTGCGCCGTCAAGCTGGACGGGCCCGCCCGCACCGTGACCGCGGGCGGCGAGCCGGCCAGCTTCGACCTCGTGGTGAGCCGCTCCGACAAGGGCTGCACACAGACCCGGCGCACGATCACGGTACGGCTGAAGGGCCTCGCCACCGAGCACGTCCGCCTCGAACGGGTGGTCTCCGGACAGGTGCTCGCGCTGCGCGAGACCTCTGCCGAGCCCGGCACCGTCGAGGCGGTCGACCCTCTGGTCGACTCGAAGCTGATCTGCGGCAAGGACACCGCGGTGGCGGCCAGCTACCGGATCGCGTTCCTTGAGGGTTCGCCGTTCGGGCGGGCCGAGCTCGTCGTCTCGGCACACGCGGTCAGCGGAAAGCTGCTGGACAGCGCCCGGGCGACGACCGCCGTGGTCGAGGCGGTCGGCTCGACGACGCCACCGCCCGAGACCGCCGCGCCAGAGACCACAGCGCCGCCGCCGGTCACCGAAGCGCCGGTGGAGGAGACGACCGCGCCGCCCCTGCAGCAGGCACCGGTACCGCCGGACTCGGTGGCCCGCCCGCCGCTCCGGCCGGCCGCGGAGGTCGACCCGCTCTCCACGACGCTGCTCACCGCCAGCATCGTCTTCGCGCTCGCGGCGATGCTGCTCGTCGGCGTGCTCTGGCGGCTGCGCCGCACCCCCACCGCCGACGAGGCACCCACGACGACGCTCCCGCCCGGCGTGGGCGCCGAGCTGGCGATGCTCCAGGAAGGCGACGGTGCCGCCGGCCACACGCGACCGGCGGCACCGTAGAGATCGTTTACTTCGCGAAGCCCACGCGGGCGGCCACGGCCGTGTCCGGGTGGTCGCTGAACACGCCGTCGATGCCCAGCCCGTAGTAGAGCGCGAACTCGGCGAAGATGTCACCGCGCGCGTTCGGGTCGGTGCCGATGCGGAAGTCGGCCGGCAGAAACTGGTTTTCCGCCCGGAACGTCCACGCGTGCACGATCAGGTCGTTGCGGTGGGCGTCGCGGATCAGCGTGGTCGGCGCCAGCAGCTTGCCCGAGGCGTCGCGCGGCACGATGAGGCTCTTCTCCACGCCCACGCCGTCGGCGTACCCGCTGATCCACTTCAGGCCGGCCGGCTTGACCAGGTCGGCGTAGGTGCGGGTGTCGCCCGCCACCACGAAGTCGTAGGGCCGGCCGGACGCGTTGATCAGCTGGGCCAGCTTGACGTCGATCAGCGTGTCGAGCTTGCGCAGGTTGGCGGTCTCGAAGGACTGGATGATCACCGCGTCCTTCTTCTCGTTGAGCCGGTTGCGCTTGAGGACGCGGACCAGCGGCTCCTCCAGCGGCAGGCCGATGCCCTGGAAGTAGGTCGGGTGCTTGGTCTCCGGGTACACGCCGATCGTGCGGCCGTGCCGGCGGCTCTCGGCCCGGGCCAGGTCGACGACCTCCTGGAAGGTCGGGATCTCGAGCTTGCCGTCGAAGGCCGTGTTGGTCGGGCGCACCTGAGGCAGCCGCTCCTTGGCCCGCAGCGTCTTCAGCTCAGCCAGCGTGAAGTCCTCGGTGAACCAACCGGTGACCGACACGCCGTCGATCGTCTTGGTCACCCGCCGGCCCGCGAACTCGGGCTTCGTGGAGACGTCCGTGGTACCGGAGATCTCGTTTTCGTGCCGGGCCACGAGGACGCCGTCCTTGGTGGAGACAAGGTCCGGCTCGATGTAGTCGGCTCCCGCCGCGATCGCCAGCCGGTACGCCTCGAGCGTGTGCTCGGGGCGGTAGCCGCTGGCCCCGCGGTGTCCGATGACGGTCGGCTCCTCGTCGCGGTGCGCGACGGCGCCGGAAGGTACGGCGATGATGGCCGCCAGCATAGCGCCGGTCAGGACCACAACTGGAAGTTTGGTTCGCACGGCCAGAGTCAAGCCGCCCCGGACTAAGACAGACTGTCCAATGATCGGCCGTGATATGAACATGCCTGATGCGCCGGACCCTGCAGCACCCCGCTCGGATCGTGCCGCTCGCGTTTCTGGCTGTGATCGCGATCGGCACCATCCTGCTCATGCTCCCCGTCTCCCGCCGCGGGACGGGTAACGCGTCCTTCATGACGGCGTGGTTCACGGCCACGTCCGCGATCACCACGTCCGGGATGACGACGGTGGACACCGCGACGTACTGGTCGAACTTCGGGCACGTGATGCTGGCGGTGCTCACCCAGATCGGCGGCTACGGCATCGCGACGATGGCGACGCTGCTCGGCCTGCTCGTCTCCCAGCGGCTGGGGCTGCGTGGCCGCCTGATGGCCCGCGCGGAGACCAGCAGCGGCCTGGCGCTCGGCGAGATCCGCACGGTGCTCACGCTGGCCGCGGTCGTGATGTTCGCCAGCGAGCTCGTGATCACCGTGATCGTGGCCGGCCGGCTCTGGCTGACCTACGACGAGCCGCTGGGTTCGGCCCTGTGGGAGGGCGCGTTCAACTCGATCCAGGCGTTCAACAACTCGGGCTTCTCGCTACGCAGTGACGGCCTGTTCAGTTTCGTCGACGACTGGTGGATCTGCGTGCCCCTGGTCCTCGGCGTGATCATCGGCGGCCTGGGTGTGCCCGTGCTCTACGAGCTTGTCCGCGAGCTGCGCAAGCCGGCCGCCTGGTCGACGCACACCCGGCTGACGGTGTGGGGCTCGGTGGTGCTGCTGGTCGTGGGCTTCGTGACCGTGCTGGCATTCGAATGGGCCAACCCGGACACCCTCGGGCCGCTCGGTGTCACCGAGAAGATCCTGGCCTCCTTCGTTCAGGGCACAATTCCCCGATCCGGTGGCTTCAACACCGTCGACTACGGCGCGATGGACACCGACACGACGACGATCGTCACCGGCCTGATGTTCATCGGCGGTGGCAGCGCGAGCACGGCCGGCGGCATCAAGGTCACCACGTTCTTCCTGCTCGCCTACGTCATCTGGACCGAGGTGCGGGGCGAGCGTGACGTCGTCGTCGGGCGCCGCCGCATCGCCGAGGCGACCCAGCGGCAGGCGACCACGGTCGCCCTCCTCGGGGTGGCGACGGTCGCCGGGGTACCTTGGCGCTGCTCGCCCTCACCAAGGGTGTGCCGCTGGACCGGGCGCTGGTCGAGGTCACGTCGGCGTTCAGCACGGCTGGCATCACGGTCGGGCTGACCCCGGAGCTGCCGGTGTCCGGGCAGATGGTGATGATCGCGTTGATGTTCATCGGCCGGGTGGGCCCGATCGCCGTCGCCTCGGCGCTGGCGCTCAACACCCGCCACCGGCAGTACCGATACCCGGAGGAGCGACCCATCGTTGGCTGACAAATCGAAAGCGCCGACCGCTGACGAAAACGTGGCGGTGATCGGGCTGGGCCGCTTCGGCGGCCAGGTGGCCGAGTCGCTGACCCGGCTGGGGCATGAGGTGCTCGGCGTCGACGAAAACACCAAGCTGGTACAGCAGTGGTCCGACCGGCTCACCCACGTCGTGCAGGCCGACGCCACCGACGAGGAGGTGCTGCGGCAGATCGGGATGACCGAGTTCTCCCGCGCGGTCGTCGGCATCGGCAGCGACATCGAGGCGAGCGTGCTGACCGTGCTGGCGCTCACCGAGGTGGGCGTGCGGGAGATCTGGGCCAAGGCGATCTCCGTGAAGCACGGCAAGATCCTGCGCTCGGTCGGCGCCCACCACGTGATCTACCCCGAGGCGACGATGGGCGAACGGGTTGCCCACCTGATCACCAGCCGCATGCTCGACTTCATCGAGCTCGAAGACGGTTTCGCGATCGCCAAGACTCGCGCGCCCCGCGAGGCCACCGGCCGCACGCTGGCCGAGGTGGGGCTGCGCACGAAGTACGGGGTGACCGTGGTCGGGGTCAAGCTGCACGGGACGGACTTCGTGTACGCGACGCCGGAGACCGTCGTGCCCAACGGCGCGGTGCTGATCGTGGCCGGCAACACCGAGCAGGTGCAGCGCTTCGCCGCCACGACGTAGCGGTCAGTCGTCGTCCTCGTCGCCGCCACCACCCTTGCCCGACTTGTCCTCGCCGCCGCCCTTGCCCTTTCCGGAGCTGTCCTTGGCGGGGGCCTTGTCATCGGTCGGCTTGGGAGGCTTGGCGGGCTTGGCCGCGGTCCGTGGCGAGGTGACCGGCTGCGACGCGCCCGAGACCAGCGCCTCGCACTCGGTGCCGTCCACGGCAAACGTGGTCGGTAGCGGGTTGCCCTTCTCGTACCGGCCGGTCACGCCCACCGCGACCGAGTCGCCGGCCGCGATCGGCTGCTCGCGCGGCGGCTGGATCACCACGTTGCGCCCGCTCTGCGCAAACTTCGCCGCCCGCGCGCCGACGAGCCGCTGGTCACCGGGGAACGCGAAGGTGAGCCGCCACCCCTCGACCGGATGACCACCGGCGTTGGTGACGGTCAGGTCCGCGTGAAACTCGCGGCCCGAGTCGCGCTTCAGCGCGTAAGTGACCGAGCAGGCCGTGGAGGTCTGCGCCGTGGTCGCGGGCAGCGCCGCCGCGGCGGCCGCGCCCGTGCCCGCCGTGCCGGCCGGGTTGCGGTTGCCGGTGACCCAGAGTCCTCCGGTGACGGCGAGCAGCGCGGACGCCGCCAGCACCGCGGCGGCCAGCTGGCGGCCCCGCGACTGGACGGCCGGCGCGGCGACCGGCAGCCACGACGGTGACGAGAAGGCCGCCAGCACGCTCGCCGCCTCCGCGGCGCTCGGGCGCATCCTCGGCTGCTTGGACAGGCAGCGCCGGCACAGCAGCGCAACCGCCTCGGGCAGGCCGTCGACGGGCGGCAGCGGGCCGGGATCCTTGTACCGGTGGGCACGCAGCATCTGCGTGGTGGTCGCGACCTCCCACGGCAGGTGCCCGGTCAGCGCGCGGTACAGCAGCAGGCCCAGCGCGTACACGTCGGTGGCCGGCGAGACCTGGCCGCCCTCCATCCGCTCCGGGGCCAGGTATGCCGGGGTGCCCAGCAGGCTGCCTTCCGGCGTCACGTCGTTCGCGCCGATGAGCGCGGAGATGCCGAAGTCGACGACCTTGGCGCCGCTCGGCGTGAGCATGACGTTGGAGGGCTTCACGTCGCGGTGCACGACGCCGTGCGCGTGGGCCACGGCCAGCGCGGAGGCCACATCGGAGCATGCCTTGACCGCCTCCGGCCATGGCATCGGCCCGTCGTGGTCGAGCGCCGCCGCCATCGGCTGCCCGTCGATGAGCTCCATGACGATGTACGGCGCGCCGTCCTGCTCGCCGTAGTCGTAGACGTTCGTGATGTGCGGGTGGCACAGCTTGCCGGCCGCCTGCGCCTCCGCGCGAAGTTGCCAGCGGAAGCTGGGATCGGTGGCGTGCCGCGGCGCGAGCACCTTGACGGCGACCGGCCGGTCGAGCACCTCGTCGTACGCCCGCCAGACCACCGCCATCCCGCCTGCGCCGAGTCGTTCGTCGAGGCGGTACCGCCCACCCAGCACCGTCATGCCTGGTCAATTGCCCAGGCAGCCAGCGACGAAACCGCAAGGGCCCTACGGCCCGGCGAGGAGTTGGTCGACGGGCGCGAAGTCGTCGGTCAGCACCCGGGCATCCCGCACGAATGCGTCCAGATCGGCGCCGGCGAGCAGCGTGACCGGCTCCTGCGCGGTGCTGGTCAGGTGGGCGCGGATGGCGTCCAGCGGCAGCGGGGCGGCGGAGGCGACGATCACGAAGTTGGCGCCCTGGTCGCCGGCCAGCGCCTCGGGCGGCCCGATGAGCGCGACGTGGGGAAACACGTCGGCGACGGTCGCCACCTCGGCCCGGATGAAGCGCAGCGGCGGGTAGTCGATGACGTTCTGCGCGTACACGCCGGCGGGCCGCAGTGTGCGCCGGATCTGCTCGGCCATCTCGCGGGTGGCCAGGTGCCAGGGCACCACGAGGTGGCCGAACGCGTCGCCCACCACGAAGTCGACGCTCGCCGCCGGGCGCGCGGTGACCAGCACGCGGGCGTCGCCGACCACGGGCGTCAGGTCGGGGCCGGTGCGCAGCTCCAGCTGGTCACGGGCCAGGTCGACGAGGCCGCCGTCGATCTCGTACACCTCGTTGGTGCCGCCGGGCCGGGTGGCGTTGAGGTAGCGCGGCATGGTGAACCCGCCGCCGCCCAGGTGCAGCGCGTCGAGGCTCAGCCCGTCCGGGGCGATGGCGTCGGCGACCGCGCCGAGCCACTGGGTGTACGCGAACTCGAGGTGCTCAGGGTTGCCGAGGTCGACGTAGGAGTGGCGGGCCGAGTTGAGCATGAGCACGCGGCCGAACGGGTTGGCCGGGTCGTCGACGACGGTGGCGCAGTGGTACGCCGTCTCGATGTCGCACGGGTTGGGCGCCACAGTGGACAGTCCGGCGCCGGCCAGCCCGACGGCGGCCAGCAGCGCGCGGGCGCGTGGTGGGGCGGGCACCGGGTCGCGGCGGTGCAGGTACACGCCCAAGCCGATGCCGACCGCGGCGAGCAGCCCGGCCACACCGAGGATGATCACGGTGGTGGGCAGCGCGGCGACCAGCACGAAGCCGGTCACCAGCGTGGCGGTGATGCCGCCCAGCGTGCCGATGCTGGACAGCTTGCCGACCACCTGGCCGGTGCGTTTGAGGTCGCCGAGCTGGAGCTTGACCACCAGCGGCGAGACGCCGGACAGCAGCGCGGCGGGCAGGAAGATCGCCAAGGCGGTGAGCAGGATGATGCCGGTGTCGGCGTTGCCGCGCAGCCCTTCGCCGGCCCACCGCACGACCGGCAGCGTCACGGCGGTGGCGATGGCGGCGAGCACCAGCGCCGGGGCGAGCAGGCGGCGCGGGTCCTGCCGGTCGGCGAGAAAGCCGCCCAGCCAGGCTCCGTACGCGATCGCGCCCAGCGCCACGCCGATCACCGCGCTGGTCACCTGTAGGGTCACGCCGACATAGGGCCCCACGAGGCGCAGCGCGACCGTCTCCAGCACGAGGACAGCGCCGCTGGCCAGGAAGACGAGGGCGGCCGCGAGCTTGGGGGGCAGCGGGGCGGCCTGCGGGTTGGGCTCCATCAAGGAGAAGGGTAGTCAGATCATCGAGAGGTGAACGTGGTTGGTGTGGCGGGCCGCCGCGCTGCCGCTGCCGCTGTACGCCCGCCAACCCGAGCTCGGTGACCAGATCTGCCTGTACCAGATCACGTAGAGCACGCCCAGCCGGTCGGCGTTTTTGACGAAGAACGACGCGAGCCGGTCACCGTACGCCTTTTCGGCACCCGTCGCGTCGCTGTTTCTGAACGTCGACTTCGCGGACGAGAAGTCGCACGCGCGGCCCAGCGGGTGCTCGCCGCCGCCGCCGGTGCGCTTGCACGAGGTGTGGTACGTGAAGCCGGCCGCCCTCGCCTGGTTGTACGCGTGCAGCGTGCGGGCGGTGATGCAGCCGCTGGTGGTGGGGTCGTCGACGATGCACCGCTCGCTCGGCCAGGAGCCGTCGGAGTTGCGCGGCGCGGGCTTTGCCAGCGGCGAGTTGGCGTCGACGAAGCCGCCGGCCGTGCCGATGCCGAGCGCCTTCTCCAGGTCCTTCTTCTTGGCCGCCATGATGGCGACCTGCTTGGTCTGCTCACGGATCTCGTTGTCGATAGCGGCCTTGGTGCGCGCGACCTCCTCGCGCGCCTCCTCGAGCCGGCGCATCGCGGTGCCGTCGCGCTGGGCGAGCAACTCCAGGCCGGCCGCCCGTTGCAGGAACTCGTTGGGCGAGGCGCTGTTGAGCATCAGGTTGATCGGCGTCAGGCGGCCCACCCGGTAGGACTCCGCGGCGAGCACGGCCACCTCGTTGGTGATCAGCGCCAGGTCGTCTTCGACCTTTTTGAGCTGGACCTTGAGCTCGAGCTGGCGCTTTTTGGAATTGGCGAGCTTGGCCTTGGCCTCGATGTGGCCCTTGTTGGCCGCCGAGAGCTGAGCACGCAGTGTCTTGGAGGCGCCCTCGTCGTCGGTATTCGGCGCGGCGAGAGCTGGCCCCGCCGCGACACACGCCAGGACGAGACCGAGCAGCACCGCTACGGGACGACGAAGCACGGTGCGACAGCCTACCGGACTCACCAGCCCCTTAAGTCACAAGAGCCTCAGAATTAAGCCCCACCTGTGGTATAAGCCCACTTGATCAAGCGACCGAGAAGCCGCCGTCTACGAAGAGCGTCTGTCCGGTCACGTACATGCTCGATTCGCTCGCCAGAAACACCGCCGCGCCCGCGAAGTCGTCCAGCTCGCCGTTTCGCCCCACCATCGTGCGGGCGGCCGCCGTCGCCACCCGGGCCGGGTCGGCGAACAGCTCGGCGGTCAGCGGCGTGCGCACGATGCCCGGCGCGATCGCGTTCGAGGTGACGCCGTGCCGCGACCACGCCTCGGCCTGCGAGCGGGTCAGCCCGGTCAGGCCGGCCTTCGCGGCACCGTACGCGCCGCTGTTCCCGTACGCCCGCACCGCCTGCTGCGAGGCGATGTTGATGATCCGGCCCCAGCCGCGCGCGGCCATGGGCGGGCCGAAGCGCTGGCCGAGCAGGAAGGGCGCGTCGAGGTTCGCGGAGATCGTCGCGTCCCAGTCGTCCTCGGTCAGCTCGGAAAGGTGGGGGCGGCGGTTGATCGCGGCCGAGTTGACCAGGATGTCCGGCTCGCCGTACACCGTGGCAGCCGCCTCGGCCGCCTCCCGCAGCGCGCCGCGGTCGCTGAGGTCCGCGGGCACGGCCGCCGCCTGCACTCCCAGGTCGGTGAGCTCGGAGACGGCCGCGGCCAGCGGCGCCTCGCGCCGCGCGACCACCACCACCTTGGCGCCCGCGCGGCCGAGGGCCTCCGCGATGGCACGGCCGATCCCCGAGCTGCCACCGGTCACGAGCGCCACGCGCCCGGCAAGCGAGAAGAGACTCTCCAGGTACGTGGACACGCGTGGATCTTAGATCGCGCGCCTCACCACGGCACCGTGCCGGCGTCGTCGAAGAAGGCCGCGGTCGGGCCGTCCGCGGGGAGTGTGGCGAGGCGCACAGCCGCGATGGCGCCCTGCGCCGGCGTACGGGGTCCCGCGTGCCCGTTCAGGTCGGTGGCGCAGTAGCCCGGGTCGGCCGCGTTCACCTTGATCGGCGTGTCCCGCAGCTCGTTCGCGTACGTGACCGTGATCGAGTTCAGCGCACTCTTCGACGAGTTGTACGCCAGCAGCAGCGCCCCCGGGTACGGCCCGCCCGGGTCGGCGGTCAGCGTCATCGAGCCCAGGCCGCTGGAGAGGTTGACGATGCGGGCGGCCGGCGCCGCGCGCAGCAGGGGAAGCAGGGCATTGGTGACCGCGACGACGCCGTACACGTTCGTGGCGTAGGTGCGCTCCAGCAGCTCCACCGGCGTCCGGCTCGGCGGCTGCCCCCGCTCGGCGAGGATGGCGGCGTTGTTGACCAGGATGTCCAGCCGCCCGTACTCCCGCTCGATCCGCGCCGCCGCCGCCGTGATCGACAGCGGGTCGGTGACGTCGAGCTCGAGGGCAACCGCGTCCACCCCGTCGGCGGACAGCTTCTCCACGGCGACCGCTCCCCGCTCCGCGTCCCGCGCGCCCACCAGCACGGTGGCTCCCGTCTCGCCGAGGCCGCGCGCGATCTCGTACCCGATCCCCTTGTTGGCCCCCGTCACGAGGGCGACCAGTGTTTCGCTCATGCCTCGACCCTGCGGCGCGGGCGCGGCGGTGAGGAGAGCACGCTTCAACCACGGACTGCCGGTCCCTGGATACGACTCCTGGCCAGCGGAGATGATGGGCGCATGGACCGCCGCCAGCTCGCCGACTTCCTGCGCAGCCGCCGCGCGAGCGTGCGCCCCGCGGATGTCGGCCTGCCCGCCGGCCCGCGCCGCCGCACGCCTGGGCTGCGCCGCGAGGAGGTGGCGCGGCTGACCGGCATCTCGGTCGACTACTACGCCCGGCTGGAGCAGGCTCGCGGCCCGCGCCCGTCCCGGCAGGTGCTCTCCGCGCTGGCCCGCGCCCTGCGGCTGTACGACGCCGAGCGCGCCCACCTCTTCCACCTGGTCGGCGAGGTCCCGTCGCCACCGTCGGGCCCGAGTGCCGACGTGCCTGCCGGCGTGGTTCACCTGCTCAACCGGCTGGACGACACGCCGGCGTACGTGATCGACATCAAGTACGAGATCCTCGCCTGGAACGCGATGGCCGCCGCCCTGCTCGGCGACCCCGACACCTGGCCGCCGGGGCGGCGCAACATGATCTGGAACCTGTTCGGCGGCGAGGTCTCGGAGGTCGCGCTGGCCGACCCGGACACGTCCGCCTTCGCCGACGAGTGCGTGGCCGAGCTGCGCGCCGCGGCCGCACAGTTTCCGGACGACGCCGGCATCCACGGCCTGATCGCCCGGCTGCGCGCCGCGAGCCCCGAGTTCGTGCGCCGCTGGGAGCAGCTGCGGGTGTGCGTGCGCCGCGGCACCACCGTCAAGCGCGTGCGCCATCCGGTGGTGGGCGAGCTGGAGCTGGAGTGCGAGACGCTCGACATCGCCGGACACGGCCAGCGCCTCATCCTCTACAGCGCCGCGCCCGGCAGCCCCACGGCCGAGGCGCTGAAGCTGCTCTCGGTCGTCGGCACGCAGTGGCCCGCCGACTCGGTCAGCTGAGCAGCGTGGCGTGCACCCGGCGCCAGGTGGCGTCGTTGGCGGCCGCCAGCAGGCCGTAGCCGTCCCCGGTCAGGTCGTACGGCGTGCCGTCCAGGCGGCGGACCACGCCACCGGCCTCCTGGACCAGCAGGGCGCCCGGCACGTGGTCCCACGGCAGCGTGCGCCAGAAGAGCACGAAGTCCTGGGCGCCGCTGACGATGTCCACGTACTCGCGGCCCGCGCAGTGCAGCCCGGGCAGCACCTCGTCGATGGCCGACAGGCCGCGCTGGACGCGGGCCCGCAGGTCGGCGGGGAGGAAGCGGTTCATGGCGGCGCCGCGCAGCGGGCGGGAGCCGTCGTCGGGCAGGGTGGCGCGCACGCCGTCGACGTAGGTGCCCGAGCCGGACTCGGCCACGGCCAGCGTGCCGGCCAGCGGGTCGAGGATCCAGGACGCGACCGGCGCACCGCCGCGGACCAGGGCGGTCATGATGGCGAACGGGCCGTGCCCGGCCGCGAAGTTTCCGGTGCCGTCGATCGGGTCGACGATCCACACCGGGCCGGACTCGCGCAGCAGGTCCAGCACCGACGGGTCGGCCGCCACGCCTTCCTCGCCGACCACCACCGAGTCGGGCAGCAGCGAGCGCAGGCCGTCGGCGATCCTCACCTCGGCCCGCCGGTCGGCGACCGTGACCAGCTCTCCGGGTGCCTTCTCCTCCACGTCGCCCTCGGCCAGGTGCTGAAACGACGGCAGCACCACCGTGGCCGCCACGTCGCGCAGCAGCTGTCCGACCGAGTCGACCAGGTCAGCCACGAGGCGGCAGCTTCACCACGCTGACGAAGAACTCGTCGATCTGGCGGACGACGGCGATGAACCGGTCGAAGTCGACCGGCTTCGTCACGTACGCGTTCGCGTGCAGCTCGTAGCTACGCAGGATGTCTTCGTCGGCCTGCGAGGTAGTGAGCACGACCACCGGGATGCGGCCGAGCTTTTCGTCCCTCTTGATCTCGGCGAGCACCTCGCGGCCGTCGCGGCGGGGCAGGTTGAGGTCGAGGAGGATGAGGTCCGGCGGGACGGCGTCCGCGTACTGACCTTCGCGGCGCAGGTAAGCGAGAGCGGCGTCACCGTCGGTGACCACGGTGAGCTTGTTGCGAAGCTTGTGCTCCTCGAACGCCTCCTGCGTCATCAGGACGTCGCCCGGGTCGTCTTCGACAAGCAGGACCTCGATCGGGCTCCTCCCGTCCGCAGGCACCGTCACGCGTTCACCTCGCTGTCTCGCACCGGCTCATTGTCGCCCTCCGGCTCCTCCTCGCTCCCGGCAAGCACCGGCAGCGTGAATCTGATCACCGTACCCTCGTCGACACCGGGCGCGACCCAGATCCGGCCGCCATGGTATTCGACGATCTTCTTTGCGATGGCCAGCCCGATGCCGGTCCCCGGATACGAATCCTTGGCGTGCAGCCGCTGGAAAATAACGAAAATCTTGTCGGCGAACTCCTCTTCGACACCGATTCCGTTGTCGCGGCAGCTGATCTCCCACTCCTCGCCGACCCGCTCCGCGGAGATGTGCACCCGCGGCGGGCGGTCGGGGTGGCGAAACTTGATCGAGTTGCTCACCAGGTTGGCCAGCAGGGTGGTCAGCAGCGCCTGCTCGCCGAGCACGGTCGGCAGCTCGCCCCAGGTCAGCTCACCCTTGGCGTAGGTGCGGGCGGACTCGGTCACGCCGGCCACCTCGGTCATCAGCGCGTTGAGGTCGACCTCGGTGAAGCCCGAGGTCATCCGCCCGATCCGGGAGAACGCGAGCAGGTCGTTGATCAGTCGCTGCATGCGCTGCGCGCCGTCGACCGCGAAGGCGATGTACTGGTCGGCGCGTTCGTCCAGCTGCCCCGCGTACCGCCGCTGGAGCAGCTGGCAGAAGCTGGCCACCTTGCGCAGCGGCTCCTGGAGGTCGTGCGAGGCCACGTACGCGAACTGCTCCAGATCGCGGTTGGAGCGCATCAGCTCCTCGGCCTGGGTCTGCAGCTGCCCGTTGACCCACTCGATGCGCTCGCGCGCCTCGCGCACCTCGGCGAGATCGGAAGCGATCTTGCGGCGCATGCCGTCGACGTCGGCGGCGAGCGTGGCCAGCTCGGGCGGCCCGGCCACCTCGATCGGCCGGTCGTACTGCCCACCGGCCACCGAACGGACCTGCTCCGCGAGCCCGGTCAACGGCTCGATCACCAGCCGGCGCAGCGAGATCAGCAGCGCGATGCCGGCGAGCAGCACGATGACCGTGGCCGTGATCAGCAGGATCACCAGGACGTTGCTGCTCGACTTGGCCTTGTCGGCCGTCGCGTTGCGGAACGTCCGGATTTCGTTTTGCAGGTCCTCGACCGACGCCCGCACCCGGTCGAAGCGCTGGCGGGACGCGTCGGTGACGAGCTCCTGGCCGGCCGCCGCGCCCTGGGTCCGCACCGCGGCGACGACCGGCTCGGCGACCTCGCGGCGCCAGCCCTCCGCCTCGACGGTGACCCGGTCCAGCCGCTCGCGGATGCCCTGCTCGTCTTCGATCAGCGCGGTCATCGAGTCGGTCAGCCGGCGCTGCTCGGCGATGCCCTCCGTGTACGGCTCCAGGTCGACCTCGTTGCCGTTGAGCGCGAAGCCGCGCACCGCGGTCTCCTGGTCGACCAGCGCGGTGAGCAACGCCTCCGAGCCGGTGCGCAGCGGCGTGGCTCGGTTGGCCAGCGTGTCGACCTGCGAGCGGGCGGCGGCAGCGGTGCCGGAGGCGATGAGGGCCACCAGCGCGAGCAGCCCGCCGACCACGGCACACAGCGCGGTCACCCGCTGCCGCAGGGTCCAGGATCGCTTCACCGGCCGGCACCCCTTGAGATCAGCAGCATGGCCACATCGTCGGCGAGTGGACCATCGTTGGCATCCTCCGCCCGGCCGATCAGCCACTGCGGCAGCGCGGGCAGCTCGACGTCGCGGGCCGCCGGCTCGCCGAGCAGCGCGCACAGGCCGCTCACGTCGAGCCGCTCGTTGCCTCGGCCGACCCGCCCTTCGATGAGGCCGTCCGTGTACATCAACAACGACCAGTCCTCACCGTCGAACTCGAGCTCGTATGGGCGCGGCGGTCGTGGCTGCACGCCGAGCAGCAGACCGTGTGGCGCGGGCACGGGCCGCACCTCTCCGCCGGACAGCAGCAGCGGTGGCGGGTGCCCGGCCAGCCGGAAGGTGGCCCGGTTTGCCGACAGGTCGAGGGTCACGGCCGCGACCGTGGCGAAGATCTCGCGCGCCTTGCGCTCGCTCATCAGCACCTGCTCCAGCGCGGGCAGCACCGCGTCTTCCGGCACGCCGGCGAGGATCAGCGCCCGCCACGCCACCCGGAGCTCGACACCGAGGGCCGCCTCGTCGGCACCGTGGCCGCAGACGTCGCCCACCATCAGGTGCAGGCGGTCGCCGGCCTGCACCACGTCGTAGAAGTCGCCACCGATAACGGCGGCGTGCCGGCCCGGCTGGTAGAAGGGGTGCGTCTGGACAAGCTCGGTGGTCATGAGCGGCTGCGGCAGCAGGCCGCGCTCCAGTCGGGCCGACTCCTCCGCGCGCAGCTCCACCTCGCGCAGCCGGCGGGCGTTGTCGTCGGCCCGCTTGCGCTCCACCGCGTACCGCAGGGCGCGGGTCAGCAGCACCCCGTCGACCTGACCCTTGAGCAGATAGTCCTGCGCGCCCTCGGCGACCGCGCCGACGCCCAGATGCTCGTCCTGGCGGCCGGTCAGCACCACGACCGCGGCCTGCTCGGTCATCGCGAGCACCTGGCGGAGCCCGTCGAGCCCTTGCGCGTCAGGCAGCCCGAGGTCGAGCAGGACGCAGTCGACGCTGCCGAACCTGTCGCGCGCCTCGGTGAGGCTGGTGGACACGGCGAGATCGACTTTGGCGTCGGCCTCGGCGAGCAACTCGCCGACAAGAAACGCGTCGGCTTCGTCATCTTCGACGAGGAGGACGCGCAAACGCTCGCCAATGGGCACGCCCGCGCCCGGATTGGCCCCTCCGTACGGATATGCCCGCGGAGGCACGACCGTCATCGCCGCACCCCGTGGGAGCGCGATCTGTGCACGCGGGCGAGAGCCATGCCAACACGCTAGGCCACGGGTGGCGGTACCGGCGACCCGCCGTCCCCGGAGGGTGCCGCAGTGGCGTCAGCAACGGATGATGTCTGCCATGGTCGTGGATCTCGAGCCCCCGCGGACCGTGCTCTCACCCGTCCCCGCCGCCGCGGGCTGGCCGCGCTCGCGGCCGTTGCCGCGCTGGTCGCGGTGGGTGCGATCACCCTGCTTGACATCCGGCCGCCGGCACCGCGCGGCACCGACGCGCCCGCCGCGGACTTCAGCGCCGGCCGCGCCTACACGCACGTCGAGGCGCTCGGCGCGCGCACGCACGTCACTGGCAGCCCCGCGAACGACGCCAATCGTGAGCGGATCGTGACCACTCTCCGCGACCTCGGGCTGTCACCGACCGTGCAGGACACGGTGGGCACCGAGGCGGGGCAACTGTCCGGCGGCGCGGGCGGCGAGACGTTCGCCCACGTGCGCAACGTGGTGGCCACCCTGCCCGGCACCGCATCGACCGGCCGCGTGTTCCTGGTCGCCCACTACGACTCGGTACAGACAGGGCCCGGCGGCAACGACGACGGCGCGGGCGTGGCCACGATCCTGGAGGTGGCGCGGGCGCTGAGCAACGGCCCCCGGCCGCGCAACGACGTGGTGTTCGTGCTGACCGACGCCGAGGAGGCGTGCCTGTGCGGCGCCTCCGCGTTCGTCTCCTCACACCCGCTCGCCGCAAACGGTGGCGTGGTGCTCAACCTCGAGGCTCGCGGCAGCGGCGGCCCGGTCATCACGTTCGAGACTTCGCGCCGCAACGCCGCGCTCGTGGGCGTCTTCGGGCAGGACGCGCCGCACCCGGTGGGCACCTCGTTCGCGGTCGAGGTGTACCGGCTGCTGCCCAACGACACCGACTTCACCCCGTTCCTCGACAAGGGTTTCGCCGGCCTCAACTCCGCGTACATCGACGGCGCCGCCGTCTACCACACGCCGCTGGACACGCCGGCCTCGATGAACCGGGCGAGCCTGCAGCAACACGGCGAGAACGCGCTCGCGCTGGCCCGCGCTTTCGGCCGCGTCGACCTGTCCACTATGGAGGCGGGTGGCGACGCCACGTACTTCCCCGTCCCCGGCGGCCTCGTCCGCTACCCCGGCTGGCTGACCTGGCCGCTCGCGCTCGCCGCACTGGTCGCCACGGCCGCGCTGGCCTGGCTCGCCCGCCGCCGCGGCCGCACGACCTGGCCGCGGGTGGCCGGCGGCTTCGGGCTGGGCCTCATCCCGGTGCTGCTCGCACCGGTGCTGGCCCAGGTGCTGTGGGCCTTCCTCGCCGCGGTGCGCCCCGGCTACACCGAAATGGTCGACCCATACCGCCCGCTGTGGTTCCGGCTCGCGGTGATCGCACTCTCCGCGGCGGTCCTTTTCACTTGGTACGCGTTACTGCGTCGCCGCCTCGGTCCAGCCGCTCTGGCGATCGGCGGCCTCGGCTGGCTGGTGGTGTTCGGCATCGTGCTGGCGTTCGTGGCGCCCGGCGGCTCGTACCTGGCCGCGCTGCCCGCCCTCGCCACCGCGGTGGGCGGCCTGCTCGCGCTCGCCGCGCCGCGCGTCGCCGTCGTGGCGGTCACCGCCGCCGCGGCCGTGGCCACCGTGATCCTGGTACCCACCATCACGCTGCTCTTCCCCGCGCTGGGCCTGGCGATGGGCGCGGTGGGCGCGCTCTTCGCGGTGCTGCTGGGCCTCGCCGCGCTGCCAGTGGTCGACCTGCTCTTCGCGGAGGCGGGCGGGCAGCGGGCGATGGTGGCGATGCTGGCCCGCCGGCACGCCATCTACCCAGGCCTGGCCGCCGCCCTGGCCGCGGTGGTCTTCACGGTCGTGGGCCTCACGGTGGACGGCTTCGACGCGCGGCACCCGTCGCCGACCCACCTCATGTACGCGCTGGACACCACCACGGGCAAGGCGGTGTGGCTCAGCGAGGAGAGCACCGAGCAGGAGTGGACCTCACAGTACGTCTCCGGCGAGCCCGCGCCCCTGCCCGACTTTCCCGGCCTGGGCGACGACGACTTCCGCACCGGCCCGGCCGAGGTGGCGGCGCTACCACCGCCCACAGTGGACTCCCAGCTGCTGCCCGGCCCGGGCGGCGACCGCACCGTCCACCTGCGCGTACGACCACAGCGCCCCGTGCGCCTGCTGTCCCTACACGTCGACGCCGCCACCGCCACCGTCGTCTCGGCCCGCGTCGCCGGCCAGCCCGCGCCGGTCGGCCGCGAGGGCGAACGCTGGTCGTTCGGCATGGTCTTCCACGCCCCACCACCCGAGGGCGTCGAGGTGGAGCTGGTGTTGCGCCCAACCGCCGGCTGGACAGGAAAGGTCGGTCTACGCGTGATGGACGGCAGCGACGGCCTGAACGGTTTGCCCGGCTTCCACCCCCGCCCACCCGACGTCGGCATAGCCGGCACCCACACCAGCGACCTGGTAGCGGTAGCCACAACCACCCAAATCTGACCCTCGGACTGTTGCGCAGAGTTGGAGCGTGACCAGCGGCGGACCGGTAGGGCCGCCAAAACGGGCGCTCCGGATACTGCCCAAGCCACGATGCTTAAGCTCTGCACCGACGCCCGACACGCAGTGGCGCGATCGCCCGGCTCAAGCGACCGCAGCTCCTTGATCGGCGCCGAGAGTGAGCTGCACCGGACAGATCGTGGACGTTCGCTGCCCCCACAGGGGCAGTTGGAGACCACGATCTCGACCCCGGACGACCTCGATCAAGGAGATCGGCACACACGTCAACGGTGACCGCGAGAAGCGTAACCAGACGCAGACGGTGAGACCGGGAGTTCAAGGGCCCAGACCACCGCGCCGACCGCGACGCCCGAGTCCAGCCGCGGACCGCTACGTCGGCCGGCACGATTCCCGCCCAATCAGCCCGACCGGAGTGACCACCGCTCCTTGATCAGCGCCGAGGCTGGCGGATCCGAGCAGATCGTGGACGTTTGTTGCACCTGCAGGGGCAGCTGGATACCACGATCTCGTTACGGACGGCCTCGATCAAGGAGAGCGGCACCCGCACGCGTCAACGGTGACCGTCGGAAGCGTGACCAGACGCGGAAGGTGAGACCGGGAGAGCAACGGCCCGGATCACCGCGCCGGCCGCGACGCCTGGGTTCTGCGCGGGCGGCTACGTCAGCCCGGCACGATTCACGCCAAAATCGGCCCGGCCACCACGACCGCAACTCCTTGATCGGCGCCGAGGGTGGGCGGATCCGGGCACAGCGCCCCCACAGGGACAGGCGCGGACCGCGAGCTCGATACGGACGGGCTCGATCAAGGAGAGCGGTGCGCGCACGCGTCAACAGTGACCGCGGGAGCGTGACCAGGCGCGGAGGAGGCCGCGGGAACGCACCCCAAGAAAACGCTCCGCTGCGCTCCACGTTTCCCCGGGGCCCCGCGCAACGGTCCGGACCACGACGGACAGTCGCGGCAGCTCCATTTTGGATGGTCGTCCCCCACCCCGGCCGGACGACCGAGGTGGGGGAAGCGACCGGCTAGCCGCGGTCCTGGTCCGCGATGAAGGCGGAGATCCAGGAGAGCGGCGCGTTCCAGTTGATGGTCAGCTCGTTCGTCGACCACGACTCGATGTCGTCGAGGTAGCAGAACTGCGGTTCACACCCCTGCAGCTTCTGCTGGGCGACCGGGTCCTGGATGGAGGAGTTCGGGCCGCCGGAGAGGGTGCCGACCGGCGGGTTGGGCAGGTCGGGGTTGAGCTGCCTCGCGTACCAGCGGCTGTGCTGGTTCTTTGAGGCCACCTCGCCGTAACCGGTCACGTAGGACTGGTTGAGCGCGTTGCGGCCGAAGATGTAGTCCATCCCCTGCAGCACGCCGTCGAGGTAGCGCTCCTTGCCCGTCAGGTCGTACGCGGTCGCGATGACCGCCAGGTTGTTGATGATGAGGTTGTTGGAGCCCCAGTCGTACACGTTGTCGCTCGGCGCGTACGGGATGCCGTACGGGTGCGCCTTCTGCGTCGCCAGGTACTTTTCGGCGCCCTGCACCACCGACGCGCGCACGCGGTGCCGGTCGGGCAGGTGGTTGGGGCGGGTGGCGAGTTCGAGGCGGCCGAGCTGGGCGGTGTTGCCCCAGTCGAAGCCGCGCTCGCGCCAGATGTCGGCCGTGTGGTGCGGCGAGGCGAGGATGAAGTCCTTGAACTCGCGGGCGCCGGTGGTGATGTACAGCTCGGCGGCCGCCCAGTAGAACTCGTCGCTCACGTCCGGGTCGCTGTACGTGCCGCCGCCGTTGCCGTCGGCCGGGTCGGCGATGCGGTCCGGGTTCGCCTTGGCCGCCGCCCACGCGGTCTTCGCGGCCGCGAGGTTGCGGAGGGCGAAGGCGCGGTCGTACGGCCAGAAGACGCGTGCCGACTGCGCCGCGGTGGCCGCCAGGTTGAGCGTCGCCGCGGTCGACGGGGCGTGCAGCTCGCGCAGCCGGTCGTCGAGGTGCGGCATCAGCGGCAGGCCGGTCCACGTGGCGTCGTGAATCTTGTGGTGGGCCATGCCGGCGAGCGGCTTGCCGGCCGGCACCTGCATGCTCAGCAGGAACTCCTGCTCCCACCGCGCCTCGTCGAGGATGTCCGGCACGCGGTTGCGGCTCTCCGGGATGTTGAGCGTGCCGTCGCGCAGGGTCCACGGCTCGCGGGAGCGCTCGTACTCGCTCATCAGCTGGTGCACCGAGATGCCGCCATTGACGACGTACTTGCCGTGGTCGCCGGCGTCGTACCAGCCGCCGGAGACGTCGAGCGTGTAGTCGCACACGCCGGGCTGGCAGGGCACGTTGGTGTCACCCTGGTTGGGCGCGACGCCGACGTGACCGGCGGGGCGGCCGTAGCCGGGGCGGAGGCTGTCGAGGATCTCGATGCCGCTGCGCTGCGTGTAGTAGAACTTGAGCGCGTCGGTGCGCAGCTTCTCCCAGAAGCCCTCACCGATGTCGAACGGGTGGCTGGTCTCCCCGTCCGCCGTGATCGTGTAGCCGGTGCCCGACCGCGTGTAGCGGCTGAAGTCGAGGCTGTGCACGTTTTGCCCCGACGAGGCGTCCACGCCGCGCGGGCGGTGCGCCCGGATGCGACGACCTTGCCTGCCGAGTTCTTCAGCTGCCACGGCAGGGCCGCGGTCGCCTCGGTGACGACGGTGGCGTTCTTGGGGCCCTTGGGCAGGTAGCCGACCTGGTTGACGCGGACGCGCGGGCCGGTGTCCGGCTCGTACGGCTCCTGCACCGCGCCCCCGGTCAGCGACACGTTGTCGAGGCAGAGGCGCCACGGGTCGGTGCTGCCACCGATCTGGAACGCAACCTGCGCGTTGGGCAGATCCACCGGGGAGGTGAACGTGTACGTGTACTGGTTGCCGGAGACGCTCAGCTCCGGGTTGGCGCTCAGGTACTGCGTCCACGGGTCGACCGGCAGCTGGATGAGCGCCTTGGCCACCTTGGCGGGGGTGGCGGTGGCGAAGAAGGTGTACGCGTAGGTCTCGCCGGCGACCAGGGGCACGTTGTCCTGCCCGATGATCACGTCCCACGGGTTGACGGTGCCGCCCGGCACGTTGGCGCAGAGCTGGCCGCTGCTGGAGTCGAGGGTGATGTTCGCGGTGCCCCACCAGGGGGCGTGGCCGCTGTCGAAGGTGCCGTTGACGATCTGCTCGGGCCCTTCCGCGGCTGCGGAGGAGGCCGTGAGGCCGGTGGCGAGCATGGTGCTCGCAACCACTATGGCGAGCCGTCCAATAGGTCTGGTCACGTTGTTCCTTCCCGATGGGTGGGGCATCGGCAGGTGGGAGCGCTCCCAATCATCGCCCCATGTTGTCAACGTGTTTCAGACGTGTCAATGGACCGATTTCCCGAACCGCCGCCGGAGGAGGGCCCAGAGTCGTTCCACTCTGCTACATATGCCCCGGATGCTAGGGTCGGCTAGAGAGATCGACTTGGTAACCCCAGGTCGGGAGGCTGGCATGACGAGTCCGGTTGCGCCATGGCATCCAGATCCAAGGACGCTTGACGAGGTCGTCACCATCTTCGTCGCTCAGGGGTGGCGGGTCGAAACACTGACGCCCACCTCGGTGGTCCTGGCAACCGGCCGCGGCGGGCCGGCCGTTTCCAGGGACTTCCACCTGGTGAACGCAATCATTTCCGTCGTGACCTGCGGAGCATGGCTGCCCGGGTGGCTGATTCTGTGGGCCGTCCTGACGCTGGTCAACCGCCCCAACCTGCAACGCAAGATGATCACAGTCAACGAATCGGGCCAGTTCTCCACGTTTGACATTGCCGCCAACACCTAGGTGGTCTATTCCAAGGGGTGGTTAACGCGAGGAGGTGTTGCCGGACGCGTTCGGCTACGCCTTGTTTCAGCCGGGTTCGCCCTTTGAAGGTGTCGTTTGACTGGCTGATGGCCTGACGCACGCCTGCGTGGCAGTGTTCGGCGGCGCGGGTTTCTCGCCCCTGGTCGGCCGGGCGACCATGGTGAGGCCGCGTTCGGCAAGCCATCGTTCGGTGGTGAAGCCCTTGTCCAGGACCAGGACCAGCCCGTCGGGGTGGGACAGCAGGCCCGGTTCGAGTTCGAACAGGTCGACCAGCACCTCGCGCTGGTCGGGGTGAACGCGAGTGTCAGGTGGCGATCAAGTGCAGGCGAGGGCCCCAGAACCGCGCGGACGTGAGGGGGCGGTAGCCGTACCGGCCCACCCCGGCCAGCCGCAGGTGCTCACGCCACAGGTCGGTGTCCAGGCTCCGGACCAACTGCTTGAGTTGCGGAGCCAGGGCGCGTAGCCGCTTGTTGTAGCCAGGCTGGCGACGGGCAGATGCGACCAAAACGGGCAACCCGCCCCCGCTGACCTGCGCAAACGGCAGCGCGTCTGCAGGCCTGGCGCGGTAGCTGGCAGATATTCGACACCGGAGCCTCGGGGCGGCCGGGCATGATCGGGAGCGACTCACCCGGGATCGTTGCGGACCAGGATCCTGTGAGAGCCTGTCCCGATGTCGCGCTCTCGCCTGGCGCTGAACGCCGTGGCGATCCTGTTTGTCGCCTCCTGCGCGCTGTCGTCCCTGGCGTTCCTGGATCTGGCTCAGACCTCGATGCCCTACCAAGACCCGACCCCAGAGATGTTGGAAAAGCAAGCCGCCGACATCGCCGCAGCCGAGCGCCTATTCACAGTGTCTACGGCCATTGCCGGCGCATTGGCTCTCATCGGCCTGGCCGCCTTCTTCCACTTCCGGAAGCACCGTCAGACCCGTACGACCGACCACGGACAGTGCGGTGACCACTAACGTTTCCGGGTCTGCCCGCTGCGCGGGCGGACCCGGAAACCCTGCGCCTGGCAGGGCCAGGTAGTCACCGCACTAGCGAGGGCCGGCCAACGGGTGGCACGCTCGCCGCCAACGCGGTTGGCACACATTCGGCACAGCGACTGGAAGCCTGCCATCCGCGCGGCCGGCATCGAAGACAACCGTCGCAACGGCGTCTACACCCACCCACTGCCGTCCAATGAGGACCGCACTCGACGCGCCGTCGATCGAGCACATGACCACACATCCACCGTCAGCGACGGCCCAGAACCGGCCTGGTCACAAACAGAAGCTGTCCAGCCACCGATGGGTTACTTCCAGCGAAAATGGACGAAAAGGCGACCGAAGTTCTTGGAGTCCTTTTCGACCCGGTGGTACAGCTCCTTGATCTCCTTCTGATCCAGGAACCGTAGGACGCGCTTCTTCAGCTGGCCCGAGCCCTTCCCCGGGATGATCTCCACCATGGCGGCCTTCTTCGCCACGGCCTCATCGATGATGCCGCGCAGCGCGCGGTCGATGTCCTGGCCACGGTTGAAGATGTCGTGCAGGTCCAGCTTCAGCTTCATCGCGACCGATAGTAAAGCCTTGGGTGGGAGTCCACGATGGCGACGCCGGCACCGCTGGCCGCGGCCGCCGCCGAGGGCGCCCGCGAGGCCGGTCCGCCGAAGCTCCACTGCCGCGGAGGCGCCGATACCCAGCCCACGTACGCCTACGCCAGGTCAGCCGGCGTCAGACCGAGCAGCTCGCGCAGGCCGGCCTCACCCGCAGGCGTGACGCGGACCGCGCGTTGGGAACCGATCCGCACCACCCACCCGCGCTCGTGCAGGCGCTGGCACAGCGCGGCACCCGCGGCGCCCGCCAGATGAGGGCGGCGTTCGGTCCAGTCGAGGCAGGCGCGCACCAGTGGACGGCGTCCGCCGCTGCCCAGCGTGGCGCCCACCTCAGACTCCAGCCACACGCGGCCGCGCTCGGTGACGGCGAAACCGGACTCCGTGCCCAGCAGGCCGCGTGCGGCCATCGCGTCCGTCACGCGCACGCCGAGCCGCCCGGCCAGGTGGTCGTAGCAGGTGCGGGCCCTCGCCATCGCCTCGCTCGCGACGGCGCCGCGCAGGGACTTCGGGGGTGCGGGCGAGCCGGCGTCCGCGTACACGGACATCTCCTCGATCAGCTCAGCCACCCTGGGCGTGGCCAATCGGACGTAGCGGTGGCGGCCCTGGTGTTCCTCGGCCAGGAGGCCGCCGGCGACGAGGAGGGTGAGGTGCTCGCTGGCGGTGGATGCGGCGACGCCCGCATGGCGGGCGAGCTCGCCCGCGGTCCAGGCCCGGCCGTCGAGCAGCGCCATGCAGAACGTGGCCCGCGTGCCATCCGCGAGCAGCGCCGCGAGGCGGGCGAGAGGTGGCGTCATGCCAGCCATCATGCGCGCAGCACACTTCGGCGGCCGCCGAAAGAAGGCTAAACCATGCATAAACGGCCACCGCGCGGTTACTAATAACCGACGATGATCGAGCAGAACGAGCCCGGCGGCGTCGCCGGCTTTGCCACCGGACTGATGGAGACCCTCGGCGCGCCTGGCGCGGGTCTCGCCGTCGCGCTGGAAAACCTCTTCCCGCCGCTGCCCAGCGAGCTGATCCTGCCGCTGGCCGGCTTCACCGCGAGCCAGGGCGAGATCAGCCTTTGGGCCGCGATCGTGTGGACCACTGCAGGCTCGCTCGCCGGCGCGCTCGTGCTCTACGCACTCGGCGCGCTGCTCGGCCGTGACCGCATGCGTGCGATGGCGGCCCGCGTCCCGTTGGTAGAGGTTGCGGACGTCGATCGCAGCGAGGAGTGGTTTGGGCGGCACGGCTACAAGGCGGTGTTTTTCGGGCGGATGGTGCCGGTGGTCCGAAGCTTCGTCTCCATCCCGGCGGGGGTGGAGCGGATGCCGCTTGCCGCGTTCGCGCTGTTCACCACGCTGGGCAGCGCCGTCTGGAACACCGTCTTCATCCTCGCCGGCTACCTGCTCGGCGAAAACTGGCACACGGTCGAGACGTACGCCGGCTGGCTGCAGTGGGTGGTACTCGCCGCCGTCGTGGTCGCGGTGGGATGGTTCGTCACCGGCCGCCTTCGCAAGATCAGGAGCCGAGATACCTGAGTACCGCCAGCACCCGCCGGCTGTACCCGGTGACGTGCGACAGGTCCAGCTTGTCGAAGATCGCGTTCACGTGCTTCTCGACCGCGCTCTGCGAGATGTGCAGCTGGCCGGCGATCGTGGCGTTGGTGTGGCCCTGTGCCATGTGGTCGAGCACGGTGCGTTCCCGCTCGGTGAGGCGGCTGATCGGGTCGGCGTGCGTCGTGCGGGCCAGCAGCTGCCGCACCACCTCCGGGTCGAACGCGGCGCCGCCGCCACCCACCCGCACCAGCGCGTCCAGAAACTCGCCCACCTGGGCCACGCGGTCCTTGAGCAGGTAGCCGACTCCCTCGGGGTGGCCGGTGAGCAGGTCGACGGCGTAGCGCTTCTCCACGTACTGCGACAGCACCAGCACCCCCACCCCCGGCCACCGCTCGCGGATCCGCAGTGCGGCGCGCAGGCCCTCGTCGGTGTGGGTGGGCGGCATGCGCACGTCGACCACCACCACATCAGGCTGCTCAGCGGCCACCGCCGCGAGGAGCGCGTCACCGTCGCCCACCGCGGCCACCACCTCGTGCCCCTCCTCGGCGAGCAGGCGCACGAGGCCCTCACGCAGCAGCGTGGAATCCTCAGCCAGCGTCACACGCACGGCAACTCCGCCACGATCACGGTCGGCCCGCCCACCGGACTGTCCACTGTAAACTCCCCATCCACCGCCGCCACCCGCCGCGCGAGGCCGGACAGCCCACTCCCGCCAGGATCGGCGCCGCCCACGCCATCGTCACGCACCCGCACGACGAGCCGGTCGGCTTGCGTGACATCCACCGTGACCTCCTGCGCGTAGGCGTGCTTGGCCGCGTTGGTGACCGCCTCGGAGACCACGAAGTACGCGGCGGTTTCGACCGCGCTAGGCGGCCGCTCAGCCAGCTCATAGCGGAGCCGCACCCGGATGCCGGCCCGCTCGGCGACGCGCAGCAGCGCCTCGTGGAGGCCGAGGTTGTCCAGCGCCGCCGGGTACGCCCGCCACGCCACATCCCGCAGTTCGTCCAGGATGTGCTGCGTCTCCTCGTGCGCCTGGGCGATCAGCTCGCTGTTGTCCGGCGCGCGGCGGGCGCGCCCCAGCAACATGCCGAGCGCGACAAGCCGCTGCTGCACCCCGTCGTGGATGTCCCGCTCGATACGGCGGCGTTCGGCATCGACGGCCGCGACCACCCCCGCGCGGCTTGTGGAAAGCTCGGTGATCCGCCGCTCCAGCACCTCACGCGTGCTCGGACCGAGGAAGTGCCGCGCCAGGCGCCGCTCAACCGCCGCGATCCCGATGAAACCCTGGACGATCAGGAACAGCAGCACCGCGCTGAGCAGCACCTGGGACACGATAAGCAGCAGCGTGCTCTGCCCGGTGAACGCTTCGAACGTCCAGATCACGCCCACCGCCGCGCCGTAGAGGAACAGCAGCAGCACAAGCCCACCCAGCAGGCCGACCGCCCACCGCAGCAGCAGGTACTCGACCGCGCGGGCGCCGGTGTAGTCGCTGGCGTTCTCCGCACGCAGGAACGCGGCCAGCCGCCACCGCTCCACCTCCGCGAGGTTGCGGGCGCCGGCCTGGATCCGCTGCACGGCCGCCCGGCGCGTGCGCGGCTGCGGCCACGCGGGGATGAGGATGATGCCGGCCCAGATCAGGTAGACGAGCTCGACGAGCCCGGTGACGGCGCCGAGCAGCACGCCGACGCCCACCCGCACCCACGTCCCGACCACGCCCACATCGCGAGGCTAGCGGTGCGGCTTTCCACAGGGTGCGGCCTGGGGGTTTGCCCACGCGATCTCGCAAAGACCCAGACCCAGACATCGAGCTACCGCGACGTCCGTCGTGGTCCGGACCGTTGCTCCCGCGGCCTCACCCTCCGCGGCTGGTCACGCTCGTACATACCGACCAAGCGAATGGTGCCGTAGCGGCTGGCCACGGATCGGCGTTGTTCGAGCCGGTTGAAGCAACGTTCGACGCCGTTACGGTGCCGGTAGCTGTCGGGATCGAAAGGCTGGTGGCCCTCCGCAGCAGCGCCGGCCGTCCTGCGGTTCGACACATTCGGGCGACGACACGCTCAGGCCAGGTGCGGGCGCGGCCAGGTCCGCCCCGGGCCACCCAGATCGTAGTCAGCACTCGCGTGAACCGGGTGCAGTCATTGACGTTGCCGCCGGTCCGCACGAGCCCCAAGGTCCGTCCGGCGCCGTCGCAGACCAGGTGGATCTTCGCAATCAGTCCACCCTGAAATCGTCCGACGGCATGAGCCAGTTCCGGCCCAGTGTTCGGTTCGCCGGGTTCTCGCCGCCCCCTTCACCGCCACCGGCGGCGTGCTGATGCGCCCCCACGATCGTCGAGTCCAGCGACATCGGACGCTGGACGTCCCCCACCGCGTCCGCGCCGGCGTGCGCTCCGGCCAGCAACCGCGCGAACGCCCCATCCAACACCCACCGCCGAAACCGCGCGGGAACGCACCTCTCCACACGATGCCGTTTAGCCCGCCGATCATCGCTTCGCGGCCGGCCGCCCATCACCGCCGACGGCAGGCACCGCGACAACAGTTCCCACTCAACATCCGTGAGCTCATACGGCGGATCCCGGGTCGGCTCCTTTGCGGCACAGACTGTTTCGGTATTTGTCGTGCCGTCACCGCGGCCGCCGCACAGCTACTCGGAGCCCCGGCCGGCGGACAGCCGGGTCACTTCGACAAACGGCTCAAGCTGGGTGACGTCGTCGCGGTTGCCGCAGCGCAAGCAGGCAGACAAAGGGATGCCCACGCGATCGGTCAGCACGTTGTGCTTGGCACCCGGTCTGGCACGGTCGGACCGGGCTCGGTCCCCTTTGGGCCACGACGAGCCGCGCATAGGTGGGAGGAGTCGATTACCACCCTGGACACGTGCCGGTCCGCAGCGGTCGCCCGGGCTACGAAACCGACGCGGCTTGACCGGCCACGACAGCTCGATCCGCTCCCACAACGCACACACCCGCGGGCCTGCCGTTGGCAGTTTGAAATGGCCGCGACCCAACGCGGAGGGCGAGGCCGCGGGAGCAACGGTCCGGACCACGACGGACGCCGCGGTAGCTCAAATCTTTCGGGTTGGTCAGGGCGTTTCCCGCGCGCGGAGCCGGCGCAGCATGCGGGCGTCCTGGAAGCCGACCGCGCGGGCCGCCGACTCCACCGTCGAGCCGTGGCCGATCAGGTGCTCGGCCCGCTCGACCCGCAGCATCTGCTGGTAGCGCAGCGGGGTGGTGCCGGTCGCCCGCCCGAACACGCGGGTGAGCGTGCGCTCGCTCACCCCCGACGCGAAGGCCAGGTCGGCGAGCGAGAGGCGGTCGG
Source organism: Phytohabitans houttuyneae (assembly GCF_011764425.1). NCBI lineage: Bacteria > Bacillati > Actinomycetota > Actinomycetes > Micromonosporales > Micromonosporaceae > Phytohabitans > Phytohabitans houttuyneae. Next base: position 3,543,051 of record NZ_BLPF01000001.1, read on the forward strand.
CGTAGCGGGCGTCGATGAGGTCTTGCACGCGGTGTACGACCTCGCTGAGGTGGGCGCGGTGGCGGAGCATGGCGCTGGACTGCTGCTCGTCGCCGTTGCGCCGCGCGTAGACGACCATCTCGCGGGCCACGCGCGCCGACACCCCCGGGCCGTGCCGCACCGCGATGAGGTGGAGCGCGAGGTCGATGCCGCTGGCGATGCCGGCGGAGGTGACCACGCGGTCGTCCACCACGTAGAGAACGTCGCGCACCACCGCCGCCTTCGGGTAGCGGCGGGCCAGTTCGTCCTGCAGCTGGTGGTGGGTGGTGCAGCGGCGGCCGTTGAGCAGCCCCACGCGACCCAGCGCGTCGGCGCCGGCGCACACGCTGGCGACCGTGCCGCCCGCGCGGTGGTGGGCGACGAGCCGCTCCAGCGTTGCCGCCTCCAGCTGCCCGGTGCCTTGGCTGGCCATGCCGCGCCACCCGGGCACCACGATCAGGTCGTCGGTGCCCAGTTTGGGCCATTCCACGCTCGCCCGCAGCGGTACCCCCTGCGCGCTGGGCACCTCGTCCCGCTCGGCCACGTAGGAGATGCGGTAGTCGAGCCCGAGGTCGTCGGCCGCGGTGTGGAAGACCTGCGCCGGTCCGGCGAGGTCGAGCAGGTGCACGTCGGGGACGAGCAGGAAGGCGACATGGGTCACGATGCGATCAGCTCGTCCACTCTCTTGATCGTCGCGAAGCGGCCGGCGAGCGCGTACTCGGTGCGCTCGACGATCTCCTCCACGCCGAGGGTCATCGGGTCGGCCAGGATCTCCGCGAGGGAACGCCCGGCCGGCGCGTTCCAGTGCTCGATCGGGGTCGTCGCGGTGGCGTCGATCACGAACGTCACCTCGTACCCGAAGTCGGACGCCACCCGTGCCGTCGTCTCGCAGCACTGCTCGGTGCGGATGCCGCAGATTGTCACGGCGCCGACCCCGGCGGCGGTGAGCAGCTGCTGGAGGTTCGTCGTGGTGAACGCGTTGTGCGACGTCTTGGTCAGCGTCGGCTCGCCCGCCTCGGGCTTGAGCCCGTCCATCAGGCGCACGAAGCCGAGCGCCGGGTCGAACACGTCACCGGTGTCCGGCTCGCTGTGCAGCACCCACACCACCATCTCACCGCGGTCACGCGCGGCCGACACTAGGCGGTCGACCTGGTCAGCGATGTCCGGGCGGCTGGTGGCCGCCCAGTTTGTCCGCTGGCGGAACGATTCCTGAACGTCGATCACGATGAGAGCGCTCTTCATACTCCGATCCTGGCCCCGCTACAGGCCCCGCCAGAAGGCACCATCATGCCCCGATGCGGACCGATCCAGCCAGGTCCGCCGCCGCGCCGGCGAGGTGCCCGTGCACCAACTCGGTGCGAAACACCAGCCGCGGACCGGCCAGCGGCACACCGTCGGCCGCGCCGCTCGGCACGATCGCGAGCCCGTGCCCGGCGGCGACCAGCGCGAGCAGGGTCCGCACGTCGGCACCCTCGTACCGCACGCTGCCCCGCAGCCCATCACTGCCCACCGCCGCGCGCAGGTCGGCGAGCGGAGCGGCCACCTCCGGCGCGTCGATCCACCGCGCGTCGACGAGGTCGTCCAGCCGCAGCCCCGACCGCCGCGCCAGCGGATGCCCTGCCGGCAGCAGCACCACGCACGGCTGCTCCGCCACCGCCACGGTCGTCAGCGGCGCCACATCTCCCAGCCGCAGCGGATCGGAAGGCGCAGCTACCCCGTCGACAAGGCCCACGTCGAGGTCACCGCCCGCGACGCCGGCCACCACCCCGTCCCGCCCGGCCACGCGCAACACGAGCTCCAGACCGGGCCGCGCCCTCCGCACCACCGAAAGAGCCACCCCCACGCGGTACGCCGACAGCGCCGAAGCCCCCACCCGCAGCACCCCGCCCGGCTCCCTCGCAGCACGGCGAACGTCAGCACGCGCCGCATCCAGCCGCAGCAGCAGCGCGGCGGCGTGCTCGAGCAGCCGCGCGCCCGCCTCGGTCGGCGCGACCGGCCGCCGGTGCAGCAGCGGCACGCCGAGGTCGTCTTCGAGCGCGGCGATCTGCTGCGACACCGCCGACTGCGTGTATCCCAGCTCGCGCGCCGCCGCCGAAAACGACGCACGCTCCGCCACGACCACGAACGTCCGGAGCAGGTGCGGATCCACCCCATCAGTATCGCTTATCGAAGTAGCAGGGATCATCGTTGGCGCTTAACGGTGTCCCCCCACCAAGATGGCGGAATGACCACCCGCCTGGCACTTGTCGGCGACCGCTCGCCAAACGTCCGCTCGCACGCCCGCATCCCCCCGCTGCTCGCGGCGCTGCGCGCCCGCGACCACCTCGACCTCGACGCCTACTGGATCCCCACCGACGAGCTGGACGAAGAGACGATCGCCGGCTTCGACGGCGTGTGGCTGCTGCCCGGCAGCCCCTACCGCAGCGAGGAGGGCGCCCTGACGGCGGTGCGCGTTGCCCGCGAACGCGGCATCCCGTTCCTAGGCACCTGCGGCGGCTTCCAGCACGCACTGCTGGAGTACGCCCGCGACGTGTGCGGCATGACCACCGCCCAGCACGCCGAAAACACGCCGTCTTCGAGTGACCAGCTGATCGTGCCGCTGGCGTGTTCGCTGGCTGGCCACGAGGCCGTGGTGAGGGTCGAGCCCGACTCGCTGGCCGGCCGCGCACTGGGCACGACGAAGACGGTGGAGCGGTACTTCTGCGCGTACGGCCTGGACCCTTCGCGGGCGGAGGCCCTGGTGGAGGCCGGGATGCGCTTTACCGGCTGGGACGATGACGGTGATGTGCGGGTGGCCGAGCTGCCCGGGCACCCGTTCTTCCTGGCAACGCTGTTTCAGCCCGAGCTGGCGCCCGATCCTCACCCGTTGGTCCGCAGTTTCGCGGTGACCGCGGCGGGCTCGCCTTCGTCCTGACCGTGCTTTGGTGGTGGCCGTGCTCTGGTCGTGGCCGTGCTCTGGTCCTGGCCGTGCTCTCGTCTTGGCCGCGCCTTCGTCCTGACCGCGCTCTCGTCGTCGGCCGCTTTCGTTGTCGGCGCGCTTTCGTCGTGGCCGTGCTTTCGTCGTAGGCCGCTTTCGTCGTAGGCCGCTTTCGTCGTAGGCCGCGGCTTTCGTCAGGGCAGTGAGACGGCGACGAGCTCGACCGGGCTCTCCTCGCCCGCGTTGGCCAGCACTTCGGCGACGTCGATCCACTTGAGCCCACCCAGTCCAGCCCCGATCCGTGGCACTCCAAGCCGCGGCAGCCCACGACTCGCCGCGTCGGACAACGCCGCCCGGATGCTCGTGTCGATCGCCTCAAGAGTGGCCGACGGCCGCGGAATCGGCTGTGTGGCGAGGTTGTAGACCACCACGTCGGGCGCCTCCCAGACGAAGATGTCGCCGAGCTGGAAGTCACCGTTCTGGCACAGCTCGCGGTACTCCTCATACATGTCCGGAAACCGCCGCCGAAACTCCACGGCGATGCCCGCCCCCATGGCGCCCGCACAGTTGCACCCGTGCCCGACAGCAGGCAGACCCAGCTGAAAGAGATCGCCCGTCACCATCGTGAACGTCATGCCCCTGAGTCTGCCCGCCCCCGCCAATCCCCGCCGCACTACGGTGGCAGGCACCGACGCATCCGGGCGACTGAAGGGACGGCTCCGGCCATGCTCGACCTGAGCAGCTTCGATCTGGAGGAGCTGGCGGCGGCGCTGGCAGACCAGGACAGCTACGACCGCCGCTGGCTGGTAGACAGCCGCACCGGCGAGATCGTCTACTGGACCACCGACTGCGGCATCGACGGCCAAAACCCAATCGACTTGGACGAGCTAGACGAAGCCCTGATAGCCGTCGATCCCCTACCGTCGCGCGTGTGGTACAGGGACATGGCCGACTTCGCCCGCGGCATTAGCGACGACCAAGCCCAGCGCCGCCTGGAACGAGCCATCAACGGGAGGGGCTCGTTCCGCCGCTTCAGGGACGAACTACACCGCGAGTACCCCGACCTAGTCTCGGTGTGGAACGCCTTCCGGGATGCCCGAGCCCGACAACGGGCCGTCCAGTGGCTAGCCGACCACAACCTGGTAACCCAGGAAGAGGCAGACCGCTACCGAGCCGACCACCCCACGCCCGACCTCCCCTGACCACGGCAGGAGCGTGCCCCCGGCAAGATTCGAACTTGCGACACACGGTTTAGGAATAAGCACCACGATCACGGGCCATCAGACACATGCGGTGTCGTTGAGGGCTCAGCTTCTCCTTGAGGACGTAGCCGGAGACGTTTCGACCCTGGACCGTCCCGTAGTAGCGGGTGTCGGTGTGCGGGTGCTCGGGGGACGTGATGACCGTGAAAAGCTCGCCAGCGGATATGTCGCCGGAGTCCTTCATCCTGTCGTTGACGACGTTGCCGGTCAACGTCGCCTTGTACACGCCGGCTTCCGCACAGCCACGCTGGGTGACTTTGACGACGGTAGCCACCGCCACGATGAGGACAAGTGCGGCGACGAGGGCTTGGATGCGGCGGCGGCTCGGTCTTCGCACCGCTTCGCGATCCCCGGGCGGCTCGTCTCTCAACCGCCGGAGCTCTTCGAACTCCTCTTGTGGCGCGCCCAGGACGTCACACATGGCTTTCAGCACGTCGTCCGGCATCCGCTTCTCTCCCCGCACGTAGCGGTTGAGCGCGGACCTTGACGTGTGGCACTTCTTTGCGAGTGCCTCGAACGACATTCTTGAACGATTCTTCATTTCTTGCAGACGTGCGGTGAAGCTGCCGACTTCGGTCGGCCGTGGCTGCCCTGCGGCCATATTTGCGATCATTTCCTTAAGCTCGCCCGGCTCATGTTTCTGCTGGTCAGAGGGTTGGGATATCCCTGGGACGTCCCAGCCCGCCGGTCACTCTTGCGCTCTGCGAACCCGGGCATGCACGCTCGGTGCGGCGCTCGGATTCAACACTGGCCACTCTCCGGCACGAGCGACATTGTGACATGAGCTCGCCGTTTCACGCTGCCCCATGCGTCTCCGCAAATAACAAGACGATCGTTATCGGAAAGGAAACCGTGATCAATTTGGGACAGTCCTGCCCGCAGTCGGGATGGAGCATCTTGGACGCATCCGGCTCGGTCGCGGGCATGACGGGTGTGACCGCATCCATCTTGTTCACCGTGATGGCTATCGTCCTCACCGCGAGCAGGTCATCGAGCGGCGTCCGCAAACCATCCCTGATGGCGCTGCTGCCGAGCCTGGCGACGATGTCGGCGGCCGGAACGCTCTTCGCCCTCGTTCCCGGCGAGTCCACGCCGGGGAGGGCCGCCGTCATGGCGATCCCGACCGCCGCGATGTTCGCCATCAGCGCCCTTGGCACGTTTGTCGCCTTGGCCTGGGCCGTACACGGCTTCGTCGACAACGACCTCGACGTCCAACGTGCCGCCGCGGGCATCGCCCACGCGGTGTGGATCGTCGGGGCCACCCTCGTCTATCTCACGATCGTCAACGCCGAGCACCACCTGTGCAGCCCGCTGCTGGGTGCGCACTACCGCTCCGCCACCTGGCTCCCGCTCCTCGTCGGGGTCATCGTGGCCACGGCGCTCGCCGGGGCGACCTTGCTATTGGCCGGGAAGTATGGCCCGACGCGCCCGGTGAGACAGTACTGGCCATGCGTCGCCGGCCTGATCACCATGTTCATCCTCTACGGCATCGCCTGGCTGACACCCGCTGACGCCTGGGCTGTCGTGGCGAGCCGCGACGGGATACTCGTCAAGGACGGAGTTCCGCCTCGCAGGTTGCACCTCATCACGATCGGCAGCGTCTTGTACGTCGGTGCCCTCGGCTGCCTGCTACTAGGAGCGCTGCCGCCCGCCATGACGAGGCGGCAGCGCGCAGTCGCAGTTGGTGGCCGCACGACTTCAGTAGCTGCCCCACCGGTGCGCCCCGGCTTGGGAGATCCCCACGGTGACGTGCCCACCAGCCCCACCGCCAATCGATGAGGAGATGGAGTACACGCCGGTGGGTATGCCGTCTCCCTCGATCGATCTGGCGAACTCGACCTCGCCGTAGCCGACCCAACCGCCACCGGCCGACACGAACTGATCGGTGCCGCCGAGCTGCTCGAGGTACTGGGCGTTGGAGAACATGGGACCGCCGCGAATCGAGGCGTCCAGTCCAGCTCCGGTCGACGGGTTCGAGGAGAAGGTGTTCCCCCACGCGGCTGCGGCTTCTGCGGTGCCGGCAGGCAGGGCGCCGCGATGCCCGCCTTCGCGCAGGATTTGTTGCCGTGGAAGGTGTCGTCGTCGGTGTACACGATCAGGACCGTCGTGCTGATCCGCCGCCCGTTCTCCATCCAGAACCCGTTCTCCGCGTGGAGGAACTGTATTCCGGTGCGCTTCTTCTGCTGGGTGGCCGGCGGCGAGCCGTTGCCGGAGCTGGACGCCGGCGGCCGGTACCTCGTCATGCAGTCCGAGTCGCCGCAGAGGTCGAGCCCGGACGGGTCGCTGAACGTCGCCGGACTGTTGTTGTCGTACGAGTACCCGTTGAGCAGCTGCGGGCGCTCCGGTCGATGACCGGGTCGACGCTGATGAACCGGCCCGAGGCGCGCGTCGTACTCACTGGCGCCGAGGTGGGTCAGCCCGGCCGTCGAGTCGTTGGTGCCGCCGACGAAGCCCTTCTGGTCGGGCCACGATGCCGTGGCGGCGCTGGACCGACCAGGACCACCTCGACCTGGTAGTCCGCGTCGACGCCACCTCCGCCCGGTACGTCACGATCGTGATCGGCGCCGAGGGTGTCCAGCACGGCCTGGTCCTATATCCGGGCGGGGCGCGCCGGACGGGGTTGGCTGGCCGGCGGCCGGGCGCGCCGACCCCGGTGCCGGCTGGATGCATCCTGTTCTACCTCGACTCACCGGCCAAAGCGCCGCGGGAGTTCGTGGCCAAAGCAGCCCGATTCGGCTGGCCCGTCGACGCCGATCTCACTCCGGTATGGCTGACCACCGGACCGCACGGCACGGCCGACCTCGACCACACCGCCGCTCAGCGGCTCACCGTAGCCATCGCTGCCGTCCTGGCCCACGACCGCCAGCCCGGCGACAGCGGTCCGATCACCGGCACCTGCACCCTGGCTACCGGTGAACTGGCCGCTTACACCCTCCATCCGCCGCGCTGAAGCCCGACAACTAACAGCAGGCGGTTCTCCGACGTGGGTCGGCGGAAGTCGCTAGGTCAGGGCACGCTGCCCGCTCGGCGGGGGTGACTACAGTCTTGCCATGCCTTCGCCCCAGTCCTCCCCGTGTGACCGGTTCGCGAATCTTCTGGGTGAGGCCGCGGCTACGGGCTCGTTCAGTGCCCGGCGCACCGCCCGCCCCAACGACCTGCGGCTGGAGGTCAGCAGCGTCGGCACGATCGCCCTGCCCGTCCCGGTCCGACAGGCGAAAGAGCTGTGCCTGATAGGTCGGCCAGCCCGGTTCGGCCAGGGCAAGCAGACGCTGCTGGACGCGCGGGTCCGCGACACGTGGGAGATCCCGAAGAGCCGCCTAAAGATCGACAAGCGGCGGTGGAACGCCACGTTGCGGCCTGTCCTCGACCGTCTGCGCGCCGATCTCGGCCTGCCGGAGGGATGCGAGCTGATAGCGGAGTTTCACTCGATGCTGGTTTACGCACCGGGCCAGTTCTTCGCCCCGCACCAGGATTCGGAAAAGGCCGACACCATGATCGGAACCATGGTGGTCACGCTTCCGTCCGTGTCCACGGGCGGCGTGCTCGTGGTCGAACACGCCGGCCAGACCGCGACCTACCGGTCCTCGAAGGAATCGCTGTCGTTCGTGGCCTTCTACGCGGACTGCCGCCACCACGTCCGGCCGGTCACGTCGGGCTACCGGGTCGTGCTGACCTATAACCTGCTACTCAAGGGCGACACGGTCGTCGCGTCGGCGGGCCGGGCAGACCCGGACCGGGCCACCGAACTGGCCGGCTGCCTCAACGACCACTTCGGTGATTCCGACGAACCCAGGCGCCTGGTCTACCTACTCGACCACGAGTACACCCAACGTGCGCTGAGCTGGGCCCGCCTCAAGGGAGATGACGCCAGCCGCGCCGCACTGGTACGGGCCGCGGCCCACGAGGCCGACTGCGAGGTCGCCCTGGCCCTGGCGGAGGTACACGAGACCTGGAGCACCGAGGACGCCGAGCCGTGGGGGTATGGCGGGCGGCGCGCCCACTGGGACGACGACCAGGAAGACGACGAGGAGGACGGGTCCGGGGAGGACGGCTACGAACTGCAGGAACTCATCGAATCGACGACCAGCCTCGACTGCTGGCTGGACGAGTCGGGTGAGGCTACGCCTACCTCGTTGACCGTTTTCGACGACGAGGTGTGCGCGACCACCCCCACGGCGGACCTGTCGCCACACGACTCGTCGTACGAGGGCTACATGGGCAACTACGGCAACACTCTGGACCGCTGGTACCGCAGAGCAGCGATCGTGGTGTGGCCACGCCGGTGGTCCTACGCGATCCGCGCTCAGGCCTCACCCGGCTGGGCCCTGGACCGGCTCGCCGATCTGGTCCAGGTCGGTGACGTGGCCGGGGCCCGAGACGCGGCCACCACGCTCGGCTCCTTCTGGAGCGTAGCCGCGGGGGTAAACGGCCAACACCTGCTGGGTAAGGCGCTCACGGTCGCCCAGGGCTTGGACGAGCCGGGCATCGCGGCCATGCTGCTCGCCCCGTTCCAGATCGAGATGCTGGGCCACACCCATGCGGCATCACTGGCCCAACTCGCGGCGCACTACGGCGAATCCTGGACCCGCGAGATGGTCGGGGGCTGGTTCGGCCGAGATCGACCGGCACACATGTCATGGCAGACACAGCGGGCGAGCTGGCTGGCGTCGCTGCCGGCGATCTGCGAAGCCTTGCGCGCCGCGCCCCAGGTCGGCGTGATGGTGGGCGGGCTGCTGTCCGCCGCGGCTTGGACCCCGCTGCGGGATGCGATGGCCGAGCTGTCGCGGTTCCCTACCCCAAGCCACCGGCACACGGCGCTGGGCGAACTCGGGCCAGCCGTAGCCGGTCTGCTGGCGAGTACGACGACCCTCGCGGCAAGAGAGCTGCGCGACGAGATAGTCGCCTTCCTGTGCAGAAGCAATGACGATCTGGTCGTGTGCGCGATGTCCGCGCTGCGCGCCGCCCACAAGAGCAGGCGCGATACCCACCGCGAGGCGGGACTCGACATCGTTTCCCGCCACTGCACCGTGCGGCTTGCGACTCGGCTGGCCCGGCCAACCAGGTCCGCCGACGACTGGTCAATCGAGTTGCCGGAGGGATGCCACTGCGAACTGTGCCAGACCCTGGACGCGTTCCTTGCCGACACGGCACGGCGCTCGTTCGAGTGGCCGCTGGCAGAACAACGGCGCCGGCACGTCCACAGCAGGATCGACCAGGCGGAACTGCCGGTGCACCACCAAACCCGACGCAGCGGGCGGCCCTACACCCTGGTCCTGACCAAGACGGAGGCGCTCTTCGCACGCGAGCGGGAGGCACGCCGACGCGACCAGACGGATCTTGCCTGGCTCGGCCGGACCTTCAACATGCGGTGACCAGTAAGCGAAGCAGTGGCCGCCTGGCTAGGATGCCGCGGTGCCCGTGTCTCGTAAGCGGAAGAAGAAGTCCCAGTCCGGCCGCCGGTCCCAGCGTCAGCCAGCAGGTCCTCCGCAGATCAGGGCTTCGCAAGCCGATGCCCTCAGCGAGCTGTTCGCGTACCGTAGCCAGCTCGGCGAGCACCGCGCCGTGCTGGCCGGGACCGAAGCCCGGGCGATGATCGAGGCCCTGGTCGCGGCTGCTCCAGGATGGTCGGACGACGACCTCGAAGACCATGTGTGCCTCCGCTACGGCGCGGCGATGGCCCAGTACGACGCCGGCGCGGTGGAGGACGTGGTCAACCCGGACGACCTCGTCCGCGCGCTGCTGACAGCGATCGACCAGCGGCTCCACCAGTCGGCCGAGGCAGGCACCGATGTGGCTGTTCTCCGCCGGCTGCTGACGGTTCTCGCTGGTGTGCTGCCGTCACCGCTGAGCGAGTCCACCCGCGCACTGGTCGCCAAGCACCTCGGCACCCATGCCGCCAGACAGGCCGGACGCGGGCGGGCCGTGACCGGGCCGGTGCTGTGGGCCCATGACGTCTACGGCACGCGTTGGGCGGTGGTCGCACCGTTCAGCTCGGTAGCCGGCCCGGACCGGTGGTACCTGTGGGACGTGGACACCTGCGGCTACGAGATCGTCACCATGCACAGCGGGTTCCACCCGACGGTCGAGTCCGCGGTGACGGCTTGGCGCGAGTCGGTCGGCCACGCCGCAGCCGGCGCGGCGGCCTTGACCGTGGTGGACAACGCGGAAACGCTCGGCGCCCTTCTTCTACGCGGCGATGTCGAAGGCCTCCGGGTCGGCGGGGAGGACCAGGAGCAGTACGCGGAGTTCCTGCGTAGCCGCCGGCTCGGCCGCACCGTCCGGGACGCGGTCGGCAAGACACGCGGGCAGCCTTCCGTACGGCTGACCGCCGACGAGGCCAGGGAAGGTTTCGCCCAGCGGCTACGCCAGCTCGGCCACCACGACGGCTCGGACGAGGGCCCGGCCGGCGCTGACGACCTCGCCGCGGAGCTGGCCGACTCCTGGTCCCCGGGCGATCACCCCACGCTGTATCCGTTCTGTTCGCCGCACAAGGTCGCGGTGGCGGTGCTCCACCTGCGCGACTTCTACAAAGACGAATTCGCCGCCGAACTCGTCGCCGTGCTGCCCGAATGGATCCGCTTCCTGGCCGAACACACCGCGATGGCAGCGGAACTGACCGAACGCTGCCTCGCATACGCCTCAGGCGAGCTTCAGTTCCCCGGGATCCTCGACGACCACGGCCGACCGAACCCCATGGCACGAGTGACGGAATAGAGGCGTTACCGACCCGCTTTTGGCCAGGTCGCTGATGAGTTGGTCGAGCAGTGTCTCCTCGTGTAGTGGAATTTGGTGCTGTGCATAGAGTTGGCGCAGCTGCCGAAACTGACCCTGCTCGCCATCCGCGTCGGCGACGCCGGTGAGGCCGAGGTAGCTCGCGTAGGTGGCGGTGTCGTAGCGCCAGGGCCTGGCGGCGGGCGCGACGGATCGCACTTGCTCGACAGCGACGAACCCCGGCCTCGTCGATGTCAGCTCGCACTGTGATCGGGCATCCGTTCGCGGCGAGCCCGGCTATCAGGTCAAGAGCGGCGATCGAGGGGATGCCGTCAGTGCAGACGACTGGTGGACAGCGAGGGCCGAGCTCGTCGGCCGCTGCTCGAGGACGGTGGGGTTTTCACAGACGAAGACGGTGACCTTGGTCGATGTTGACCAATTGGTGGAGATCGAACGGAGGGACAGCCAAAGCGGTTCGCCCGGTGCGGCGGCGCTCCAGCGCGCCGCCGGCCCCGGCCCGAGTAGCGGGAGATTGACGACGAGCACGCGGGACGACACCGCGTCACAAGCACACCCACGGCCGCCCAGGCCCGCCGCCAGTCTCGACCGGCGCTGAGCGGGCGTGGCAGCCTGTGCGTCACGGCGATTAGGCGGGACACGGCCCGGCCGAGTTCCTCGCGATAGTCGAGAGCGTGTGCGTCCTGCCACGTGGTTGCGGCCAGTTGTGCCAGTCGTACGCGGGGTTGCGCCGGCTCGGGAAGCCTGCGCCACACGTGGGATACCTGCTCGATCAGGGTGCGTAGGTTGCCGGATGTTACGCCCAGTTGACCCATCTCCACCGCCGTCAGGTTGCCACCACTCCACAGGTAGGGCATGGCGTCGACACCTGGCACATGCACCTGGCGGGCCAGGTCGTACACGGCGACGGCTGGCACCGTCACGTAGTTGCACCATTCGTCGTGCGCGGTCAGCATGACGTCGAGCGCGAAATCGACAGTCAGGCCCATGAACGATGCCTTGACCGCCGCGTCGACACCGGTCATCGCCTCGTCCAACCAGACCCAGCGCGGTGCGTGCGGGCTTGCCGCGTCATAGGCGACCACCGCGGCAGCGAAGAGTGGCTGGGACAGGAGGACCACCTTCTCCCCGCCGGACTTCGCGGCGTGCCGGGCAGCGTCGAAGACCGCCCAAGGGCTGCCACCGCCGGGTCGGTACTGCAATGACAGGCGCAGCCATCCCCGGTAGTCCAACGCCTGTGCGAGCTGGTCCTTCCAGTCAGCCGCGCAGTCGGCCGCCGCATCCCCGCGGGCCTCGTCGATCTTGCGTGCCAGGAACGACCGCACCACGTCCTGCCGCTCGGCGGAGAGCTCGTGGTATCCACGGGCCAGGGCCGTCACGACGGCGCCGGCGTCCGGGTCGGTGGCATCCGCTTCCCATATCACGCGGACCGCGTTGCCGTGCCGTGTCGGGTGCCTCGCGAGCTGCTCGTTGATGTTGGCGAACGTGCGCGCCGTGTAGTCCAGCCGGTCTTTGAAGTGCTCGATGAAGGTCGAGCCGAGCAGCGTCGTAAGGACACGTTGTTGCTCGGCGTCGTAGTTGTTCCGCTGCTCGCGGACGCTCGGCCAGCGCGTCGGCGGCCCGGTGAGGGGGCTGCCATCCGCTGGTCGGATCGGCCAGCACCACGACCTGCTGGATACCAGAGGTCGCCTCGTCGTCCAGCACCCGAGCCTCGCGGTTGGGCAGCAGGCCCTGCCGCAGCTCCTCCAGCCGCTGGTAGCAGCGTCGCCACGCCCGCTCCTCGTCGGCGGTCTGGGCGTCGACGGCAAGTTCCCGACGAGCCACCGCCGCCAGCTCGCGAGCGGCCTGTAGGGTGCGCCGCACCGGCAGGACGAGGCTCACCGGCTCGGCCAACCCACCGTCGACCGCCGCCCACAGCGCCGCTATCGCCCTGTCTCTGGCCAGCTCAGCCTCCGCGCGGCGGCGCTCGTGTCCACTGAGGACCTCGTCGGCACGGCCGGCGGCGACCTTCGCGTTCGTCAGGCGCGTGGTCAGCTCCTCTATCAGTGCGCGGAGCCGGTCGACCTCGGCGTCCAGCTTGTCGCGGCGGCGAAGCTGGTCACGATGGTCAGCACCGAGCGCGGCTTCCGCGGTGGCCAGGCGGACCCGGGCCTGCCGCAGGCTCACCTCCAGTGTGGACACTTCGTCGGCCGTCGCGTTCCGGGCCTGTTCGCGCGCGTCGAGCTCCTTTCCGCGATGTCCAGGGCGTCCTGGCGGGCCGCGAGCAGCTCGAGTGTGGCGAGGTCGAGGAACAGGGTCAGCCCGTCCCGGCGACGCCGGCCTTGCGGCGGCGCGGCGACGAGGTTGCCGAAGCCGCCCTCGGGCAGGACGTCCTGGTTTGGGAACAGGCGGTCGTAGGAGCGCAGGTCCATCGATCCACGCAGCACGATCGCCTCGTGCACCAGCGCAGTGCCGACGGAACGTGCGACAGCGGCGGAGACCGCCTCGGTCAAGAACACACGTCGGTCCGCGCCCGAAACCGGTCGGCGTACAAGGCCAGCTTGTCCTCGACCGGCGACGCCATCACGACCAACCCCGGTGGGGCGACCGCCGCAGAAAGCTGCTCAGGCGCCGGAGCGGTAACCTGTCCACGCAAATCCAACAGTCGCGACAGGCGCGTATTCTCGCCGCGCAGCCGCTGACGCGCCCGCGCTTCGTCCTAACGGTCCCGGCCGGCGTATCACAGAACGCCCTCCGCTAGCCGACCAACTCCGCCACCACGTTGGCAATAGCCACGCGCATGGGGTCCGGGTTGGCCCACGACCAGTTGGGGTGTGCGCGATTCGTCAGCAGCGCCAGCACCAACTTCCGCTTCGGCTCCACCAACAGTGACGTACCCGTAAATCCTGTATGCCCGAACGTCGCCGCCGTCGAAAGCTTGCCCATAAACCATGGCTGCCGCAGCACCACGCCCAGCCCATGGTCCGACGGCCGCCCCGGCCGCTCGGGATCGACCGCCGGCAGCCCGCGGTTGGCATTGGTCAGCATCGCCTTGACGGTGGCGGCCTTCAGGACGCCGCCACCACCGTCCAGCAACATCTGCCCGATCGCGGCCACGTCACGGGCGGTCGCGAAGATGCCGGCGCTGCCCGCCACGCCGCCCATCTGGTTGGCGACATCGTCGTGCACGGTGCCGCGCAGCAGCCCTCGCGACGAACGCGCGTCCGTCGCCACCAGCCGCTCCTTCGACGAGACCCACCCCAGCGGCTTGAACCCCGTGTCCCGCAACCCCATCGGCCCCGTCAGCTCGGCCTTCAGCGCGCGGTCGAGCGTGACGCCGGTGACCTTCTCGACGAGTTGGGCGGCCACCATCAGCCCGGTGCTGGAGTAGCGGAACACCTTCCCAGGCACGGCCCCCTTAACGAGCGGCGTCGCGAGCACCGCCTTGCGCTTGGCGGCCAGGTCCGGCAGGCCGGCCACCGTGGCGCCGACGGGCAGGCCACTCGTGTGGGTCAGCAGCATGCGGACCGTGACGTCCGCCTTGCCCGCGCCCGTGAAGTCCGGCAAATATTCGACCACCGGCGCCGCGAGGTCGAGCTTCCCCTTGTCGACCTGCCGCAGCACGAGAATGGCCGTGTACACCTTGGTCAGCGACGCGAGGTCGAACACCGAGTCGGCCCGCATCGCGACGCGCCTGGCGGCCGGCAGCTCAACCGGCCCGGCGTTGTAGCGCAGCGCGTGACCGACCGCCACCTGCGCCTTGACCTTGCCGTCGACCATGACCAGCGCAACCGCCCCAGCGTAGGTCGGGTGCTTCGGATTCTCCTTGGTCGGCTTGAGGAAGCGCTCCAGCTCAGCCGCCAACTTGTCGTCCCGCACCGCGGCCGGCGCCGACGGCGACGCCGAAGCGGACGGCCCAGCAGAACGTCCCGGAGGCGACGACACCGGCCCGGCCGACGAGGACTCGCCAGGCGTCGCCCACGTCGCGGAGGAAGGCTGCGGCCCGCAGCCAGCCAGCCCCGCGGTGGCGGCGGCCAGGCCGGCACCCAGGACGGTTCGGCGAGACACGGACACGGCGTGGATCGTGCCACGCCCACAGACCTGTGCAAAACCCCGAAGAAGATGAGAGCTACCGCGACGTCCGCGGTGGTCCGGACCGTTGCTCCCGCGGCCTCACCCTCCGCTGTGCAGGACCTCACCCCAAGCAACCGGCTACGCCGGTCCAACCCGCCGCCCGGCCCCGCTCACCGCCATAGGGGCGGCCACCGGTCACCCAGTCCTGTGATCATGGACGTCGACGCCCTCCAAAGGGGCAGCACGTCCACGATCCGCCGGAACCACGCCGACCGCCACCGAGTTGGGCAAAGCATGCCGGCGATGACGTCGAGGTTGCCGCGCACGTGGCTGGCGTCGGGTCGGACGATCGCGGTCTGGAGGCCTGTGGGCATCGAGACGACCAGCTCAACCCGCCCAAACCCTCGCGCCTTCAAGGAGCGCAGAAAGACGGCCTCGCAGTAGGTGGCCGGCCAGGAACGTGTACGCGAACGCGCCGGCGGCCAGAGAGCGGTCACGAAACATGGCGACTTCCCCGTCCAGGTCGGCGTAGATCCGGCAAACCTCGGACTTGGAGATCCCGCTGTCGGCGCCCAGCTGTCTGCGGCGGCGGTTGTCAATGATCATCGACGGAGCTGGTCCAAGACCTGCAGCAAGGCAGACTGACCCAGGACCAACACGTGTACTCCGTCTTCGATCACGCGCTGGATCGATTCTGCGGGCTGCAGCCGACCCGGCGCATCGCTTGCCACTTCGCGGCGAGGCTGACCCGGACCCTGACCGTTCTGCGCTGGTCCGAGCCGTGCCCAGCTGCGGTCGCACCTCGAACCTGGCCAGCTCGGCCACGCCTTTGGACGCCAACGCTTCATCACCGGCCCGCCGAAGTCACCGACGGCCTGCCGGGTGTTCGGCGCAGAAACTCTGGACAGCATCGAGTCCGCGGTGGCAGCCCCACGGCTTGCTCGAGGCCAGCGACGGCCACCACGTGTACTGGGGCGACCGCTCGAAGCGGCCCAACCCGACGAAGCTACGACCTATACGCGCGGATGATGGTCTGCTCGAACGCGCTGCCACCGTTCGCCGACACCGACACCTTCAGCGACACGGCCGAACCCGACACCGCCGACCCTGCCGGGAGCACCGCTCGATACCGGTCACTGCCCACCGACCGCACCGACACCGGGCGCCACGTCACCCCGTCGTCCAGGGAGGTCCACAGGCGGAACGACGTCACCTTCTGCCGTGGCACCCCAACGGCCTGCAGCACGGCGAACTCCGCCGCACCCCCAGCCGGATGGTTGGCAAACGTCAGCGGCAGCGCGTAGTCCACCGACAGCAGCGGCAGCGGCGCGCTGCCGGTGCCGCGGGGGGCGGCCGACCTGAACGTCCACGCCGTGTTCACCCGCGTCGACACGGGCAGCACGCCGCTCACGTCCAGGTCGTACGTAAGGCGGTAGGCGCCAGCAGCAGCTGGAACAGCGAAGTCGCCGGCCGATGCCTGGTGCTCCCCCAGCAGCGCGCCGTCCCGGTAGAGAGCAAGCCGGCGCGCGGCCGCCTCCCAGTCGAAGCAGGCGAAACGCTGGTGCTGGTCGGTCAGCTCGACAAGCTGGATGTGCAGGTTGCCGCGCGTGCGGCTGGGCGGCGTCGGCACGCAGCCGCTCGGTGACGGTTCGGCCGCGTCGTAGAAGTCGGTGCGCAGCGGCTGCCGTACCCACGTCTTCTGGTGGCGGCTGCCCGGCGCGTAGGTCCGCGCCGGCTCCTGGGTGACCACCCCGCCGGCGTAGAAGGCCTCGTCGATCCACGCGTAGCCGGGCGATACATAATCCACCCTGTTGCCGGTGACGTCCGTGGTGAAGTTTTCCAGGACGAAGAGGCCGGATGGTGCGAGGCCGTACCGCTTGTGTCCGGTGACCTCGTCCGGCGCGTCGAGGCGGTGGAAGCGCTGGTCGATGCGGATCAGCGAGGCGGTGCTCATCACCGGCGAGAGGTCGGTGAGCCCCGACGGGTGGGCGTGGATCAGGTCGTAGAGGCGGGCGCCGGACGCGTGCAGGCCGGCCGCCGTGTACGCGTGGAACTCCCCCACCTCGGGCTGCTCCATCGGCACCGCGAAGACACTGCCGAGGCGGGCGTCCTCGCCCCAGGCGTACGCGAAATCGTCCCAGGAGCCACCGCGGCGGCCGCGCTGCTCGTAGAGGATGCCCACCGCGCTGGCCTCGGTTTTCACGCCCTCGACCGCCATGCTCACGGGGCGGGCCGACGCGGCGTCGAGCACGACGGTGGTGTCGGCGGCGATGGTCACGTCGGGATCGCCGGTGAGGGCGACCCGCTGCCGCTCGGCAAACTCCCACACCGACCCGACGACGCTGAAGCGGCCGGCCGGCACGCGTACCCGGATGGTGCCCTCGGGTGAGAGGTAGAAGCTGACCGCGTAGGCCGCGGGGTCGTCGAGGTTGACGATGTTGCCGAAGGCAGCGATGTCCGACAGATCCGGCGCATTCGGGAGTGTGGTCATGGTGAGCGTGAGCTCGTGACTGGGCGGCTCGACCTGGAAGGTGACAAGCGTGCCGCTGACCGTCGCGGCGTAGAAGCCGGGCGCCAGGCCCGACCGGTCGACACGCAGCGTGGCGGTGCCGGTCGCACCCGGGCGCATGGCCAGCAGGCGCGGCGTCACGGTGGCGGCCGGGAAGGTGGCGCCGTGGCGGTCGACGACGCGCACGCCGAGCGGCATGGCGACCATCGAGTCGCCGGTGTTCGTCCAGGTCAGGGTCGTGGAGGAGGTGACGGGCCCGAGGTTGACCACGCCCTGGCCGCCGACCACGCTGTCGAGGACGGCGGTCGCGTCGAGGCGGCCGGCACCCACCTCGTACGGGTCGGCGCCCGGCAGCCGGTCCGCCGCGCCCACCAGCGCCGCCTTGAGGCGGGTGGCATCCCAGCCGGGGTGGCGCTGCACGAGCAGCGCGGCGGCGCCGGCGACGTGTGGCGCGGCCATTGAGGTGCCGGAAGCGGCCGTGTACCTTTCGTCGACCACCCGCCCCATCGCGGTGCCGGCCGCGCGGGCGGCCACGATGTCGACGCCGGGGGCGACGATCTCGGGCTTGGCGGCGTTCGTGTTGATGACGGGTCCGCGGCTGGAGAAGTCGGCGAGGCGGTCGCGCGCGTCCACCGCGCCGACCGTGAGGGCGCTGGCTGCGGCGGCGGGCGCGGTGATGAGGCGGTCGGCGTACCCGTCGTTGCCCGCGGCCACCACGAAGAGCGTCCCGTGCTTCCTGGTCAGCGTGTCCACGGCCATCGACATCGGGTCTGTGCCGTCACTCGGCTCCCAGCCGCCGAGGCTCATGTTGACCACGTCGGCGCGGCTGGCCGCCCACTCCATACCGGCGATGACCTGCGAATCCATGCCGTTGCCCTGGTCGTCGAGCACCTTGCCGGCGAGCAGGTCGGCGCCGGGCGCGATGCCGCTGCGCTCGCCGCGGGCACCCGCGCCCGAGCCGGCCGCGACCGCCGCGACGTGGGTGCCGTGCCCGTGCCGGTCGATCGCGTCGCCGCCCTCGACCGTGAAGTCGACCTTCTCGGTGACGCGGCCGGCCAGGTCGGGGTGGGTCGGGTCCACGCCGGTGTCGAGGATGGCGATCTTCGCGCCCACGCCGGTGTACCCGCTGGTCCAGGCGCGCGGCGCGGCCACCTGTGTGATGTTGCGGTCGAGGATGGCGGTGGCGCGGACGCGGCGGTCCAGCCACACCTTCGCGCCGTCGGCGGGCAGCGCCCGCACGAACGCGGCGCCGCCGTCCTTGGCCTGCCGCCCGGCCACCGCGGCGACGCTGGGCAGGTCACGCTTGGCGCGCAGGCCCGCGGCGAGCGGCGCCCGCGACGCGGCGGCGGGCGTGCCGGGTCGCACGATCAAGGGCAATTCCTTGGTACGGGCGTCGTCGTACCCTTCCATGATCAAAGTTGTGACGTCGAAGAGGTCCTCGTCGAGCACCTTGCCGATCAGCGAGGCGACCCGGCCCGGGATGACCCGCACGTGGCCGTCGGCCCCACAGGAGCGCTGCAGCACGCCGTCCGGTGTCGCGGGGCGCACGCTCACCACCGGGCACCCTGTCGCGCGGGTGTGCACGGTCACGACGTCGCCGCTCAGCAGCGTCACCGTGTAGGTCTGCCCGGGCGGCAACGGACCTGGGTCCACAGTGGACGCGGCGGCGGCCGAGGTCGGGTGGATCAGCGCGAACAGCAGCAAGATCACCGTCGCGGATGCGATGCGCGATTTGTACCCAAACACGCCGTGCCCCCTTCGTCGCGAGGATCAACACGTAGACGCATGGACATCCGTTTCGGGTTGCATGCCATCTCGCTTCGGGTTGCCTGCCATTTCGCTCACCCCGCTCGCTCGGGGCATAGTGGTGCGATGGGCCACCTCCCCCGGGTCCAGCTGGCAGTGCTGCTGGCTGCCGTCATCCTCGTCACCCTCGGTATCGCTCGTTGGCAGACCCGACCGGACGCAGCCCCCGAACCCGCCGCCGTGACCAGCACCTGCGCCGGCCACCCGGTCACCGCCACCCGCCAGCTGCGCGGTATGTGGCTGACCACGGTCAACAACACCGACTGGCCGAGTCGCCCCGGTTTGCCCGAGGAGCAGGTCAAGAAGGAGTACCGGGAGTGGCTCGACCTCGCACAGCGCCGCGGGCACAACGCGGTGTTCGTGCACGTGCGGCCGGCCGGTGACGCGTTCTGGGAGTCGGACTACGCACCGTGGTCGTACTACCTGACCGGACGTGCCGACGGGCAGGGGCCGGGGTGGGACCCGATGGAGTTCATGATCGCGGAGGCGCACGCCCGCAACGTGGAGTTCCACGCCTGGTTCAACCCCTACAAGGCGCACCGCTCCGGCGTCTTCGCCGAACTGCCGCCGGACCACCCGCTCCGCGCGCACCCCGACTGGGCGGTCGCCTACCCGGCCAAGGGCAAGGGCAGCCGCCTGCACTACAACCCCGGCATCCCGGAGGCACGCAAGTTTGTGGAGGACTCGATCCTCGACGCGGTCAACCGGTACGACCTGGACGGCGTGCACTTCGACGACTTCTTCTACCCGTACCCCAAGGGGCGCGAGGACTTCAACGACGCGGCCGCGTTCAAGGCACATGGCCGGGGGATCACCAACAAGGCCGACTGGCGCCGCGACAACGTCAACCTGCTGGTGAAGGAGACGAACGAGCGGATCAAGGCGGCCAAGCCGTGGGTGAAGTTCGGCATCAGCCCGTTCGGCATCTGGCGCAACGCGTCCACCGACCCGCTCGGCTCGCCCACGCGCGGCCTGCAGAGCTACGACGCGATCTACGCCGACACGCGGCGGTGGGTGCAGGAGCGGTGGGTCGACTACATCGTGCCGCAGCTGTACTGGCACATCGGCTTCGCGATCGCCGACTACGCCAAGCTGCTGCCGTGGTGGTCGGAGCTGGTGGCCAACAGCCCCGTGCAGCTCTATGTCGGCCAGGCCGACTACCGCATCGGGCAGAAGGGCGCCTGGAGCAAGCCGGACGAGCTGGACAAGCAGCTGGCACTCAACCGCAAGTACCGGGTGACCGGCAGCATCCACTTCAGCGCGCGGCAGGTGAAGGCCGACCGCCTGGGCGCGGTATCACGCTACGCGCAGGCGCACTACGGCGAGCCCGCGCTGGTGCCGGCAATGTCACACCTGCCGGGCAAGCGGCCACCCGCGCCCGAGGTCGAGGCCGACCGCGTGGACAGCGGCGTGCGGCTCCGCTGGGACGGCGACGCGACGAGCTACGCGGTCTACCGGGTCGACGGCGAAGCGGCCCGGCTGGTGGCCACGACACGCGGCACGACCTGGGTCGACACCGCGAAGAGCGAGGGGCCGCACACGTACTGCGTCACCGGCCTCGATCGACTGTGGAACGAAGGAAACGCTAGCGAACCACGCGTTGTCGCGTAGACACGCATCGCTATCCATTACCGAACGTCGTTGCCCGCTAACGCGATTTCTACGCTTTTCCCAGGTCAGAGCGTTGCTGGAGTCCACTGTCGATCCGGTAAGCTTTCCCGCGGTTTGCCGCGTGACGGTGCCCCCACGGCGCCGGCGGCACACCGCCGCCTAATCGCCCGCACGGGCGAGTCGGGGAACCAGGTAACTGGGGTGAATCCGCACAGCGGTAGGGATCCTTCCGTCCCGAACCCGTCAGCTAACCCGGCCGGCGGCTGATGGGAGGACTGTGCATGACGGCATCCGTACGTCGCCGGCGCTGGTCGCTGGCCGTAGCCCTGGCCGCTGCGGCGGCCACGCTGCTTTCCGGGGTGGCCATCGGGCCAGGTGGGGCATCCGCCGCGCCGAAGCCCACCCCCGGCGACGAGGGCGGCACCCCGCTGCTGCGGGACGTGCTCTCCGAAACGAGCAAGGGCTACATCGACGCCCGAAACGCCGTCACCAAGTCACGTGGCCGCCAGCTTCAGCTCCAGCTTGAGCTGGAAAAGGCTCAAGAGACCATCAAGGAGATGGAGCCCGAGGTAGCGCTCGTGGCCGGCACCTCCTACCGAAACGGCCGCATCGGCCCGATGAGCCTGCTGCTCAACAGCGCCTCGCCGGACGAGTTCCTGGAGCGCGCGGCCGCGCTGGACATGCTCGCCGCCCGCGACAACGCAAAGCTCGCGAAGCTCAACGCCGCCCTCACCCAGGCCAGCCGCGCCAAGGCCGCCATCGACATCGAGGTCAAGGAAGAGCAGAAGCAGCTCACCATCATGGCCCGGCAGAAGTCCGAGGCGGAAAAGGCGCTACAACTGGTCGGCGGCAAGGCAACCGGCGGCTTCGTGAGCGCCACCTCACCCGAAGCCCGCCCGGCGCCACGCAACAGCGACGGCGGCTTCTCCTCGCAGGGCTGCACCGCCGAAGACCCGACCACCGGCCGCTGCATCACGCCCCGCACGCTGCACATGCTCAAGGAAACCCAGCGGCTGGGCTTCAAACGCTTCGTCAACTGCTTCCGTCCCGGCGGGCCGTTCGAGCACCCCAAGGGCCGCGCCTGCGACTTCTCCTCCGAGCCAAACGGCTTCGGCGGCGACGCCACCGGCGGCGACAAGCTCTACGGCAACAACCTCGCCGCCTTCTTCGTGCGCAACGCCGACCGCCTGGGCGTGATGTACGTGATCTGGTACCGCCAGTTCTGGTCCCCCGCCACCGGCTGGAAGTCGTACAGCGGCGCGGGCGGCGACCCGTCGAGCGACCACACCAACCACGTACACATATCGATGCTTTAGCGAGCTACCGCGATGTCCGCCGTGGTCCGGACCGTTGCTCCCGCGGCCTCACCCTCCGCGGTCGCCCAGCTCACCCCAGGAGCCCGCTCCGGCAAATCTTGGCAAGTTAGCGGCGAAATAACGCGCTAACTCACCAAGGTCTCGAAGCTCACACCGCCTGCACCTGATCGACAGTCACCGACCGCGACGACGGCACCGAACTCTGGGCGGACTCGCGTAATCCAGCTCGAAGATCTGCAGAAGCACAGGTAGGGAAAGATCAGACAGGTGGATCTTGCAGTCCATGCCTTACCCCGTAAGGTCGGCCACTGCGCACGGACACCGTGAGCTGGGAAGATACCGAGGGCTGTCGCCTGATGGCGGATTAGTGGTCAGTCAGGGGACATGGTCAGGGGTCGGCTGGTGGCCTATGTCCGCGATGTTCAGCAGCCCGGGCCGTTCTCGGTGAGCAGGTCAGAGTGGTGGTCCAGGACCACGGTCAGGACGGGTCGTTCGTCGAGCTTCGGCGCGGGCAACGCCCGCGTGATCGGCAGCCCGCCCAGAGAACCGGGAGTGGGCACAGTGGCCGTAACCAGCCCAGCCGACCAGATCCGAGCGCTTGGCTGTCGGGCTGGGTCCACGGACCGGAGCCGAGCGGCAACTGTGCCGCGGCCAGGGTCAACAACCCGACGCGGTGGTCCACGCCAATCGTCGGTATCCACGCACTGTGCGATCGATGCGACCACGGCTCTACAACCAACCGAATACTTCGTGGGAACACGCCGGCAGACACGCCCACCAACTCCCTGATCAACAAGGAAAGGGGCGTGTGGGTGTGCTTGTCGTGCGGACCTGGCAGCGGAGGCCGGGGAAGTCGGCGAGCCCTGGCGAGCCGCCGGCCGGAGCGGTGCCCGCGGGAGCGTGCGGTCCGCAGCTGACGCGGGCCGGGGCACATCCGCATGGGAAAGGCCCCGTGCTGACCGCGCGGGGCCTTTCTCGCCGTTGCGATTTACTGGTCGGGCATCCGGCGGGCGGGGGCCCGGCCGAAGGGCTGGCGCGGCGGCGGGCCCACCGGTGACAGTGCCGGGATCGGCAGCGTCAGCGGGCTGTCGCTGGTGACCGTGACGTGCTCGCCGTGGTGCAGCAGGTCGAGCTTGGCGCCGTCGCCGCCGTTGCGCAGTGAGTACGTCACCTCGTGCGGCTGCACCGCGACCCGCAGCCGCAGGCCGCGCCAGAGGAGCGAGAACTCCATCAGGTTGATCCGGCTGGGCAGGCGCGGTGCGAACGACAGGCTGCCGCCGTGGTCGCGCATGCCGCCCAGACCCGCCACCACCGACAACCATGCGCCGGCGAGCGCTGCGATGTGCAGGCCCTCCCGCGTGTTGTTGTGGATGTCGTGCAGGTCCATCAGCGCGGCCTCGCCGAGGTAGTCGTGGGCCAGCTCCAGGTGGCCCACCTCCGCGGCCATGACCGCCTGGGTGCACGAGGAGAGCGACGAGTCGCGAACGGTGCGCTGCTCGTAGTAGGCGAAGTTGCGCGCCTTCTGCTCGGGCGTGAACGCGTCACCCCGCCAGTGCATCGCCAGTACCAGGTCGGCCTGCTTGATGACCTGCTTGCGGTACAGGTCGAAGTACGGGTAGTTCAGCAGCAGCGGGTAGCCGCTGGGCGGGGTGGCCGCGAAGTCCCACTCCTGGAGCCGGGTGAACTCCTCGCACTGCTGGTGTACCCCGAGCTCCTTGTCGTACGGGATGTGCATCGCGGCGGCCGCGTCGCGCCAGGACGCCGCCTCCTCCTCGTCGACGCCGAGCCGGCGGGCCTGCTCCGGGTGGCGCAGGGCCGCGTCGGCGGCGCCGACGAGGTTTTTCTGCGCCATCAGGTTTGTGTAGATGTTGTCGTTGACCACCGCGGTGTACTCGTCGGGGCCGGTGACGCCGTCGATGTGGAAGACGCCGTGCCGGTCGTGGTGCCCCAGCGAGCGCCACAGCCGCGCCGTGTCGACCAGCAGCTCCAGGCCCACTTCGCGCTCGAAGTCGTGGTCGCCGGTGGCCACCACGTACCGCTGGACCGCGTCGGCGATGTCCGCGCCGATGTGGAAGGCCGCGGTGCCGGCCGGCCAGTAGCCGGAGCACTCGTGACCGCGCACGGTGCGCCACGGGAACGCGGCGCCCTTGAGCCCCAGCGTCTGCGCCCGCTCCCGCGCCAGGTCGAGCGTCGCGTGCCGCCACCGCAGGCCGTGCGTCACCGCCTCCGGCTGGGTGTACGTGAGCACGGGCAGCACGAACGTCTCGGTGTCCCAGAAGACGTGCCCGTCGTACCCCGGCCCGGTGAGGCCCTTGGCCGCGATCGGCCGCATCTCCGCGCGGGCGCCCGCCTGCAGCACGTGGAAGAGCGCGAAGCGCACCGCCTGCTGCACCTCGGGGTCGCCGTCCAGCCGCACATCGGCCGCGTCCCAGAAAGCGTCAAGGTACTTGCGCTGCTCGCGGACCAGCCCGTCCCAGCCGGAGAACTTGGCCGAGGCGACCGCCGCGCCGACCTGGTCGCGCAGCGCCGGGAACGAGCGGCGGCTCGACCAGCCGTACGCGAGGATCTTGACGACCCGCAGCTTTTCGCCCGGCTTGAGCACGGTCGCGACCGTGGTGCGGGCGAAGTCCGGGTAGGACTCGGTGCTGATCGACGTGCGCTCCGGCCCGGAGATCTCGTGCTCCATCGCGGCTGCCATCCGCAGGCCGCTCTTTTTGGTGCGGTGGATCAGCAGGCCACCGGCGGCGGTCGCCAGGTGCTCCTCCGCCTTGAGCGGCGCCTTGAGCACGGCGGCCACGCGAGGGTCCTTGCGGGTGGCCGGCAGCTCCTCGTTGGCGACGAGCTCGGACTGCACGATCAGGCGCAGCGGGCGGTCGTCGGCCACCTCCACCTCGTAGCAGATCGCGGCGACCGCGCGCTGCGTGAAGGAGACCAGGCGGGTGCTGTGCACGCGCACCGCCCGCCCGGCCGGCGACACCCACTCGACCGTGCGGTCGAGCGTGCCCGCCTGGAGGTCGAGGACGCGCTGGTGGGTGCGCACCTCGCCGTATCTGACGTCGAAAGGCTCGTCGTCGACCAGCAGGCGGATGAGCTTGCCGTTCGTGACGTTGACTACCGTCTGCCCGGATTCGGGGAAGCCGTAGCCGGCCTCCGCGTAGGGCAGGGGTCGCAACTCGTAGAACGAGTTGAGATAGGTGCCCGGCAACCCGTGCGGTTCACCCTCGTCAAGGTTACCGCGGAGTCCAATGTGGCCATTGGACAGCGCGAAGACCGACTCAGACTGAGCCAGCACATCGAGGTCGAGCCGGGTCTCCCGGACGTGCCAGGGCTCGACCGGGTAAGCCCGCTCACGGATCATGGATTCTCCAGCAACTCACTGAGGTCGCGCACGACGATGTGGGCGCCGTGCTTGTAAAGCGCGTCGGTTTGCCCGACCCGGTCAACCCCGACGACAAAGCCGAACTCGCCGGCGCGGCCGGCCTCCACACCGGCCAGGGCGTCTTCGAAAACGGCCGCAGCCGACGGCGCGACGCCGAGCAGCTTAGCTGCGTCAAGGAAGGTATCGGGGTGCGGCTTGCCGCGCAGATTGTCGCGTCGGGCGACGATGCCGTCGACGACCACTTCGACCTCGTCGATGAGGCCCGTAACGGTCAGGATATCGCGGCAATTGGCGCTTGCAGAGACCACAGCGCGACGCAATCCTGACTCACGGACGGCCTTCAGATAGGTGACCGAGCCCTCATAGACCTCCACCCCGTCCTCGCGGATGTGGCGGAGCAGCAACTCATTCTTACGGTTGCCGATGCCGTTGATCGTTTCCAGGTCCGGCGCGTCGTCCGGGCTGCCCTCGGGCAGGGTGATGCCCCGCGAGCCGAGGAAGGTGCGGACGCCGTCCGCCCGCGGCCGGCCATCGACGAACTTGTTGTAGTCGTCGCCCGGGTCAAACGCGCGGAACGGCTCACCGTCGCGCTCGGCACGGGCGCGTAGGTAGGCGTCGAAGGTCTCCTTCCAGGCGGCGTTGTGCACCTTGGCGGTTTGCGTGAGCACACCGTCTAGATCAAACAAACAGGCGGTAACGCCATCGGGGAGTCCCAACACCCGGACAGAGTAACCGCAAAACCTCTTACGAAACTGCCGGCTCACCCGTGACTTTCATGGTCACCGTGAGTGGCGGGCCGGCCTGCCTTCTGTCCCGGCTCCACCACCACGAACTGGCCCATCATCCCCGCATCTTCATGTTTGAGCACGTGGCAGTGGTACATGTACGGCACGTCCGGATCGGCGTAGTCGGCGAATCGCGCGATGATCTTTACGGTCTCGTTCGGTGCCAGCAACACCGTGTCCTTCCAGCCACTCAGCTCGGCCGGTGGCGGCGCCCCGCCCACGGAGAGGACCTGAAACTGCACGTCATGGACGTGGAAACTGTGCGCCGTGCCGTCCTCTTTAGTGATTTCCCAAACTTCTGTGGTGTCCTTGGTGACGACCGCGTCGATCCGGCTCATATCCATCTTCTTGCCGTTGATCTGGCGCCCGGAGAGGGTGAACTCGCGCGTCTTCACCGCTTCACCCGGGTCCAGTCGTTCGATCGGCGCGAGCGCCGCGGGCACCGCTGGCGAGGGCGCAAGGTTACTCTCCGTACGCAGCTGGAGTACGTCCAAGGTGTCCCTCCCACCCCCGAAACGGTCGGTTACGGGGTTGTCGAGATCAGCTGGGTAACTACGAAGCGTCACCCGTTCATCCGGCCGAAACGCCACGATGATCTCCGCGCGCTCACCCGGCGAGAGCCGGATGCGGCTCATGTCGTGTGGCGCCGGCAGCAGCCCGCCGTCGGTGCCGATCAGCGTGAACCGGCGGCCGTCCGACAACCCGAACGAGTACGTCCGAGCGGCCGACGCGTTGAGCAGCCGCAGGCGGACCCGCTCGGTGCGCACGTCCAGGTAGGGCGCGACGGTCCCGTTGACGAGCACGGTGTCGCCGGTACCGCCGCCGTCCTCGATCTGCCCGTCTCCGTCGAACGAGCGGTCCTGGACGATCACGGGGATGTCGTCGGTGCCGTAGTCGTGAGGCAGCGCCAGCTTCCGCGTGGGCTCGTCGTCGAGGATGAACATGCCGGCCAGCCCGCGCTGCACGTGGCGGGCGGTCTGGCCATGCGGGTGCGGGTGGTACCAGAGCGTCGCGGCCGGCTGGTCCACTGTCCAGGTCGGCGACCAGGTGGCGCCGGGGCGGACCTCCTGGTGCGGCCCGCCGTCCATGCGCGCCGGCAGGTGCATGCCGTGCCAGTGCACGCTGGTGGGTTCGGCGAGGCCGTTGACGACGTTCACCAGGACCCGTTCGCCACGCTTGGCGCGGAGGGTGGGTCCGAGGTGGTCGCCGTTGAAGCCCCAGGTGCGGGTGGGTCGGCCCTGCCCGAGGTCGGTACGCCCCTCCTGCGCGCGCAGGTCGAACACGCGACGCCCCTCGCCGTCCACCCGCGACTCGGCCAGCGGCGGCACGGCCAGCGCGTTCCGAAAGTCGACCTTGCCGGTCGTGTCGAGGTCCGCACCCGTCCACGCCACCACGGCGGCCACCGCCCCACCGCCGCAGCAGAGTGCCAGCACTGCGCCCGCGGCGATCAGCGCCACGCCTGTTCGTCGTCTCATGCGTCCCACTCCCACTCCTAATCTCTCTACATGTAGCTTGGCTACCTATATGGCCACGCGTCCACGTTCTCAGGGCGGAATGGGGGTCCCTTCCAGGGTTACTTGCGGGTAACATCTCGCGCATGTCCATCGACGCGCAGGCCGTCGGCGCCGGGATGCTCCAAGCGGTGCCGTTCGCTCGCACCCTCGGTTTCGAGTTCGTCGACGCCACACCAGACGGCGAGGGCGGCGTCAGCGCGGTCGTCCGCCTGCCCGACTCGCCCGCGACGCACAACCACGTCGGCGGCCCGCACGCGGGCGCCATCTTCACGCTCGGCGAGACCGCGTCCGGCGCGGTGGTGCTGGCCGCGTTCGGCCACCTGCTCGACCGCGCGGTGCCGCTGGCGGTCCGGGCCGAGATCGCGTACAAGCGGCTGGCGCTCGGCACCGTTCGCGCGACGGCACGCCTCGGCCGCCCGGTGGCGGAGGTCGCCGCCGAGCTGGCCGAGGGCACCCGCCCGGAGTTTCCGGTGCTTGTCGAGATCGGCACGGAGGACGGCGAGACCACGGCCGAGATGACGGTGATCTGGACCTTGCGGCCGCCGCGCTGAGTACCGTGCAGGCGTGACCGACCCGCTCGACAAGGCGCGGCAGATCGCCGACGACGTGCTCTTCCCCGCCGCACTCGAGGTCGACGCCACCGGCGTGATCCCGGCCGGCCACCTCGACCTGCTGGCGTCCGCGGGCTTCTACGGCATGGCCGCCGGCGACGTGCCGCATCCGGCGCTGCTCGTGGAGACGCTGGCGGGTGGCTGCCTCGCCACCACGTTCGTGTGGATGCAGCACCACAGCGCGGTGCGCGCGGTGGCGGACAGCGAGCGCCCCGACCTGATCGAGGAGTGGCTAGACCCACTACGCCGCGGCGAGCGCCGCGCCGGCGTCGCGCTGGGTGGCCTGCGCCCCGGCCCGCCATCGGTGCGCGCCACCGCTGTCGACGGCGGGTACGAGCTGGACGGCAGCTCCCCGTGGGTCACCGGCTGGGGCATGATCGACGTCCTGCTGACCGCCGCGCGCGACGCCTCGGACACCGCGATCTGGCTGCTGGTGGACGCCGTGCCCGGCCCGACGCTCAGCGTGCAGCCCTTGGAGCTGGCCGCCGTCGACGCCAGCTCCACGGTCGAGGTGACCTTCGAGGGCCACGTCGTGCCGGCCGAGCGGGTGGCCACCACGATGCCCTACGCGCAGTGGGGTCCACGGGACGCCGCCGGGCTGCGGATGAACGGCTCCTTCGCCCTCGGCGTCGCCGCCCGCGCCATTCGCCTGCTGGGGCCGAGCGGTCTGCACGCCGACCTGGACCTGCTCGGGCCGAGCGGTCTGGACGCCGAGCTGGATGGGTGCCGCGCCGCGCTGGACGCCGCCGCACCGGAAGCTCTCCCCGCCGCCCGCGCGGCCGCGTCCGAGCTGGCGATGCGCGCGGCCACGACGCTGGCGGTGGCGAGCGGGGCACGCTCGGTGCTGCGCGACCACCACGCGCAGCGGCTGGTGCGCGAGGCGATGTTCCTGCTGGTGTTCGGCTCCCGCCCGCCGATCAAGGCCGCGCTGCTCGACCTTGTCTCGCGGAAGGTGGGCTAGTGCGGTGACGCCCTGCCGGGCGCAGAGTTCCGGGTCCGTTGGTGGCCCACCGCACTAGCCGAAATTTTGGGCTACCGCTCTCTGTCCGTCGTGGTCCGGACCGTTGCGCGGGGCCCCGGGGAAACGTGGAGCGCAGCGGAGCGTTTTCTTGGGGTGCGTTCCCGCGGCCTCACCCTCCGCGGTCGCATAGGTCACCCCGAAGAGCCTGCTCCCGCAGATCCAGGCCCTGTTTGAAAAGGACTGTCGAGGCGAGCCGGAGTCCAGCCGGCCCTTGATCGATTGTCACGGACCGCCACGGCGGCGCTGCCTTGCGCCGGACCAGGCCGCGAAGGCACCAGCCAGATCCCTTGGTCGGTTCGGCACGGCTGGGGTTGCCCTTGCCGGGGGGCAAGGCCATAGAGAGCTGGGGTGACGGTGAGACAAACCCGCAGCCCATCGTCACCGCATGCGGCGTGCGCCTGCGCGGCGACACGGGCGTGGCTGCTGGTGTTCAGTGGCGTGGCCTGTGGCCGGACCGGGCGGGGTCCGGCCAGGGTGCCCCGCAGCGTCCGTCCCGGATCGCTCGGCGTGGGGTCCGGGCTGGGGCGGCCCCACAGGATTCGGGTCCCTCGCAGCGTCCGCCCTGGATCGCCAGGCGCCGACGCCGGAGCCGACCAGGGCGATCACCACGTGGCGCGCGCCGGCTTGCGTGGAGGGCTTGCCTGCGGGTGTCGCCTCGGGTCCAGCGCCCGCCTGACTGCCAGGCGGGCGCTGGGACACACGGTCAGAACAGGTCGGCGATCGTCCGCAGGATCTCGGCGTAGAAGTTGCCCTCGATGCTGCGGAACAGCGCGAACTCCTGCCCAGGACTGCCGAAGAACGGCCGCAGCGTCCACGCGAGCTGGGTGCCCACGAAGCCGAACAGCAGGATCCAGATGTACAGCAGCGTCATGCTCGCCGGGCGCTGGCCGTCGCGAGCTGGCGGGCGCTGCGGGCGGGGGCCGGTGTGGGGGGTAGCCACCGCGGGCGCCCGGGTCCCAGCCGGCCGCGACCGGCAGCGGTGGGGGCGGCGGCAGCGGCGCACTGACCACAGTGGACGCGGCACCGCCGTTGACCGCGGCGGGTGCGGCGGCGGGCACCGCTGTGGCGGGTACGGCTGAGATCGGGGTGACCGGGACGGCCTCGGCGGGAGCCGGCTGGGCCGGGACGGCGGCGGGCACCGCGGGGGCCGCGGCGGGCTGCACGGCCGGTGCCAGCAGGCCGTGCTCGTTGAGCACCTGCATGCCGCTGGTCAGGAAGCGGAGGCCGACGATCGCCGAGAGCGTGAGGATCGCGACGTTGAGCAGTTTGAAGAAGCCGTAGTCGGGTGCGGTGATGAGGAAGAAGAGGCTGATCGGGGCGAACGCCACGGCCAGCATCGCGGTGACCGTGATGGCCACCATGACCATCGCGAGCGCCTGCCGCACCGACAGCCGCGCACCGAAGACCAGGTTGAACAGGTAGAGCGTCGGCAGGCAGATCGCCAGCGTGACGAGGAAGAGCAGCGGGAGCTTCGCTGCCGACGTCAGCGCCATCAGGAAGCTGTGGAAGGCGCCCAGGACCGCGCCGTAAAGTGCCAACGCGATGGCGGAGCTGGCCAGCATGTGTGTGGTCAGCTGGCCCAGCTCCCGCTCATCGACGATCTGCTGCCAGATGCTCTGCCGATCGCGCAGGATGCGCTCGATCACGAGCAACCCAGAACCGTTAGCGGACATCCGCTGACGGTAGGGCAGCGGGTGTGACTACCGCCACCCCACATCGATCCGATCGCCGCGCTCGTCGAAGAAGTGCAGCGCGTCCATCCGTACCGAAATGGCCAGCGGATGCCCCGCGGACACCGCGGGGTACGGCGCCAGCCGCACCGCGAGCTCGGCCGGACGGCGGTGGTGGCGGCCCGGGTCGCTCAGCACGCTGGTGCGGTTGCCCTGCCCCATCGCCGGCTCCGGCCGCCCCGTCTCCCCGGCCGCGCGCCCGGTGAGCCGCTGCATCACGTGGCCGAAGCGGCGCAGGCGGCTTGTGCCGTTGGCCCCTTCGGTGTCGGTGACCGGCCCACCCAGGTCGTCGACCAGGATGGCGGTGGCTCCGATGTCCAGGAACGCGAGCGACTCGTGCCCGTGGTGCTCCAGGTATCGGATGCGCCCCTGCAACACGTCGCCCGGCGTGCCCGGCGCCACCGGCGTGAGGGCCTCCGCCCGCATGCCGACCACGATCCGCTCACCGTGGTAGTGCGCCACCGCACGGGCCCGGATGTCGTCCCACGGCAGGTAGAGCGCCTGCTCGCCGAGGTTGAGCGCGACGTACCGGTCGAGGTGCACGTAGACCGACGCCTCCAGCAGGTTCATGCGGGGGCTGCCGAGGAAGGCGGCGACGTAGAGGGTGGCGGGCCGCCCGTACACCTGGGTGGGTGTGCCCACGTCCTGGAGCACGCCCTTGCGCATGATCGCGACGCGGTCGGCCATGGTCAGCGCCTCGGCCTGGTCGTGCGTCACGTAGATCGTGCTGACGCCCAGCTCGCGCACCAGACCGGAGATCTCGGCACGCAGCTCGGCACGCAGACCACTGTCCAGGTTGGACAGCGGCTCGTCCATCAGGAACAGGCCCGGTCGCCGCACGATCGCCCGGCCCATCGCCACCCGCTGGCGCTGACCACCGGAGAGCTGGCTGGGCTTGCGCGAGAGCACGTCGCCGATCCCGAGCGCGCTCGCGACGTCGGCCACCCGCTCACCGCGCGGGAGCTGGTCGACGCCGGAGAGACGTAGAGGAAAACCAATATTCTCCCCAACAGTCATGTGGGGATATAACGCGAAATCCTGGAAAACCATCGCTATCCGCCGGTCGCGCGGCGGAAGATCGTTGGCTAGCTCGCCGTCAAGCAGGATCGCTCCCGTGGTCGGGTCTTCCAGCCCGGCGACCATGCGCAGCACGGTCGACTTGCCGCAGCCCGACGGGCCCAGGAGCACCATGAATTCGCCATCGTTAACGTCGAGGCTGACGTTGTCGACAGCTACCGTGCCATCTGGAAAAACTTTGGTGACATCCTTGAGCGCGACGGTGGTCACCGTCACCTCCCCGCAGCTTCGTTGCCGGCCCCCGAATAGGTAACTGTGACGAGCGTTACGGCTTCAGCCCATCGGGTAAACGTGCCATGTTCGTGGTGTGACAGGGTGATTACTGCCCAGTTCAGACGAGTTTTTCCGTACCCCCGGCTATGGGGGCGCAAACCGGCAGGAAAAACGCGTCAGCGCCCGGCGGCGCCGTAACTCCACGTCCGCCACGCGTCCACGGTCACCAACGCCACAACGTAGAGGCCGAGCATCGCGAACGCGGCGGTGGCCGCACCGGCCAACGCGCCGACGACGAGCACCGCCACCCGGCCGTCCCAGCCCAGCCCCAGACGGTGCAGTGGCGGCCCCTCGATCCGCTTCTCCAGCCGCGTCGTGAAGTCGGCGTGGTGCAGCGCGAGCGCGGCCAGCAGGAGGTACACGACGGGTAGCGGCACGCCGTACGCCACGCCGAGCGCGACCACGAAGAGCAGCTCGGCCGCGCGCAGCGCCGCCGGCACGAGCCAGTCGAGCGGGCCGTCGTGCGGGTGCCACGCGCCGAGCGCGGCGACGAGCACCAACGCGACGAGGGCGGCGACCACCGCGTCGCTCCCGCCCGACCGCGCCACGAGCAGCGCCACCCCCGCGCCGACCACCGCGAGCAGGGCCACGGCGAGCGGCTGGACCGCCCACCGCCGCACGAGGGCGGCGGCACCGTCGTCGCGGTAGAGCGTCGGGTCGGCCGACGCGAAGACCGGCACCCGCATCGAGAGCGCGCGGGCGGTGCGCAGGACCAGCGTGTACGCGGCGGAGAGTCCCATGCACCCCAGCACCGCCACCAGCGCCACCTGCTGGTCGAAGAGCGCGGCGCACACCGCGATCACGGCCCACCGCGCGCCCATCGGGAAGAGGGCGGTCTGCTTGAGCCAGTACGCGGGAGAGCCCTGGTCGGACTGCACGCGGTGGGAGAGCCGGCCGAGCCGCCCGGTGCGCGGGGTGGCGCGGGCGGCGGCCTCGTCGTGCAACGCGAGGTACCACGTGTCGGTCTGCTGCCGCACGGCGACCAGCAGCAGGACGCCGACGGCGAGCGCCCACCCGTCGCCATGCGCGCCGGCCGCGAGCCCGGCGTAGACCACGGCCTCCTTGACCCGGTCAGACATCGTGTCGAGCCACCCGCCGAACGGGCTGAAGCGCCGCGTGTACCGCGCCAGCTGGCCGTCGACCCGGTCGAGCACGAAGCCGAGGTAGAGCAGGAGCGCGCCGAGCACCAGCGCGGGCCGGCCGCCGGCCCAGAACAGCAGCGCGGCGGCGACCACGAGCGCCACCGACGCGGCGGTGACCGTGTTGGGCCCGACGCCCACCCGGGCCGCCCAGCCGGTGAGGCGCGGTGACCAGGAGCTGACCAGGTACGTCGCGACGAGGTCGTCGCGCTCCCGCACCGCCAGCCGCAGCTCGACCTCCTCCGGGTGGATCTCGGCGATCGTGGCCTGGGCGGCCGCGCGCGCCACGCCGTCGCGGGCGCGGGCGGCGACGAGCTGGCGCACCCGCTGGCTGAAGACCGTGACGCCCACGCGGCGCAGGGCCTCGGGCAGCGAGTCGAGGCCCACCCCGACCCCGCCGCGCGCGGCCGCCATCAGGTCGGGCAGCTCGGGCGGGTCGACCCGCAGGGCGCCGGCGAAGGCCGCGTTGGGCTCGCCGGGCACCAGGCGGCCGCGCTCCTCGCGCACCCGCTCGCCCCGGGAGCCGGACGCCACCTCGACGACCAGGGCGACGGTCGAGCCGGCCGGGTTGGTGGCCAGGTGGCGGAGCACGGCCGTGTGTGCGACGAGGTCGTCGGAGCAGATCAGCAACGACTCTTCGGACGTGCTGGCCATGCCGGCCAGACCGGCGAGGTCGGGGACGGCCACGACCTTGTCCGCACCGGCAGCGCGCAACTGCTCCGAGATGGGCCCGGCGGTCAGCTCCAGCCCGGAGGTGACGATGACACCCAACATCGATGAGCCGCCCTACCCCAGGAATTGACGCCGGCCAGGTTAGCAGCCATCAGCCCAGCTCAGGGAAAGCCCTCAGGCGCCGTTCAGGGCGCGGTCCATCGCGCTGCGGAGGCGGGCGGCGCCGCCCGCTCATACCGTGGACTACATGAGGACGAAACTCGTACGACCCCGAGACCAACGGATGATCGCCGGTGTCTGCGCCGGCCTCGGACGCCGCTTCGGCATCTCCGCGAACGCGATGCGGCTGATCTTCCTCATCTCCTGCCTGCTGCCCGGCCCGCAGTTCGTGATCTACATCGCGCTGTGGATCATCATGCCGAACGAGGACCGCTACGCAGCCACGCACTAGCCGAGCCCTTCCACATGACATTGAGCTACCGCGATGTCCGTGGTGGTCCGGACCGTTGCGCGGGGCCCCGGGGAAACGTGGAGCGCAGCGGAGCGTTTCTCGGGGTGCGTTCCCGCGGCCTCACCCTCCGCGGTGCAAGAGCCCCGCGTCGGCGACCGTCACAAGGTCCGGCTGGTGTCTCGGCAGGCTGGCGAGGTGAGTTCGCGGAACCAGCGGTCCGGACCCACCCACGGTCGGCCCCACCCCACCTGGAACGAGGGTGTCGCGCCGCAACGTCCGTGACCTCAGGACAGCCCGCCACCTCCGGCAACGGCATCGCGCCCAGCACCCACCGGTCTGTGGACCCACCGGACGCCACCGCCGCGTCCAAGGCGCACTCCGGGGCTGGGCGCAGCGATGCGCCCAGCTTTGGAGCCTGCCGCACCCCGCCGCCAGCGGACCGAAGCGCGCCGGCGCTCACACCTCAGGCGTTGGTGGAGGCGAGCTGCGCGGCGGTGCTGGCCACCGGCGAGTTGACGCGGCGCAGGCTCAGCAGGCTGGAGAAGAGGCCGGCGAAGATCACGGTGAGGCCCACGCCGATGCAGGTGGACGAAGGCAGCACCACGCGGAGCGCCTCGCCCAGGTCCTGGGCGCCGAAGCCGCGCGCGCCCCAGGCGGAGAATGCCAGGATGCTGCCGGCGAGGCCGACCAGCACGAGCAGCACGCCGACCGCGGTGCAGGTCTCCAGCCGGACCAGGCGGATCCACCGCTCGGACTGGCGCTCGCTGGTGATGCCCTCGTTGTGCCCGTAGATCAGGGCGAACGCGCCGAACATCAGCAGCTGCGTGCCCACGAGCATGGCCAGGCAGGTGTAGACGAGCGTGTTGATGTCGAAGCCGACGCCGGCCACGCGCAGCGGGCCCACCGTCAGGATCGACGTGCCGATCAGGCCGAGGACGAACAGGATCGCGCCGGGCCAGATCAGCGTCTTGCGCGGCGCGAAGACCAGCAGGAAGCGCAGGTGGCGCCAGCCGTCGCGCCAGGTGCGCAGGTGCGGCGGGCGGCTGCGGCCGTCGGGCTGGAGGGTGGTTGGCACCTCGACGATGTCGTAGTCGTTGAGCGCGGCGCGCACCACCAGCTCGGAGGCGAACTCCATGCCGGGCATGCAGAGCCCGAGCTGGCGGATGCGGTCGCGGTTGAAGCCGCGGATGCCGCAGTGGAAGTCGCCGACGTGACTGAGGCTCTTGCCGAACAGGCGGCGGCCGAGGAAGGACAGCACCGGGTTGCCCAGGTAGCGGTGCAGCGGCGGCATGGCACCGGGGGCGATGCCGCCCCGGAAGCGGTTGCCCATCACGAGGTCGTGACCGGCACGCAGCTCCCGGATAAAGGGCTCAAGATTGGACAAGTCATACGAATCGTCCGCATCGCCCATGATGATGTACTTGCCGCGCGCTTCGGCGATGCCGTTGAGCAGCGCCCCGCCGTAGCCGCGGATCGGCGCGTGCGCGACCCGCGCGCCCGCCTTGATCGCGATGTCCTGCGACCCGTCGGTCGAGCCGTTGTCGCTGACCAGCACCTCTCCGACCACGCCCAGCTCGTCGAGCGCGCGACGCGCCTTGGTCACGCAGACCTCGAGCGTCTCCGCTTCGTTGAGGCAGGGCAGCAGGACGGTGACCTCGATGTCGACGTCGTCCTTCGCCACGGTGCTGGCCACAGGCATACTCCCGGTCACAGTGCTGATTGTCCTTGCCGGCGGACTCTACGCGCGATGAAATCGCAGGTGGGTCAGACCTGCCGGGCGTTGCCCGCGGCCCGCGCCACCCGCATGAGGATAGCGGGTGGCGCTGGCAACCCCGGTCCGCGCTCCGCGCGGACACTTCGCGCACCTTCGATGCACGCTTACGACCGCACGTGTCGCTATGCGGCGGTATAGGTGACCTTGACCTGTGTGTAACCAAGTGATCGCAGAAGGCCGGTCAGCATGTTGCGGGTATTTTCCTCGGCCCGCTGCGCCAAGCCGCTTTCTCGCGCCGCTGCGGTGATCCGCTCCTGCGCCAGCCGGTACACCTCCTGCTGGCGGTTGGGATCACCGCCGAACACCTCGCCCAGCCGGTTGAGCAGCCCGCGCTCCTCGGCGAAGACGTAGCTGTTTTCCAGGTCGAGCGAGGCCTCGGTGAGCTGCGGCGCGGGCAGCGTCACCTCGGCCGAGGTGCGGTCGGCGGACTCGACGATCGCTCCGTCGCCGATCTTGCCGAAGTCGACGTATGCGTCCACCGAGCCGGCGCCGACGAACAGCGTGCGCTGGTTGACCAGGAAGTCCGGCACGTACTTACGGTCGCGCTCAAGGTCGATGACGACCTGGAAGTTGCCCTCGGCGGCCACGTAGCGGCTCAGGTCCTGGATCGACTGGAGCAGCGGCGGCTGGCTGCGGTCCTTGGTCTCCTCGGCGAACGGGTTTCGCCAGCTCGGCCACAGCCCGACGGCTTGGACGCTCAGCACCAGGATCACGATCAGGCCGACGGCGCCGGCCATGAAGAACAGGGCTCGTCCCCGCCGCGCGCGGGGCGTCTCGGCGGGACTCTGGTCGTCGTCGTGAAACCGCGGGTCGGGCCGCGGCTCCTGCGCCGTGGCCTGGCCTTTTTGGTATTCGGGAAACTCGCTGGTCGGGTGGTCCATGTCCCGATCACCGTCCTCTTCAGACTTGCGCCCTTAAGAGAACGGTAAAGGTCGGGTACGACACCCGCATCTTGATCATTTAGGTCGGGCGGGTCAGCCGTTCAGACGAATGCTGACAAGCCGGTCAGCTTCTGCCCGATGACCAGTTGGTGGATCTCAGAGGTGCCCTCGTACGTGAGCACGCTCTCCAGGTTGTTGGCGTGGCGGAGCACCGGGTACTCCCCGCTGATCCCGTTGGCCCCGAGGATCGTGCGGCACTGGCGGGCGATGGCGAGCGCCTCCCGCACGTTGTTGAGCTTGGCGACGCTGACCTGCTCGGGGCGGATCCTGCCCGCGTCGGCGAGGCGGCCGAGGTGCAGCGCCAGCAGGTACCCCTTCTGCAGCTCAAGGGCCATGTCGGCGAGCTTGGCCTGTGTCAGCTGGAACC
Source organism: Phytohabitans houttuyneae (assembly GCF_011764425.1). Taxonomy (NCBI): domain Bacteria; kingdom Bacillati; phylum Actinomycetota; class Actinomycetes; order Micromonosporales; family Micromonosporaceae; genus Phytohabitans; species Phytohabitans houttuyneae. The sequence goes on from NZ_BLPF01000001.1 coordinate 3,581,006, forward strand.
CGCCGATCGGCCGGCCGAACTGCTCCCGTGACACCGCGTAGTCAAGCGCCGTGTGCAGGCACTCCCGCGCCGCACCCAGCGCACCCCACGAGATGCCCTGCCGCGCCTCGGTCAGGCAGGACAGCGGGCCCTTCAGGCCCTGGACCTCGGGCAGGACGGCGTCGGCGGGCAGCCGCACCTCGTCGAGCACCAGCTCACCGGTCGAGGACGCGCGCAGCGACATCTTGTGCTTGATCTCGCGCGCGGTGACACCGGGTGAGTCCATCGGCACGACGAAGCCGCGCACCCCCTCCTCGGCCCGCGCCCACACCACCGCCACGTCGGCCACCGGCGCGTTGGTGATCCACATCTTGGTGCCGCTGAGCAGCCAGTCGTCGCCCGCGCGGCGGGCACGGGTCTTCATCGCGGCCGGGTCGGAGCCGTGGTCGGGCTCGGTCAGCCCGAAGCAGCCCAGCGCCTCGCCGGCGGCCATCGGCGGCAGCCACTGCCGCTTCTGCTCGGCGCTGCCGAAGCGCCAGATCGCGTACATGGCGAGAGAGCCCTGCACCGACACCAGCGACCGCACGCCCGAGTCGCCCGCCTCCAGCTCCAGGCAGGCCATCCCGTACGCCACGGCGGAGGCGCCGGCGCACCCGTATCCGGTCAGGTGCATGCCTAGCAGGCCGAGCTTGCCGAACTCCAGCGCGAGGTCGCGGGCCGGCACGTGCCCCTGCTCGTACCAATCCGCGACGTGCGGCCGCACCAGGTCGTCGACCACCTTGCGCACGACGTCGCGGATCTCCCGCTCCTCGTCGGTGTGCAGCGAGTCGACGTCGATCAGGTCGAGCGGAAGGGCGCGCATCAGCTCAACACCAGCACTCTCGCGTGGATCTGGTTGCGCTGCTGCAGGGCCGCGCGGAGCGCCCGGTGCAGGCCGTCTTCGAGATAGAGCGCGCCGTTCCACTGGACGACGTGTGGAAAGAGGTCGCCGTAGAACGTCGAGTCTTCGGCGAGCAGCTTGTCGAGGGCGAGCTCGCGCTTGGTCGTGATGAGCTGGTCGATCCGGATCGGCCGTGGTGGGATCTCCGCCCACTGCTTCAGCGTGAGGCCGTGGTCGGGATACGGACGCCCGTCCCGAACCGCCTTGAAGATCACGACGGCACGCTCCCCTCCCATGTCGCCGTACCCGTTGTCGACCGGATGCCAGCCTAGCGACCGCCGCCGACACCTCGGTTTGTTCCTTAGTGAACCCTTTTCGCCGCCACTTCCGGTTGTCCGCACCACTCACCCAACGCGCTGTCCCGGCGAAAAGGGGCCAAATGTCAGCTATATTGCACGCCGTCCTGTCCAGTGGCCGCGGTGGATGACCTGGTCGGGTGGCCGCTGCCCCCGCTTGAGGGACGGCGAGCGGCGGTCCGGAGCCGGATAGCCGACCGTGATCGCCCCGATCGGGGAAAACTCCGGCGGCACCCCGAATGCCTCGCGGTAGCCCGCGACCCGCTGGGGCGGGATGCCGAAGAAGCACGCGCCAAGCCCCTCGTCGACGGCCGTGAGCAGCATCAACAGGCTGGCGAAGCCGGCGTCGATGTCCCAGTACGGCGCCGGCCAGCGGCCCGGGTCGCGGTCGGTCCAGCCCTTGTCCGGCTCCGCGTACCGCTCGAGGTACACCGAGCGGTTGGAATGCGCGACCACCACGAGCGGTGCGCGGCTCATGCCGGCCAGCCAGCCGGTCATCCCGTTTCCCTCGGGCGTGGTGGCCGCCCAGAACCGCTCCCGGTCGGCCTGCTCGGTCAGGACGAGGAAGCCCCAACCCTGCGAGAAGCCGGCCGACGGCGCGCGGGTGGCGTGGGCGAGCAGGCGCTCGACCGCCTCGGGCGGCACCGGCCGGTCCGGGTCGTAGTTGCGGACCATGCGGCGGCGCCGCACCACGTCGCGGAACTCCACCGCTCAGCCCTTGCCGGGGGTGATCCCCCAGGTGCCGGACCAGGTCTGCCCGGGCTCCAGCACGATCAGGCCGCGCCCGGAGCGGAACGCGTCGGGCGGGCAGGTCATCGGCTCGATCGCCACCGCCCGGCGGAACCGGTCGCCGGTGAGCGTGTCGCTGCTGAACACCTGCCACCAGCCGAACGTGTCGTCGCCCCAGATCGCCACCCGGTCACCGTCGGCTGTGGACAGCTCCACTGTGGAACCGCCGTCGCCGGCCCGCTCGATGTCGGCGAACGCGGTGTCCAGCACGGTGGCGCCGATACGGCGGGGCTCGGTGAAGTCGAACTCGGTGCCGGCCACCTTCTGCGCGCCGATCGGCAGCAGCCGGCCGTCGACAAGCAGGCGGCTGCGGGCCGGCACGCGCAGCAGCATGTCGTCGGCGCGGACGCCGGGCAGCCGCAGGTACGGGTGGACGGAGAAGCCGAACGGGCACGGCTCGCGGCCGGCGTTGGTGACCGAGTGGGTGACCCGCAGCCCGTCGGCGCCGACCTGCCACTCGGCCCGCAGGCGCAGCGGCCACGGGTACCCCATCTGGGCCGGCATGGCGCACTCGATCGTCACCGCGTCGGGCGCCTGCTCCGCCAGCGTCCACGGCTGCCAGGTGACCAGGCCGTGGATCGCGTTGTTGCGGATCGGCTCGGTGAGCGAGAGCTGGAGCTGGCGGTCGCCGAAGGTGTACTTGCCGTCGCGGATGCGGTTGGGCCAGGGCGCCAGGATCTGGCCGGCGCAGCCCGGGGGCAGCTCGTCGTCCCCGTACCCATCCACGTAGTCGACCCCGCGCCACCGGTAGTGCCGCAGCCCTCCGCCGACCTCGACCACGACCGCCTCGTGGCCTTCGGCCGCGATCGTCCACTGTGCCCCGGAGAGCGGGGTCGTACCGTTATCCATCGGCTGACGATATCTGGTAGCGAAGCAGCGCGGGGAAGGCAAGCACCAGCACCAACGCGAGCGCGGCGGCCGCGAAGCCGCCGCCCGCCCAGGCGAGCGTGACGCCCCACGGGCCGGCCATGGCACCGGCCCGCAAATCGCCCAGACGGGGTCCACCGGCCACGACCGTGATGAACACGCCCTGCAGGCGCCCCTGGAAGCGGTCGGGTGCGTAGGTCTGCAGGATGGACTGGCGGTACACCGCGCTGACCAGGTCCGCGGCGCCGGCCAGGGCGAGCAGCAGCACGACGAGCCACAGCTGGTGGGCCAGGCCGGACACGCCGATCGCCACGCCCCAGGCGACCACCGCGGCGGTGAGCGCGACGCCCTGGCGGCGTACCCGGCCGATCCAGCCCGAGGTCAGGCCGCCGATCACCGAGCCGATCGCGATCGCGCTGAAGAGCCAGCCCACCGCGGAGCCGCCGCCGAACCGCTCCTGCGCCACCTGCGGGAACAGCGCCCGCGGCATGGCCAGCACCATCGCGATCAGGTCGATGGCGAACGAGAGCAGCAGTACCGGCGTGGTCGCCAGGTAGCGGATGCCGTCGACGACGCTGCGCAGCCCGATCGTGGCCCGCTCGGCGCCGGGCGGGATGGGCGGCAGGCGGAGCGTGGCCCAGAAGGCGACCGCGAAGAAGAGGGCGTCCACGCCGTACGCGATGGGCAGCCCGCTCTCGGTGCCGAAGGTCCCGAAGATCAGGCCGGCGACAAGCGGACCGACCACCGCGCTGCCGCTGGTCGTGGTGAAGCTGAGCGTGTTGGCGGCCGGCAGCAGCTCGGGCCCGACCAGGCGCGGAATGATCGACTGCCGGGTCGGCGAGCTGATCGCGAACGCGATGGTCTGTACCGCCACGAGCCCGAGCAGCAGCGTCGGGCTGCCCACCCGCAGCACCGCCTGAAGCAGCAGGCCGGCGGTCGAGGCCCACATGAGCGTGGAGCTGGCCAGCAGCAGCCGGCGGCGGTCCACGGCGTCCGCGACCGCGCCACCCCACAAACCAAAGATCATCAGCGGTACGAGGCCGGCGATGCCCAGCAGGCCGACCCACAGCGAGTTGTCGGTGATCGCGAACATCTCGACCGGTACCGCGACCGCGGTGAGCTGGTAGCCGAAGAAGGAGACCGCGTTGCCGACCCACATGCGGCGGTACGCGGGAACACTCAGCGGGCGGACGTCGATCGCCCAACTCCGGGTGAGGCTCCGCGTCAAGGGGCCAGCCGCTCGATGATCCACACTCCCTCGTCGGTGCGGCGGTAGCGCAATCGATCATGCAGCCGACCGGTACGGCCCTGCCAGAACTCGACGGTGTGGGGCGCGACACGCAGTCCACCCCAGTGCTCGGGCGCGGGTACCTGCTCCGGAAACCTCCTCTCCGTCTCCTCGTAGACCCGGTCGAGGGTGGCCCGGTCCGCGACGACCTGGGACTGCGGGCTGGCCCAGGCGCCGAGCTGTGACTCGCGCGGGCGGGTGGCCCAGTACGCCTCGGTCTCCGCGCGGCTCACCCGGGAGACCGAGCCGGCGACCACGATCTGGCGGCGCATCGCAAACCAGGGCAGGACCAGGCTGGCGTACGGGTTGGCCGCCAGCTCCACGCCTTTGCGCGACTCGTAGTTGGTGTAGAAGACAAGCCCGCGCTCGTCGTACCCCTTCAGCAGCACCGTGCGGGCGCTGGGGCGGCCGTGCGGGTCGGCGGTGGCCACGATCATCGCGTTCGGCTCGGGCAGGCCGGCGTCCACCGCGTCGGCGAACCAGCGGTCGAACTGGACCCACCAGTCGCCGGCCAGGCCATCGGGAGAAAGCGCGTTGGCGGTGCCGTAGTCGCGGCGCATGCGAGCCGGTTCAGGTGTGTCGCCGATCACGGCCCCATCCTCTCGACGCGAGGGGTAACCCCCGTTAACTCGGCGGAAAAGGGATGATGTCGCATGTACCACAAGACCGAGCGCTCGCAAAGTTAGTTACTCACCAGGCAAGATGGCACGCAACCTGCCGTGGTCACCACGTGGCTTGGCGCTGTCAGTGCGGACAACAGGATCCAGGAGAGCGAAATGTCCGACTTCAAGCCGGGACTGGAAGGCGTGATCGCCTTCGAGACCGAGATCGCCGAGCCCGACAAAGAGGGCGGCGCGCTTCGATACCGCGGCGTTGACATCGAAGACCTGATCGGCCAGGTCTCGTTCGGCAACGTCTGGGCCCTGCTCGTCGACGGTCGCTTCGGCCCGGGGCTGCCGCCCGCCGAGCCGTTCCCGGTGCCGGTGCACTCCGGCGACATACGGGTCGACGTGCAGTCCGCGGTGGCGATGCTCGCGCCGTACTGGGGCCTGTCGCAGCTGCTGGACATCACCGACGTGCAGGCCCGCGAAGACCTCGCGCGCGTGTCGGTAACGGCGCTCTCGTTCGTCGCGCAGTCGGCCCGCGGGCTCGGCCTGCCGGCCGTGCCGCAGAAGGAGATCGACAAGGCATCCACGATCGTCGAGCGGTTCATGAAGCGGTGGCGGGGCGAGCCCGACCCCCGGCACGTCAAGGCCGTCGACGCGTACTTCATCTCGGCCGCCGAGCACGGCATGAACGCCTCCACCTTCACCGCGCGGGTCGTCGCCTCGACCGGCGCCGACGCGGCAGCCTGCGTCTCCTCCGCCATCGGCGCGCTCTCCGGCCCGCTGCACGGCGGTGCGCCCTCCCGCGTGCTGCACATGATCGAGGCGGTCGAGCGCAGCGGCGACGCCGAGGGGTACGTCAAGGGCGTGCTCGACCGCGGCGAGCGGCTGATGGGCTTCGGCCACCGCGTCTACCGGGCCGAGGACCCGCGCGCCCGCGTGCTGCGCCGCACCGCCAAGGAGCTCGGCGCGCCCCGCTACGAGATCGCCGAGGCGCTGGAGAAGGCCGCGCTGGAGGAGCTGCACAACCGCAAGCCCGACCGGGTGCTGGCCACCAACGTCGAGTTCTGGTCCGCGGTGGTGCTCGACTTCGCCGAGGTGCCCTCGCACATGTTCACCTCGATGTTCACCTGCGCGCGGATGGGCGGCTGGAGCGCGCACATCCTGGAGCAGAAGGGGCTCAACCGGCTCGTGCGCCCCTCCGCCACGTACGTCGGCCCGGCACCCCGCAAGCCCACCGACGTGGAGGGCTGGGACACCGTCCCGCACGGCCTCTGAGCACTCGATCTTGGGCAAGCGTGCCCTTGCTTACACTCCGGCGGGCCATGGCCCGGCCCGCCGGAGTTGGGTGGAAAGATGTCGGCCGTGGCTGACACACCGAGCATCCGGATCCCTGAGGACCTCAAGCCCGCCGACGGCCGTTTCGGCTGCGGGCCGTCCAAGGTGCGCCCCGAGTCCGTGACCGCGCTGTCCGGCGTGGCGACCACCTTCCTCGGCACCTCCCACCGGCAGAAGACGGTGCGCGACCAGGTCGCGCGCCTGCGCCGGGGCATCGCCGAGTTCTTCTCCCTGCCCGAGGGCTACGAGGTCATCCTGGGCAACGGCGGCTCCACCGCCTTCTGGGAGGTCGCGACGTTCGGGCTGATCCGCGACCGGGCGCAGTTCGCGAGCTTCGGCGAGTTCGGTGCCAAGTTCGCCTCCTCGGTCAAGGCCGCGCCGTTCCTCGGCGACCCGACCGTGCGCAAGGCCGAGCCGGGCTCCGCGCCGTCCCTCGAGGCCGAGGCGGGCGTCGACGCGTACGGTACGCCGCAGAACGAGACCTCCACCGGCGTGGCGGTGCCGATCAAGCGGGTGGCCGGCGCCGACGACGGTGCGCTGCTGCTGGTCGACGCCACTTCCGGCGCCGGCGGCCTCGACGTCGACGTGCGCGAGACCGACGCGTACTACTTCGCGCCGCAGAAGTGCTTCGGCTCCGACGGCGGCATCTGGATCGCGCTGATGTCCCCGGCCGCGCTGGCGCGGGCCACGGAGATCAAGGAGTCGGGCCGCTACATCCCCGCCTTCCTCGACCTGGTCACCGCGATCGACAACTCGCGGCTGGAGCAGACGTACAACACGCCCGCGCTGGCCACGATCTTCCTGGCCGCCGAGCAGACCGACTGGATGCTCGCGCAGGGCGGGCTGTCCTGGGCGACAAAGCGCACGGCCGAGAGCGCCGGCGTGGTGTACGGGTGGGCCGAGCGCTCGTCCTTCGCGACCCCGTTCGTCAGCGACGCCGCGCTCCGGTCGAACGTCGTGGCCACTGTGGACTTCGCGGACGGTGTCGACGCCTCGGCCATCGCGAAGGTGCTGCGGGCCAACGGCATCGTCGACACCGAGCCGTACCGCAAGCTCGGCCGCAACCAGCTGCGCGTCGCGCTCTTCCCGGCCGTCGACCCCAGCGACGTCGACAAGCTCACCGCCTGCATCGACTACGTGGTCGAGCGCCTCTAGAACCCTGGTGGGTGGCGGCCACGCGACATGCCGTGTGGCCTCCCCCGCGGGGTGAAGATTGCGCGTACCGTGTGGCGAGGACATCCCTGGGTGTGGCTGGCCAGGGATGGCGGAGGCCAGCGAAGCGGGACGGAGGCAACGCGATGCGGCCAGTACGCTTCGTCGCCCTCTCCGAGGACGGCCAGGCCTTGGTGCTCGCCGACGAGGTGGGCCGGCTCCTCGCGCTCCCTCTCGACGAGCGGATCTCCACCGCGCTGCACGCCGAGCCCGGCGTGGGCTCGGTGACTCTGTCCGTGGCCGGCACCGGCAGCGAGCCGGCACCGTCGCTGTCCCCGCGTGACATCCAGGCGCGCATCCGCGCCGGCGAGTCCGCCGACGACGTCGCCCGCATCGCGGGCGTGCCGGTCGATCGGGTCCTGCGCTACGCCGGGCCGGTCCTGCAGGAGCGGGCGATGCTCGCTCAGCACGCTCGCCGCACGCGCCTGAAGACGTCAGAAAAGGGTGCGCCGCTCTCCGAGGTGGTCGACGGCCGCCTCGCCCAGCACGGCATCGACTCCGAAAAAATTTCCTGGGACGCCTACCGGCGCGAAGACGGCACCTGGCGGATCGTGGCCACCTGGCCCTCCGGCAAGGCCACCGCGCAGGCGATCTGGGAGCTCGACAAGACGCGCCAGGTGGTTTCTCCACACGACGACATGGCGCAGTACCTGTGCGCCGAGCGGCCGACGCAGATCCTCGGCCAGGAGCCGCCGCCCGAGCGCAGCGGCCACGGCCTGCCCGGGCCGTCCCGCACCGAGCCCAGCCGCGGCGGCCACGGCCTGCCCGCGGCCGGCGACAAGTCGCGCACCCGTGACCCGATCCGGGCCGGCCGCGACGCGCTGCTCGCCTCGCTCGACCGGCCGATCAGCTCGCCCGGCCGCGGCCTCGACCCTGCCGCCGCACCCACCGAGCCGTCCCGGCAGCGTCCCGTGGCCGGTGGCGCGGCCGCGCTGCTCGGCGGCGGCCAGGGCTCGGCCTTCGACGACGACAGCGACCTGCCCAAGGAGGTCCCCGCCGTGCCGTCGCTGGCCGTGCTGCGCCCGCGCCGCACCACCGGCGGTGCCGCCGCGGCGGGTGAGTCCACCGAGGCCGGTGGCAAGCCGCGCAAGCGCCTGCCCAGCTGGGACGACGTGCTCTTCGGCACCGGCCCGGCCGCCCGCGAGACCTCCTGATCTCCGCGCTGCCATCGCCTGATCGGCGTGGCAGGGTTTGCGTATGGAGTACACGAACCTGGGCCGCACCGGCCTGTCGGTCAGCCGCCTCTGCCTCGGCACCATGAACTTCGGCCCGCACACCAGCGAGCCGGACAGCTTCACCGTCATGGATCGTGCGCTGGAGCACGGCATCAACTTCTTCGACACCGCCAACGTGTACGGCGGGAAGGCCGGCGAAGGGGTCACCGAGCAGATCATCGGCCGCTGGATCGCACAGGGCGGCGGCCGGCGGGAGAAGGTGGTCCTGGCCACGAAGGTGTATGGCCGGATGGGCGACTGGCCCAACGAGCGCGGCCTGTCCGCCCGCCACATCGTGCGCTCGGCCGAAGACTCGCTGCGCCGCCTGCAGACCGACTGGATCGACCTCCTCCAGATGCACCACATCTCCCGCGAGACGCCGTGGGAGGAGATCTGGCAGGCGATGCAGACACTGGTCGACCAGGGCAAGGTGCTCTACGTCGGCTCGTCCAACTTCGCAGGGTGGCACCTCGCGCAGGCGCAGGAGACCGCGTCGGCGCGGCACTTCCTCGGGCTGGTCTCCGAGCAGTGCCTCTACAACCTGCTCACCCGGCACGTCGAGCTTGAGCTGGTGCCGGCCGCCCAGCGGTACGGGATCGGCATCATCCCCTGGTCGCCCCTGCACGGCGGCCTGCTCGGCGGGGCGATCCGCAAGATCGCCGAGGGTGGGGCGGCGCGCGCCAAGAGCGGGCGGGCGGCCGACTCGCTGGCCGAGCACCGGGCGACCATCGAGGCGTACGAGAAGCTTGCCGCCGACCTCGGGTACGACCCGGCGAACGTCGCGCTCGCCTGGCTGCTGTCCCGCCCGGGCGTGACCGCGCCGATCATCGGGCCACGCACCGCCGAGCAGCTCGACGCCTCACTCGGCGCGCTCGACGTGGTGCTCACCGACGACGTGCTGACCCAGCTCGACGAGCTCTTCCCGCCGGTGGGCAACGGCGGCCCGGCGCCGGAGGCGTGGGCCTGGTAGCTGCCGCTCAGAGCGGCCACGCGCCGAGGCGGTCGTAGGTCGGCTTGGGGCCGGGGTGGCTGCGCACCAGCACCACCTCGGCCACTGTCCATGGTGGACCCTCGTACGCGTCGAGTGCCGCCCGGTCGGCATCCACCGCCGCCAGGTCGACGCGGTCGCCGGGCCGGGCGACGGTCATGTGCGGGCGCAGCGGTTTGGGGTCGAAGTCGAGGCGGGCCCGCTTCAGCTCGCGCCGCACCCCTTTGCTCAGCCCGGCCAGCGCCGGCACCTCGCCGCCGAGCCCGACCCAGAGGATCGTGAACCGCCGGCGCCCGAAGCGGCCGCCGCCGGTGAGCCGTACCTCGAACGGCTCGGCGAGTGCCGCGGCCCGCTCGACCGCCGCGGCCGCGTCCGCCCCGCGGTCGTCCGGCGCGTCGCCGAGGAACGCCAGCGTCACGTGCCAGTTGTCCCGCGCGGCGACCCGGGTGTTGACGCCGGCGCGCATGGCCTGGCTGACCCGCAGCCGCTCGACGCAGGCGGCGAAGTCGTCAGCCACCTGCTGCGGCGGGTAGACCGCGACGAAGAGCCGCAACGGCTAGTGGTCCTGGTGGCGGGGTGCGCCGGGGCGCAGCGCGAGGCCGGCCGCTTCGAGCTCGCCCTCGACCCGCACCCGCTCGATCTCCAGGTCGACGCCGTCGAGCTGGTCGAGGTGCTCGGGGACGCCGAGGCACCGGCTGGCGAGGCGGAGGCGGTCGTCGTATGCCAGCAGGACCGCGGCGTGCCACACCTTGGAGTGGGTGGCGATGCCGAGCCGCTGGCGGTCGAGGCGGCGCAGATCGGCGGCGATCTGCTGGATGCTCGGCTGGTGCTCGTCGAGCTCGGCCAGCGAGATGGCCTGCTGGCCCAGCGTGCGGTCAAGGCGGTGCAGTGCCAGGCGCTCGCGGCGCGCGCCCAGCCGGCGCCGGATGTGGCGGACCGGGCCGTCGGAGCAGATGAAGAATGCCACCGCGCACGGCAGGAACACCAGCGCTACGAGCGCCAGTGCCAGCACAACCGCGTGCACGATGGCCACGATCCTTCACGCTAAGCCGATTCTTCGACTATTGCTACCAGTTTCAGTTGACGGATGGCGGACTCGTTGTGCGGGGCTCGTCAGGCGTGCACGACGTACAGCCGGGGCAGTGGACGCAGCCGCAGCCGCAGCCGCCCACCGGTGCGGCGCAGCTGCCAGACCAGCGCGAGCGCCGCGGTCGCGATCGAGATCAGGCCGCCCGCCCAGATGCTCACGCCTGCGCCGTACTTCTCGGCCACCATGCCGATCAGCGGGGCGCCGACCGGGTTGGTGCCGAGGAAGACGAGCACCCACAGAGCCATGACACGACCCCGGTACGCCGGGTCGACGCTGAGCTGGATGCGCTGGTTCGATGCCTGCGCGAAATACACCATGAAGAATCCGGTCGGCACGAGCAGGAGCGACACGAGCCAGTACGCGGGCGCGAGGCCGACCAGCGTGCCGAGCACACCGAAGGCGAGGGCCGCGAAAATCACCACGTACGCCGAAGGGCGCTCGCGCCGCCCGCTGCTGGCCAGTGCCCCACCCAGCGCGCCCACCGCGAGCGCCGTCGTGAACAGGCCGAACGAGGCGGCGCCGGTGTTGAAGACGGTCTTGGCCAGCGCGGCGAGCGTGAGCTGGAAGTTGAAGAGCACCATGCCGATCACCGAGATGAGCACCATCGGCATGACGAGGTCAGGGCGACGGGCGACGTACCGCAGGCCGTCGGTGACCTTGGCCGCGTCGCGCTCGTCGATCGGCGGCAGCTCCTGGCGGTGCAGGTCGGCGGCCCGCATCCGGGCGAGCATGAGCAGCGGCGCGAGCGAGCTGACCGCGCTGATCATGAAGACCGGGCCGACGTCGAACAAGGCGATCGCGACACCGGCCACCGCCGGTCCCACGATCCGCGCGACGTTGAACGTGGCGGCCGACAGCGAGAGCGCGTTGGGCAGCAGCGACATGCCGACGAGCTCGGAGACGAACGCCTGGCGTACCGGCGTCTCCACCGCGTTGGCCACGCCGAGCAGGGCGGCGAAGACGAAGACGTGCCACAGCCGGACGGCTCCGCTCACCACGAGGATGCTCATCGCGAGCGACAGGACGCTCCACGTGGTGTTGGCGATCAGCAGGAGCAGGCGCTTGTCGTACCGGTCGGCGAGGCGCCCGGTAAAGAGGGTGAGCAGCAGTACGGGCGTGAACTGCAGTGCCGTCACCACACCCAGGGCGGTGGCCGAGTCATCCGACAGCTCGAGGACCAACCAGTCCTGCGCGATGAACATCATCCAGACGCCGATCAGCTTGATCAGCTGACCGGTCGCGAAGAGCCGGTAGTTACGAACCGTCAACGACTGGAAAGTGGTGCTCAGCTTTGCCCGCACTTGAGAGTGCGCCTCCCTCACCAATGAACCCTTTCCAACCCCACTTGCGGCCCGCCGTTTGGCGGCGCCGCGCTGTTCGGTTGAAAGAAGTTCAGCCGGTACGCGTCATCCACAGTGGACGAAGCGACACCGGTGAGCGGTGCTCAGGCGCGGGCGAGCTTTCGCAGGATCTCGGCTGCTCGCTGCAGCGTGTCGCGTTCCTCTGGGCGCAGCTCCGCCAAGCGACTGGCCAGCCACTCGTCGCGGGCCCGCTCGAACTGAGCCAGAACCGCGCGACCGGCCTCGGTCGCCGCCAGGATGACCTGGCGCCCATCGGTCGGGTGGGGCGAGCGCTGCACGAGGCCGCGCTCCTCCAGCTTTGCGACGATCTTTGTCATCGTCGGCGGCTGGACCCGCTCCACATCGGCGAGCTCCCGGGGGGTCAGCGCTCCGGCCAGCTCAAGACTGGTCAGCGCGTTGAGCTGGGTCGCCGTGAGGTCACCGACGGGCCGAGTCTGCCGGACCCGCCGGTTGAGCCTGGTGATCGCATCGCGCACCATAGGCGCGAGCTGCACAGCGGTCACTGGCACCGCCATCACCGTCCGCTCCGTCACGGTCGTTAGCCTAACTAATAAGCTAGGCTAACGACCACCGAATATGACCACGGTCACGAGCGTCAGAACAGCAACGTCTCGATGGGACCGCGTAGGAAGTACAGCACGAAGAGTGCGGCGACGGCATACAGCAGAGGGTGGACCTCGCGCGCCTTGCCCTTCACCAGCTTGATCAGCACGTAGGTGATCACGCCGGCACCGATGCCGTTCGAGATCGAGTACGTGAACGGCATCAGCACGATCGTCAGGAACGCCGGGATCGCGATCTCGTAGTCGGTCCACTCGATCGTGCGTACGGCGGTCAGCATCAGGAAGCCGACGATCACCAGCGCGGCGGACGCGGCCTCGAACGGCACGATCTCCACCAGCGGCGCGAGGAAGACCGCGACAAGGAAAAGCGCGCCCGTGACAAGGTTGGCCACACCGGTGCGGGCGCCCTCCGCGACACCGGCGGCGCTTTCGATGTACGAGGTGTTGCTCGACACACTCGCCGCGCCACCGGCGGCCGCGGCCACCGAGTCGACGAGCAGGATCTCCCGGGTGCGCGGCGGCTGGCCGTTTTCGTCCAGCAGGTTGCCCTCCTGGCCGACCGCCACCATCGTGCCCATCGTGTCGAAGAAGTCGGTGAGCAGCAGCGTGAAGACGAACATCAGCGCCACCAGCGGGCCGGCGCGGTCCCAGGCGCCCAGCACGTTGAACTCGCCGAGCAGCGACAGGTCCGGCGTCGCGTCCCAACTGGACGGCCACTGGGGCACGTTCAGCGACCAGCCGTGCGGGTTGCCCTCGGGCCGCCGGCCGGGCCGACGTTCGCTACCGCCTCCACGATCACTGCGAGCACCGTCGTGCCGAGGATGCCGATGAGGATCGCGCCCTTGACCCTGCGTACCACCAGTAGCAGCGTGGCCAGCAGGCCGATCACGAAGACGAACGCCGGCCACGTGACGATCACGCCACCGATGCCGAGGCCGACCGGCGGGGTGCCGGCGTTGCCCTTGACGAACCCCGCGTCCACGAAGCCGATCAGCGCGAGGAAGAGGCCGATGCCCACGCCGATGGCGGTCTTGAGCTGGGTGGGCACCGAGCGGAACACGGCGGTACGCAGGCCGGTGAGCACGAGGATCGCGATGATCACACCCTCGATGACCACGAGTCCCATCGCGTCGGCCCAGGTCATCTCCGGCGCGATCTCGTACGCCACAAGCGCGTTGACGCCCAGCCCGGCGGCTAGCGCCAGCGGGAAGCGGGCCACGACGCCCATCAGAATCGTCATCACGCCGGCCACCAGCGCGGTGGCGGCGGCCACGGCCGGGATGGCCAGCTTCTGGCCGTCGCCGTCGGTGGCGCCGAAGAGGATCAGGGGGTTGAGGACGACGATGTAGGCCATCGTGAAGAAGGTGGCGAACCCGCCCGGACCTCACGGCCCAATGTGGACCCACGGGCGGATATCTCAAAGAACCGGTCGAAACGGTCCATGGAACCTCACCTATGATCATGGATACGGTTCCGCGCATCGTCCCAGATCAGGGGGTACCGAGGAAGCACTCGCAAGTTACAAAGCCGTACCCTTGCCTCGTGCCTGATCAACACGAGCCACCACCCGGGTGGAGCCGCTCGATCCACCGATGGTGCCCTTCGCCGTCGCCGGGATCATCGGCTGGGCGGTGGCCGGTTTGGTGCTGCTGATCTTCTTCCGCGGTTGGCTGGAAGATAACGGGCACACCGACTGGCTCTGGACCTGCCTTGCCGGTTTTCTGCTTGGTTTCGTCGGTCTGGCGGTCATGCTGCGCCACGACCGAAACCGGAGGCGGCGCCGCGCGCGCAGCGGCTAACCGTGCCCGTAGGGCTCCGGCGGCTCGCCGACCTCCACCGAGCCCGGCGCGCGGCTCACCGCGACGGACTCGACCTCACTGTCGTCATACACCGTGGACAGCTCGTCGACCGGCGCCTCGGGCTCGCGGGTCGCCTCGGAGTGCGCGCCGCAGCCGTGGTCGACGCTGACCGCGCGACCGTCGTCGGGCGCGTAGAGATTGCCGCACACGCCGAACGCCTGCCGCAGCGAGCCGGCCAGCGGCAGGTAGAACCCGCACGAGCCGCACCGCGCGCTGCGGGGCGCGGCGGTCGAGATCGGGGCGTCGGGACCGTGATCGCCGTCATACCACCGCTGGGCGGTCTCACCGCGCCCGTCGCGGGACATCACGCGTGAGCGGCCGAGCCCGAGCTCCCAGGTGACCTCCTCGACCGCCGGGTCGTCGGAAAGCATGTAACCCGGCGCGAGACGGTCGTCGTCGGGCGCGGTCGGCAGCAGGTCGCCGACGCCCAGGTCGCCCGGCTGCAGCCGCTCCTGCCACGGCACCCAGCCGGGCGCGAGCAGCGCATCGGGGCCGGGCAGCAGCACCGTCTCGCAGACCGTGACGTGCTTGCTGCGCGAGACGCGGGTGACGGTGACGGCCCAGCGCCAGCCGCGGTAGCCAGCGAGCTGGCACTCGAAAAAGTGGGTGACCACACGGTCTCCCTCGGCCACCGCGTCGAGGTGCTCGCCCACGTCGGAGGCGTCGACCTCGGTGATCGCCGAACGGGCCAGATCGACCGCCTCGGCGCAGACCTGGTCGAGACGAGCGGCACGAGCTGCGGCGGTCCTGGTCACGCCGGCTATTGTGCCATGCGCCAAAATGGGGGATGCCGCTGTTGCCATCGCTCGGCCGAGCTGTCGGCTCGATGATCCGGTGGACGCGGCTTTTCGGCCGGAGTTCTGTGCGCAGCGGCCGGTGGGCGGGGCGCAAGGTCGGTGCCGTCCGCACCAAGGGTGCCGGCGGCGAGGTGGGCATGACCCGCCTGCTCGACCTGCACGCCGCGTCGTACGCGGGCGACATCCTCATCGCCATCGGGCTGGCCGGCACGATCTTCTTCAGCGCGCCGATCGGTGAGGCGCGCAGCGGCGTCGCCATCTACCTGCTGGTCACGATGATCCCGTTCGCGGTGCTGGCGCCGGTCGCCGGGCCGCTGCTCGACCACTTCCGCCACGGCCGGCGATACGCGCTGGCCACGACCATGCTCGGCCGCGCGTTCCTCGCCTGGCTGATGTCCGACTACATCCACGGCTTCGGCCTTTATCCGGCGGCGTTCGGTGTCCTCGCGCTCTCCCGGGCGTACGGCGTGGCCCGCTCCGCCGCCGTCCCGCGGCTGCTCCCGGAGGGCATGGGACTGTCGCAGGCGGCCGCGCGCGCCGGTGTGTACGGCATGATCGCCGGCGCCGCGGTGACGCCGATCGGCCTGCTCGCCTTCAAGTTCGGCCCGCAGTGGCCGCTGCGCGTCGCCTCGATCATCTTCCTGGTCGGCATGGTCGTGGCGCTGCGCCTGCCGCCGAAGGCCGACTCCGACCCGCCGGAGACGCTTCCCCGCCCGTTCGCCGCGATGGGGCTGCGCCGCGGCGACCGCGCGCTCACCGGCCGCCTGGTCGTCGCCACGCTCGTGAGCAGCGCCGCACTCCGCGGGCTGTACGGGTTTCTGTTGCTGTTCCTGGCGTTCGCCATCAAGGCCGACAACCTCACGACCGACTTTCTCGGTCGCAGCGTGAGCGACGAGGTCGCCCTGGGCCTGGTGGGTGGCGCGCTCGCGGTCGGCGGCTTCCTCGCCACGGCCATCGGCACCCGCATGCGCATCCACCGCCCGGCCGCCCTCCAGTCGAGCGGCCTGATCATCGTGGCCGGTGTGGCGGTCCTCACCACGCTGAAGTTCTCGCTCGCGATGGTGGCGCTGCTGTGCCTGGTGACCGCGTTCATGAGCGGCATCTCCAAGCTCGCGGTCGACGCCTCGATCCAGGAGCGCATCGGCGAGCGGCTGCGGGCCAGCGCCTTCGCGCACTCCGAGACCGTGCTGATGGTCGCGTGGGTGGCCGGCGGCGCGCTGGGCCTGATCCCGTTTCAGGGCCGCCTGGGCATCGCGGTCGCCACGGTGGTCGCGGTGCTGGCCGCCGCCCGCGCGGTCGTGGTCGCCGGCGCCCTGCGCAAGGACAAGCTGAACGGCCGCGCCGATCCCGAGGCCGACACCGCGGCCACGCCCCCGTCTTCGACACCTCCACCCGAGCCAGAGCCGGCGAAGCCCACGCCGGCAAAGCCCACGCCGCCGCCACAGCAGCCGAAGCAGTCGCGGTGGCGGCGGAAGGCAGCACCGCCACCCGAGCCTGAGCCCGCCGCGAAACCGGTCGTGGAAGAGGAAAAGGACACCGTCCCGCCGCCCGGCTTCCACGTGTACCGCCCGTCGTCCGGCCCGCCCACATGACGCTGCTGGTCGTGACCGCCGTCGAGGCGGAGGCCGAGGCTGTCCGCGCCGGCCTGCCAAGCGGTCACGCACAGGTGGCCGCCGTGGGCGTGGGCGCCGCCTCGGCCGCCGCCGGCACCGCGCGCCTGCTTGCGCTGGCCGAGGCCGCCGCACGCCCGTTCCAGGCGGTGATCCTCGCCGGCATCGCGGGCGGCTTCGCCCATCGCGCCCCGCTCGGCGCCACCGTCCTGGCCACCCGCAGCATCGCCGCCGACCTCGGTGCCGACTCCCCCGACGGCTTCATCCCCTTGGACGAGCTGGGCTTCGGCACCGCGATCGCCGAGGCCGACCCGACCCTCCTGGGCAGGCTCCGCGACGCCCTCCCGGACGCGATCACCGGCGACGTCCTCACGCTCAACACGGTGACCGGCACGGCCGAGACGGCGCAGGCGCTGCGACGCCGCTTTCCGGCCGCGGTGGCCGAGGGCATGGAGGGGTACGGCGCGGCCCGCGCCGCCATCGACGCCGGCCTACCCTTCGCCGAGCTCCGCACGATCTCCAACGCGATCGGCCCGCGCGACCGCGCCGCCTGGCGCATCCCCGACGCACTGGCCGCCCTGACCAGAGCCGCCCGCTCCCTCACCGCCTGAGCGGTCAGCCCGCCCCGTCCGGCACCCAGCCCGCGTGCCGCCCGAACACCATCGCCACCACCCGCCCGGAGTCCTCGCGAAACCCGCAGCGCCGCAGGAAGGCCGCCGCCGTCCCGGCACCGACAACGGCCCGCGCGAGCCCGACGCCCGACCGCTCCACCTCCGCGGCGAACTCGCCCACCAGCCGCCGCCCGATCCCCATCCCGCGCAGGCCACGCGCCACCACCACACCCTCCAGGACCGCCTCACACCCCGGCTGGTCCTCCGGATGCGCGCCTCGCAGGAACGCCCGCAGCTCTCCCACCGGCGCCCCGTCCGGCGCCTCGGCCACCAGACGCCACACGTCGCCGGCACGCAACCCGCGCTCGCCAACCCACCGCAGGCGCAGCCCTTGCCACACCCACTCCCGGTGGCGGCGCTGCGCTCGTCGCGTGCGACTCAGGTCATACGTGAACTCCGGCGGCTCCAGCGGCCACGCCCTGCGCGGCAGCCGGTGCCAGTGCGCCCACCACGCGGCCGCCCAGTCGGTGAGCTGCTCGACCGGCCGCACGTCCAGGTGCGGCGGAAAGTTGCGGTCCGCCCGGTCACGCAGCCCTTCGCCCGGCGCGGGCTCGATGTGCTCACCCACCGCGATCACGGTGCCGGCCGCACGCACGAGGCGCTCGACCGTGCGAAACCGCGGATCCACGATCTCTCCCGACTCGATGCGGGTGATCGTGCTCTTCGGCAGACCGGCGAGGTCGGCCAGCTCCCGCTGGCTCAGGTCGGCCCTCCGCCGCAGCGCGCGGAGGGTCACGGCCAGATCCAGCACGTCCTCGCCCACGCCGGCAGCGTGCCAAGCTCGCCGTGACTCCTCAAGCCCCACCCGTTTCCCTGTGGATAACCCCGGGCGACGGGGCGGGTGTGTTGGTTAGCGCGCATCTCAAGCTGGGCGCACCGATGCGCCCAGGAGGTCGACGGACCGGGAATGGGGGTGGGCGCATACGTGCGCCCAGCTTGAGAGGGCCCGCGACGAAGGGCGAGTGTCAGCGACAAGCCCGACCCCGCCGGAGTGTGACCAACGGCGGAGGGTGAGGCCGCGGGAGCAACGGTCTGGACCACGGCGGACGTCGCGGTAGCTCGGATCATTTTGGGGTTAGCGTGGGGGCGTGGCGCTCTCACTCGCGATCTCACCGTGCCCCAACGACACGTTCGTGTTTCATGCGCTCGTCCATGGGCTGGTGCCGGGGGCGCCGGCGTTCGACGTGACGTACGCCGACGTGGACGTGACAAACACCGCCGCCGAGAAGGGGGCGTTTGACCTGGTCAAGGTGAGTTATGCGGC
The DNA here is from genome assembly GCF_011764425.1 of Phytohabitans houttuyneae. Classification (NCBI taxonomy): domain Bacteria; kingdom Bacillati; phylum Actinomycetota; class Actinomycetes; order Micromonosporales; family Micromonosporaceae; genus Phytohabitans; species Phytohabitans houttuyneae. Next base: position 3,599,737 of record NZ_BLPF01000001.1, read on the forward strand.
GCTGCCCTGGCTGCTTTCCGACTACCACCTGCTGCCGTGCGGCGGGGCGCTCGGGCGCGGGTGCGGTCCGCTCGTGCTCACCAAGGAGCCGCGCGCGGACCTGGCCGGGGCGACGATCGCGGTGCCGGGCGAGCGGACCACCGCGTACCTGCTGATGCGCCAGTGGGCAGCCGCGCAGCCGCCGGCGAAGGTGGAGGTCGTGCCGTTCGACCAGATCATGCCGGGGGTGGCCGCGGGGCGGTTCGACGCCGGGCTGGTCATCCACGAGGCGCGCTTCACCTACCACCGCTACGGCCTCACGGCGCTGGCCGACCTCGGTGAGTGGTGGGAGGGCGAGACCGGGCTGCCGATACCGCTCGGGGCGATCCTGGCGCGCCGGGGTGCGGTGGATCCGGAGGTCGCGGCGCAGTGGGTGCGGGCTTCGGTGCGGCACGCGTGGGCCCACCCGGAGGCGAGCCGCGACTATGTGCTGGCGCACGCCCAGGAGATGGAGCCGGACGTGGTGGACCAGCACATAGCGCTGTACGTCAACGAGTTCACCGAGGATCTCGGCAGTGAGGGGCACAAGGCGGTGGAGGCCCTGCTCAGATCTCCAGCTCTCTAGCCACCGCGTGCACGACCTGGGCCACCGTCTGCGCCGTCTTCTTGTCCGGGAAGCGGCCGCGGCGCAGGTCGGGCATGACCTTCGCCTCAAGCACCTTGATCATGTCTTCGATGAGGCCGTGCAGCTCTTCCGCCGGGCGGCGGCGCAGCTCGGTGACCGACGGCGGCGCCTCCAGCAGGGTCACGCCCATCGCCTGGGCGCCCTTGCGGCTGTCGACGACACCGAACTCGATCCGCTGCCCACTCTTGAGTTCAGTGACGCCCCCCGGTAGCGCGTTTTTGGGCAGGAAGACGTCGCCACCCTCGTCGCTGGTGACGAAGCCGTAGCCCTTCTGCGCGTCGTACCACTTCACTCGACCCGTAGGCACCGCTGACCTCAACTCCGTTTGCGGGATTGCTGATGTCACAAGGCTAACCGGAGCAACCCCGTCAGCGCGCCTGGGAATCCATTCAGGTCATCAAGCACCTCGCTGGCGCCGGCCGCCCAAAGCTCCTCGCTGGAGCAGGGTCCGGTGGTGACGCCGAGCCCCGGAATCGCGGCGGTACGGGCGGCGACCATGTCGGCCACGTGATCGCCGACGTAGAGCCGCACGTCGTGCTCCGTCAGCGCGGTCGCCTTGCCCTCGGCGAAGAGGTCTCCCGCCACCTCGTCGACCACGAGGCCGAGGTGGTCGAGGTGCAGGCGGGCCAGGCGGCCCAGCTTCGACGTGACGACGACCACTCTGCCGCCGAGCCCTCGCACCGTCTCGACGGCCTCGGCCGCGCCCGGCAGCAGCGTCGAGGGAGCGATCGCGTACGCCGGGTAGAGCGCCCGGTAGGCCTCCACCGCCTCCTCGACCTGCTCGGCGGGAAACCAGTAGCGCAGCTCGTGGCGCAGCGGCGGGCCGAGGCGGTTGACGGCGGCGTCGGCGTCCACGTACACGCCGGTGCGCGCGGAAAGCTCCCGGAACGCGGCGGCAATGCCCGGACGGGAGTCCACCAGCGTCATGTCGAGGTCGAACCCGACAACCACCTGTTGCGCCACGCCCCGATCTTCGCAGGACGCGCGCGGGCCCCGCGCGGCGGCCATCGGGCGCAGGACGACCCGTAACGCTGGCCGCGCCACCACGCAGCCTCAGCTAGCGTGGAACGACGATGGCAACGACTCTCGCCGAGCACCTGCGGGCGATGCCCGACCGCGCCCTGGCCGCGCTGCTCCAGCTACGGCCGGACCTCGTCATGCCCGTGCCCTCCGACCTGTCGGCGCTGGCGGTGCGGGCCCAGTCACGGGTGTCGGTGGCGCGCGCGCTCGACGGGCTCGACCAGCTGACGTTGCAGGTGCTCGACGCGGTGCGCCTCACCCGCGACCCGGCCGAGGGCACCACCTCGGTCGACGCCGTGCTCGCGATGGCCAAGGGCGATGCCGCGGCGGTGCGGGCGGCGCTCGGGAGGCTGCGGGAGCTGCTGCTCGTGCCGGGTCCCGACGACGCGCTGCACGTGGTCGGCGGCGTCGACGAGGTCTCCTCGCCGTACCCCGCCGGTCTCGGCCGCCCCGCCGCGGAGCTGGACGCGACCGCGGCGGCCCTCTGCGCGGACCCGGCCCGGCTCCGGCGGACGCTGCTGGCCGCTCCGCCGCCGGCTCGCGCGGTGCTCGACCGCCTCGCCGCCGGTCCGCCGGTGGGCACGCTGACCGGCGGCACGAGCGCCGCCGACTCGCCGGTCCGGTGGCTGCTCGACAACGGGCTGCTCGTGCGGATCTCCGGAGAGGCGATGGAGCTGCCCCGCGAGATCGGCCTGCTGCTGCGGCGCGACTCCGGCCCGCTGGGGCCGCTGCAGGTGCGGCCGCCGGCCATCGCCAGCGCGGCCCGCGAGCTCAAGAGCGTCGACTCCGCCGGGGCCGGCCAGGCGATGGAGGTGGTACGGCAGGCCGAGTCCCTGCTCGCCGCCCTCGACGCCGAGCCGGTGACCATGCTCCGCTCGGGCGGGATGGGTGTGCGCGACCTGCGCCGCCTCGCCAAGGTGACCGCGCTGGACGAGCCGGTGGCGGCGCTGCTGCTCGAGGTGGCGTACGCGGCGGGGCTGGCCGGCGAGGCCGAGGCGCCCGCGGCGCGGGTCGGCGCCGAGTTGATCTTCCTGCCCACGGCGGCGTACGACACGTGGCGCGCGATCCCGCTCGCCCTGCGCTGGGAGCGGCTGGCCACCGCGTGGCTGGCCATGACCCGGCAGCCCGGCCTTGTCGGGCAGCGTGACGAGCGCGACCGGCCGATCAACGCGCTGGCCACCGAGGCGGAGCGGGCCGGCGCGCCGGCAGCCCGCCGCGCCGTGCTGGAGGTGCTCGCCGAGCTTGAACCAGGCACCGCGCCGAGCGCCGACGAGGTGCTCGCGCTGCTCGCCTGGCGGGCGCCGCGCCGGGCCAAGGGGCGCGAGGCGATCCACCGCGAGGTCCTCACCGACGCGGCACTGCTCGGTGTGACCGGGCTCGGGGCGCTGACCACGTACGGGCGGGTGCTCACCACGCGCGAAGAGGCCGCGGACGACGACCCGCTGGGGGTACGGGCGCACGAGGAGCCCGGCGTCGCCAGCGCCCTCGACGCCCTCCTCCCCGCACCCGTCGACCACGTGCTCGTGCAGGCCGACCTCACCGTGGTCGTGCCCGGACCGCCGGAGCCGGCGCTCGCCGCCGAGCTGGAGCTTGTCGCCGAGCAGGAGTCGGCGGGCGGCGCGAGCGTGCACCGGGTCACCGAGGCCAGCGTCCGCCGCGCCCTCGACGCCGGCTACACGGCCGACGACCTGCACGCGGTCTTCCGCCGCCGCTCCCGCACACCGGTGCCGCAGGGCCTGACGTACATGGTCGACGACGTGGCCCGCAAGCACGGCGGGCTGCGCGCGGGTGGCGCCGGGGCGTACGTGCGCAGCGACGACGAGGCGCTGCTCGTGCAGCTGCTCGCCGACAAGCGGCTGGGTGCGTTGACGCTGCGCCGGCTGGCACCGACCGTGCTGGTCACGCCGTACCAGATCGGGCGCCTGCTCACCGCGCTGCGCGAGGCCGGCTACCCGCCGGTGCACGAGGACGCCAGCGGCGCCGCCGTGCTCAGCCGCACCAAGTCGCGCCGGGCACCCGTGCGCACCTCGGCCGGGCTGCGCACCGACCCGCTCGGGCCGCCACCGCTCACCCCGCCCCGCCTCGCCGGCATCGTCGAGCACCTGCGGCGGGGTGACGCCGCCGCGCGGGCCGCCCGCCGCGCCCCGGTCACCGTCCGCGCCGCAAACGGTCACGGCGTCGAAGGGCTGACCGCGGTACAGGCACACAGCCAGGCACTTGCCGTGCTGCAGCAGGCGGTACGGGACAAGGCGCTGGTCTGGGTCGGCTACGTCGACGCGCACGGCGCGACCGCCTCCCGCCTCGTGCGGCCGGTGTCGATCGGCGGCGGCTACCTGCGCGCGGAGGACGAGCGCACGGAGATGCTGCACACCTTCGCGCTGCACCGGATCACGGCCGCGGTCCTCGACGACTGACGCGCCTTACGCGGGCGTCCCGGCGCCGCCTTAACGGCCATATCGCCGGATACATCCCCCACATATTAGTTCTTGTGAATTGCTCGATGTGATGGAAATGTTCTTCACATCTCGGCATCAAAACGGTCGAGATCATCCATCACGTCACCGACGTGTGCCAAACACCCCCTGGAGGCTCACGTGAGACTCACCCGACCTGCCGCGGTCATCCTCGCCGCGCCGGTACTCCTCGTCGGCACGGTGCTGTGGCCGTCCGCCGCACAGGCGGCACCCGAGCCGCTCTTCGCTGCCGACGCGCCCGCGGCCACCAGCCTCAGCGAGAGCCTCGGCGCCCGCTCGGGCGGCGCGTACATCGACACCGCGAGCGGCCGCATGGTCGTCGCGGTCACCGATGCCGCCGCGGCGAAGCAGGTGCGACAGTCCGGCGCGATCGCCAAGACGGTCAAGTACAGCGCCGCACAGCTCGACTCCGTACAGGCGAACATGTCGAAGACCGTCGACACGCCCGGTACCGCACGCCACACCGACGTGGTCACCAACCAGGTCGTGGTGACCGTCGACAGCACCGTGACCGGCGCCCGCCTCGCCGCGGTGAAGGCCGCTGTGGCCGCCGCCGGCGACGCCGCCCGCCTGGAGAGCACGCCCGACAAGTTCCAGCTGTTCATCGCCGGCGGCCAGGCGATCTACACGGGTGGCTCGCGCTGCTCGCTCGGCTTCAACGTGCGTACGTCGAGCGCGCTCTACTTCGTGACCGCCGGCCACTGCACCAACGCCGGCTCGACGTGGACCAACGGCTCGACCACGCTCGGCACCCGCGCGGCGTCAAGCTTCCCGGGCAACGACTACGGCGTCGTCCGGTATACGAACACGAGCATCGCCCGGCCGAGCGCGGTGTACCTGTACTCCGGCAGCAGCACCCAGTCGATCACGTCGGTCGGCAACGCGGTCACCGGCCAGTCCGTGCGTCGCAGCGGCAGCACCACCGGCGTGCGCAGCGGCTCCGTGACCGGTACCAACGCCACGGTCACCTACCCGCAGGGCACCGTCAGCGGCCTGATCCGCACCAACGTGTGCGCCCAGCCCGGTGACAGCGGCGGCTCGCTCTTCGCCGGCAGCTCCGGCCTCGGCCTGACCTCCGGCGGCAGCGGCAACTGCTCCACCGGCGGCACGACCTTCTTCCAGCCGCTCAACGAGGTGATGTCGGTCTACGGCCTGAGCCTCGGCTGACCTTTCTCCCCCAGTGAAGAAGGCCACCGGTCGGGTGCCTCAGGTGCCCGGCCGGTGGCCGAACACGTACACCCGGGTGCCAACCTTGCCGAGCTCGTAGAAGGCGCGGGCGTCGGACGGCAGCAGGTTGACGCAGCCGTGCGAGCCGATCGACTTCGTGTGGATGTACGTCGTGGTCTCGTGGAAGCCGATGCCCCCGTTGAAGCGCTGCCAGTAGGGCAGCCACACCTCGTACGGGTTGGACCACTCCTTCAGCGCCTTGTTCTGCACCGAGTACGCCCCGGTCGGTGTCGCGAAGCCGGGCATCCCGGTGCGGGTGACCGTCGGCTTCAGCACGACCTTGCCGCCGCGCATCGCGAACACGGTCTGGTGGGTGAGGTCGACGCAGAACGTGGTGCCCGATCCTGTCTTGCACCTGCTCGTGTCGGTCGCGGCCAGGCGCTGCGCGACATCGGCCGTGGTGGGGCCGGCGCGACCGGCGGCCGGGCTGATGCCGTACCGCTGCTGGAACTTCCTGATCGCCTTACAGTCGGCGTCCGACTGCTTGCCGTCGACCGTGACCTCGCCGAACGTGCCCAGCTTGTCCAGCGCGACCTCCACCGCCCGCTGGCTGTCACCCTGCGGGCAGCCCGGCTTGGTGGTTTTCTTCGGCTTCGGCGCCTTTGTCGTGGTCGTCGGCGTCGGGCTCGGCGTGGCCGAGGGCGACGTGGACGGGGTCGGCACGGAAGTGGGGGACGCTGTCGGGTCGGGCGGCGCACTCGCCCCCGTAGCGCCCTGCCCCGCACTCACCGACTGGGGATCTCCCCCAGCCTGGCCAGGTTGCGACTCGAGCGCGCACGCACCGACTCCGAACAGCGCGACGACTGCAACGGCGACCAAGCGCAAGCCTTTGCCTACCACGGCGCCCTCCCCAGAGCAGTTGTCGTCACGTAGACGCACGGCCCTACCAGTCCGGTTGCGTCTGATGAAGAATTTCTTCGCGACACTTTGCCAGCGCCTGGCAAGGCGACCCCGGGCACGCACTCCACGCACCGTGCAACACTGGAGGGTCTGTGTGGAGGAGGGCGATCTTGAGCAGCGGACCGTTGATCGTGCAGTCGGACAAGACCCTGCTGCTGGAGGTCGACCACCCGGACGCGCCGGCCTGCCGGATGGCGATCGCGCCATTCGCCGAGCTGGAGCGCTCGCCGGAGCACGTGCACACGTACCGGCTGACCCCGCTCGGCCTGTGGAACGCGCGGGCCGCCGGGCACGACGCCGAGGGCGTGGTCGATGCGCTGCTGCGCTTCTCCCGCTATCCGGTGCCGCACGCGCTGCTGGTCGACGTGGCCGAGACCATGGACCGGTACGGGCGGCTCCAGCTGGTAAACCATCCGACACACGGGCTGGTGCTGCGCGGGCTCGACCGGGCGGTGCTGGTCGAGGTCGCCAAGTCCAAGAAGCTCGCCGGCATGCTCGGCGCCAAGATCGATGACGACACGCTCGTGGTGCACCCGTCCGAGCGTGGCCGGCTCAAGCAGGCGCTGCTCAAGCTCGGCTGGCCGGCCGAAGACCTCGCCGGGTACGTCGACGGCGAGGCGCACCAGATCGCGCTGGCGGAAGACGGCTGGAAGCTCCGGTCGTACCAGCAGGAGGCGGTCGACGGCTTCTGGGCCGGCGGCTCGGGCGTGGTCGTGCTCCCCTGCGGCGCGGGAAAGACGCTGGTCGGCGCCGCCGCGATGGCACAGGCCTCGGCGACAACGCTGATCCTGGTCACCAACACCGTGGCCGGCCGCCAGTGGAAGCGCGAGCTGCTGGCCCGCACGTCGCTGACCGAGGAGGAGATCGGCGAGTACTCGGGCGAGCGCAAGGAGATCCGCCCGGTCACGATCGCCACGTACCAGGTGCTCACCACCCGCCGCAGCGGCGCGTTCACCCACCTGGACCTCTTCAACGCGCGCGACTGGGGCCTTGTCATCTACGACGAGGTGCACCTGCTGCCCGCGCCGATCTTCCGCTTCACCGCGGACCTGCAGGCCCGCCGCCGGCTCGGCCTCACCGCGACGCTGGTACGCGAGGACGGCCGCGAGGGCGACGTCTTCTCGCTGATCGGCCCGAAGCGGTACGACGCGCCGTGGAAGGACATCGAGGCGCAGGGCTGGATCGCGCCGGCCGACTGCACCGAGGTGCGGGTGACGCTCTCCGACGAGGAGCGGATGGCCTACGCCACGTCCGAGGCCGAGGAGCGGTACCGCTTCGCCGCCACCGCCCGCTCCAAGCTGCCCGTGGTGAAGGCGCTGGTCGAGCGGCACGTGGACGACCAGGTGCTGGTGATCGGGGCGTACATCGACCAGCTGCACCAGCTCGGCGAGGCGCTGAACGCACCGATCATCCAGGGTTCGACCACCAACAAGGAGCGCGAGCGGCTCTTCGACGAGTTCCGGTCGGGACGGCTGCGCACGCTGGTCATCTCCCGGGTCGGCAACTTCTCGATCGACCTGCCCGAGGTGGCGATCGCGGTGCAGGTGTCCGGCACGTTCGGCTCCCGCCAGGAAGAGGCGCAGCGCCTCGGTCGGGTGCTGCGCCCCAAGTCCGACGGGCGGCAGGCGCACTTCTACACGGTGGTCTCCCGGGACACGATCGACACCGAGTACGCGGCGCACCGCCAGCGGTTCCTGGCCGAGCAGGGCTACGCCTACACCATCGTCGACGCCGACGACGTGCTGGCCTGAGGCTGGAGCGGCGCCGCTGCGGCCGCCGGCGGGGTCCGGCGGTTTTCCGGTATGACGAGCGCGAGCAGCACGGCGCCGGCGAGCACCACCGCACCGACGATCTGGCCGGCGCGCATGCCGTCGACGAAGTCCTGCCCGCTGGCGTAGCCGCCGACGGCCGAGAAGACCGCGCCCAGCACCGCGATGCCGAGCACCGTGCCGAGCTGGCGCATCGCGTTGGACGCGCCCGAGGCGACGCCCTCCATGCCGCGCGGCGCGAAGTCCATCACGGCCCTCGCCATCGGCGCGAAGAACAGCCCCATGCCGACACCGGCCAGGATGAACGGCGGCACGAGCTCGCCGTACGGCACGTCGGGTGAGGTGACAACGGCCAGCCAGGCGATCCCGACGGCCTGGAAGGCGAGCGCGAGCGCCAGCACCCGGCGCACGCCGATGCGGTCGGCGAGCGCGCCGGAGAAGGGGGCGACGAGGGCCGGCGCCGCGGTCCACGGCAGCGTGCGCAGGCCGGCCTCCAGCGGCGAGTACCCCTGGACGGTCTGCAGGAACTGCGCGCCGAGGAAGACCGCGCCGAACATGCCGAAGGCCATCACGAAGCCGACCGCGTTCGCCACGCTGAAGCCGCGGCTGCGAAAGAGCGGGAGGGGCAGCATCGGGTACCGGGCGCGGGCCTGCCAGGCGAGGAAGGCGACCACGACCACACCGCCGCCGGCCAGCCCGGCGAGCACGGGGCCGCTCGTCCAGCCGTGGCTGCCGCCGCGGACCAGGCCGAAGACGACGCCGAAGAGGCCGGCGGTGGCGAGCACGACACCGACCAGGTCGAGGCGGCCGGCGCCGCCGCGGCTCTCCCGTACGGCGGCGATGAGCGGGAGCAGGATCAGGCCGATCGGCACGTTGATCCAGAAGATCCACTGCCACGACGCGGAGTCCACGACCGCTCCGCCGATCACCGGGCCGAGCGCGACGCCGAGCCCGCTCATCGCGCCCCAGATGCCGAACGCGGCACCCCGCCGCTGTGGCGGTACCGCGTCGGCCAGCAGCGTGAGGCTGAGCGGCGCGATGATCGCGCCGCCGACGCCCTGTACCGCGCGGGCCGCGATCAGCGTCTCGATGTCCGGCGAGAGGGCGGCGAGCGCCGATGCGGCCGTGAAGATCACCAAGCCGATCGCGAACACCTTGCGCCGGCCGAAGCGGTCGCCGAGCGCGGCGCCGGTGAGCAGGAGCACGGCGAACGTGAGCGTGTACGCGTTGACCGTCCACTCCAGGCCCTCGAGCCCGGTGCCGAGGTCGACGCGGATGACCGGCAGCGCGTTGGTGACGATGAGGTTGTCCATCGCGACCATGAACGTGGCGACACCGGTGACGACGAACGTCCAGAGCAGCTTGCCTAGTGATTGGTCACTAACTTCTTTTCCCACGATTCGATCCCCATTCGATGTGAGGTGGCAGTCGCTCAGACAGAAGGGTCGGAGAGGCCGGTGAGCGCCTCGCCGAGCTGCTCGCGGACCCTGGGCAGGTCCATCGCGGCCATGACGTTGAGCAGCATGCCCGCCGCCATGAACTGCATGACCCGCTGGTCGTCCTCGCCGGACAGGCGCATGACCTGGCGCCACAGCCCGCTGACCCGCTCCCGGGCGAGCTGGCGGATGTCCTCGTCGTCGCAGGCGGCGGCCCACATCTGCAGCTGCATCTGGAGCGTCGCCTTGTCGTCGAGCAGCGACTTGTACGACCGGCCCATCTCCTTGAGCGCTTCCTCGCCGGTCAGCCCCTCCGCGACCTCCTCGAAGAGGGCCTGGACGCGGTCGAAGCAGTCGTTGACCGTGGCGAGGAACATCGCCTTCTTGGTCGGAAAGAGCCGGAACAGGTAAGGCTGGGACACGCCGACCCGGCGGGCGATGGCCTCGGTGGAGGCACCGCTGAACCCGCTCAGGCCGAACTCCTCACGGGCGACGCGGAGAACGGCCACGCGCCGCTCGTCCGCGCTCATCCGCGTGCCGGCACCCATGCGAGTAAGTTAGCAGTCACTTACTTGGTGGGCAACGACGGCCCGGGTGTGAGCAGCGCCTCAAGCAGGTCGCCGTACTCCTCCACCCGCTCCAGCACCTCCTCGGGGTGAACGCCCGCGCGGCGCCCGCCTCCACCTCCTCCCAGGTCAGCGGCGTGGAGACGGTGGGCGTGGCCTGGGCGCGCAGCGAGTACGGCGCGACCGTCGTCTTGGCGGCGCTGTTTTGGCTCCAGTCGATGAAGACCTTGCCCGGCCGCAGCCGCTTGGTCATCTTCGACGTGATCGTCCTCGGGCTGGCCCGCTCCAGCTCCTCGGCGATCCGGTGCGCGTACGCCGAGACCTCCTCGGCCGGCTGGTCACCCGCGATCGGGCAGCTGAGCTGCATGCCCTTCTTGCCTGAGGTCTTCGGCAGGGCGGTCAACCCGTCCTCGGCCAGCCGGTCGCGCATCAGCACCGCCACCGCGCAGCACTCGCGCAGCCCGGCCGGCGCGCCCGGGTCGAGGTCGACCACCATCAGGTCGGGGTGCTCGCCGATCCGCCACTGCGGGGTGTGCAGCTCCAGCGCGGCGAGGTTGGCCAGCCACACCAGCGTCGGCAGGTCGTCGGCGACCACGTAGTCGATCGTCTCGCGGTCCTTTGTCGACCCGGGCACCGGCAGCGTCTCGACACGCACCCAGTCCGGGGTACCGCCGGGCTTGTTCTTCTCGAAGAACGACTGACCATTGACCCCGTTGGGGAAGCGGATCCGGGTCAGTGCCCGGTCGCGCAGGTGCGGGAGCAGCACGGACGCGACCTGCGTGTAGTAGTTGATGATCTCGCCTTTGGTGAAGCCGGCGGCCGGATAGAGCACCTTGTCCAGGTTGGACAGCTCCAGCGACTGGCCGTCGACCTCTACCCGGATCCGCTGCTCCTTAGGCATTGCTCACCACGCTCCGTCGCTCGGCGCTCGTCCGCCGTCGTGGTCCATGCCCGTAGCCTCACGACTCCCGCTCACGCTCACCACGCTCCGTCGCTCGGCGCTCGTCCGCCGTCGTGGTCCATGCCCGTAGCCTCACGACTCCCGCTCATCGTCAACGTCCTCCGGTCGCATATCAGGACGCAGCCGCAGAAACCGCGGGAAGCGCAGTCTCCCGTCCGGCGTGCGCTGGCCGTACTTCACCTCCACCACGATCTCCGGTCTTACCCAGTTCGCGCCACGGGCATCTTCACGCGGAATGTCACTGCCGAACGGCGACTGCGCGTCCCGCCGCGGCTCCAGCACGCTGAGCAGCGCGCGTTCGGCGGCCGCGCCGATACCGCCGCCGACCCGGCCGCGGAACATCAGCCGCCCGTCCGGTCCTGGCACGCCGACCAGCAGCCCACCGATCTTGCGAGCGCCCGGCCGCCACCCGCCGATCACGAACTCGGCGGTGAACTCCGCCTTGACCTTGACCCAGTCGCCGGTGCGGACACCCGGCCGGTAGATCGAGTCGACGCGCTTGGCGACCAGGCCCTCGAGCTGGTTTTCCTTCGCCGCGGCGTAGGTGGCGGGGCCGTCGGAGAAGCTCGGCGGCACCGCCCAGCGCGGCCCGGCCAGCGCCAGCGACTCCAGTGCCGCCCGCCGCTCGGTGTACGGCCAGCCGGTCAGGTCGGCGCCGCGCAGCCGCAGCAGGTCGAAGATCATGTACGTCACCGGGATGCTCGCCGCCAGCCGCGCCGCCCGCGGCTTCTCGCGTACGTGCATCCGCTCGGCGAGCATCGTGAAGCTCGGCCGCCCCGCCTCGTCGAGCAGCACCACCTCGCCGTCGAGCACCGCGTCGTCGAGGGTGGCGCCGAGGCGGGCCAGCTCGGGGTACGCGAGAGTGATCTCCGCACCCGACCGCGCCCACATCCGCGAGGCACCTTGAGTGATTTGGGTGATCGCGCGTACGCCGTCCCATTTGAACTCATACGCCCACCCGGAACCGGCTGGAAGCCGCTCCCCGGTGGTCGCGAGCATGGGTTTCAGCGGCGCACCAGCCACGAAACCCACCATAGATCCACTCTGAAGCCCTCGCGTCCCGTTCTTTGCGGTGCGATCCTGGTGTGACCGGGCTGTTGCAGTGGACGCAGCGGGGGTTCCGGACACGTCAGCTGATAGGGAGCCGGTCAATGCGCGCGATTTGGAAGGGTGCGGTCTCGTTCGGCCTCGTGTCGATCGCCGTCAAGCTTTACTCGGCGACCGAGGAGAAGGATATCCGTTTTCACCAGGTTCATCGGGAAGACGGCGGACGCATCCGGTACAAGCGCACTTGCTCGATCTGCGGTGAGGAAGTCACCTACGACGACATCGCCAAGGGGTACGACATCGGCGGTGGCGAGATGGTCATCCTGACCGACGAAGACTTCGCCGACCTGCCGCTGAGCACCTCGCACGCCATCGACGTGCTGGAGTTCGTGCCGGCCGAGCAGGTCGACCCGATCCTGTACAACAAGGCGTACTTCATGGAGCCAGAGGGCGCGGCCACCAAGCCGTACGTGCTGCTGCGCGACGCCCTCTCCGACGCCGACCGGGTCGCGATCGTCAAGGTGGCGCTGCGGCAGCGCGAGCAGCTCGCCACGCTGCGGGTGCGCGAGGGCGTGCTGCTGCTCAACACGATGCTGTGGCCGGACGAGATCCGGAAGCCGGACTTCAACTTCCTCGACGAGGACATCGAGGTGCGCCCGCCGGAGCTGGCCATGGCCGGCTCACTGATCGACTCGATGGCCGGCGAGTTCGACCCGGAGGACTACACCGACAACTACCGCGAGGCGCTCCAGGAGGTCATCGACGCCAAGGTCGAGGGCCGCGAGGTCGTGCAGCCGGAGGAGGTCGAGGAGGCCCCGGCCGCCGCGGTCGACCTGATGGCCGCGCTGAAGGCGTCGGTGGAGCGGGCCCGGGCGGCACGCGGCGAGGAGGGCGAGCCCACGCCGATCTCGTCGGCGCGGTCGGCCAAGAAGGCGGAGCCGGCGAAGAAGGCCCCCGCCAAGAAGGCCGAGCCGGCCAAGAAGACGGCCGCGAAGAAGGCGGAGCCCGCCAAGAAGGCAGCGGAGAAGAAGGCCCCGGCCAAGAAGGCTCCCGCCAAGAAGGCCACGGCCCGCAAGTCCGCCTGACCGCTACCGCACCTCGGTGACGTCGAGGGCGCCGTCGGCGTAGCTGGAGCGCACCTGCTTCTTGTCGAACTTGCCGACGCTTGTCTTCGGCACCGCCTCGATGAAGGCCCACCGCTCGGGGAGCTGCCACTTGGCGACCCGCTCGCCGAGGAAGTCGCGCAGCTCCTCGGGGGTCGCGGTGGTGCCCTCGCGCAGCACCACCGTGGCCAGCGGGCGCTCGTCCCAGCGCTCGTCGGGCACGCCGACCACGCACGCCTCCAGCACCGCCGGGTGGGCCATCAGGGCGTTTTCCAGCTCGACCGACGAGATCCACTCGCCGCCGGACTTGATGACGTCCTTGGCCCGGTCGGTGAGCGTGATGAAGCCGTCCGCGGAGAGGGTGCCGACATCGCCGGTGCGCAGCCAGCCGTCGCGGAACTTGTCCGGGTCGGGGACCTCCTCCCCGATGTACCGCGAGGTCGTCCATGGCCCGCGGACCTCGAGCTCACCCACGGACTTGCCGTCGGCGGGCATCTGCTCGCCCAGTGGGCCGACGATGCGCGCCGCGACGCCCGCGGGCACGCGGCCCTGGGTGAGCCGGTACGCCCACGCGTCGTCGCCGGTCGTGCCGGCCGGCGCGCGGGACACCGAGCCGAGCGGGGACATCTCGGTCATGCCCCACGCGTGGATGATGTCGATGCCGTAGCGGTCGCGGAAGGCGGCCATCAGCGCCGGCGGGCAGGCCGACCCACCGACGATCACCTCCTTGAGCGAGGAGACGTCGACCTCGTTGTTGTCCAAATAGGACAGCACCTCGGTCCAGATGGTCGGCACCGCGCCGGCCTTCGTGGGACGCTCCGCCTCGATCATCCGGGCAAGCGGCTCGCCCTGGAGGAAGCGGTCCGGCATCACCAGCGAGGCGCCGGACATCAGCGCGGCGTACGGGATACCCCACGACATCGCGTGGAACATCGGCACGATCGCCAGCTCGCGGTCGGACGGCCTGAGCCCGAAGCCCTCGGGCGCGCACACCTGCGTCGAGTGCAGCCAGATGGAACGGTGCGAGTACGCCACGCCCTTCGGGTTGCCGGTCGTGCCGGAGGTGTAGCAGAGGGCGGCGGCGTCACGCTCGTCGAGCGTGGGCCAGTCGAAGCGCTCCGGCTTGTCGCGCAGCAGGTCGTCCCACCGGTGTACCGACACGCGGTCGCCCAGCGGCGCCGCGTCGCCCCCGCCGACAACCACCACGTGCTCCACAGTGGACATCGTGGGCAGCACCCTGGCAAGCAGCGGGATCAGCGTGCTGTCGACGATGACGACGTGGTCTTCGGCGTGGTTCGCGATGTACGTGATCTGGTCGGGAAACAGCCGCAGGTTGAGCGTGTGCAGCACGGCGCCCATGCTGGGCACGCCGAGGTAGGCGACGAGGTGCTCGGCGTTGTTCCACATGAAGGTGGCCACGCGCTGATCGCCGGTCACCCCCAGCTCGTCCCGCAGGGCGTGGGCGAGCTGCGCCGCCTTCGCACCCACCTCGGCGTACGTCATCCGGCGGCTGCCCTCGCCGGTCCACGTGGCCACGTCGGCGGTGCCGTGCACGGTGCTGCCGTGCTCCAGGATCCGCGAGACAAGAAGCGGGGCGTCCATCATCGTGCTGCGCATGGTTCCGAATGTAGTGTCCTGGATCACACCAACGGAAGAGATCGGGGCGGCCTCGCCCTAGGATCGGGTGAGTGGCGAGCATTCCATGGGCGGAGTCGTACCTCGGCCAGTTGCGCGCGATTGCCGGCGACCGCACCCTGCTGTTCGTCGGCGCCCGCGCGATCGTGTTCGACGACGCGGGCCGCGTGCTGCTGATCAGGCGGCGTGACAACGGCATCTGGGCGGTGCCGGCCGGCGCCATGGAGCTGGGCGAGTCGATCGCCGAGTGCGCGGTGCGCGAGGTGTACGAGGAGACCGGCCTGCGCGCGGCCGAGGTGACGCCGTTCGCGTTCTACACCGGCCCGGCGTACACGTTCACGAACATGTACGCGGACACCTACCAGCTCTTCGTGACCGCCTTCCGGGTCGAGCGGTGGGCCGGCCAGCTGGCGCGGGTGACCGACGAGACCATCGACGCGGGCTGGTACCACCCGGACGAGATGCCTCCGACGCTCTCGCGCAGCGTGTTCGAGACGCTGGCCGACCTCGCCGCGTTCGAACGCACGGGACAGATGGTGCTGAAGTAGCGCTAGATCAGCGTTTGCGTACGGGCCTCGGCGTCGGTGGCGGCGTCCTCGGCGGAGGTGGGGTCGGCCCCCGCAGTTCGCGGTCGGGCAGGGCCAGCGTCACCGCGACCGCGAGGATCGCGACGAGGCCGGCGATCAGGAAGACCACGTGCAGCGCGTCCACGAACGCAAGCTGGATCGCCTCGCGCAACGGCTCCGGCAGCGCCCGGATGACGGCCGGCTCGTTGATGGAAAAGTTCGAGGCGCCGCCCGACGCTTCGAGCCGGGCCGCCTGCTCGCGGGTCAGGCGGCTGACCGCGGCGGGCAGGCGTTCGCTGAGCTCGGCGCTGAGCCGCGAGGAGAGCACCGCGCCGAGGATCGCCACGCCGAACGAGCCGCCCAGCGAGCGGAAGAACGTGGCTGCCGAAGTGCCGGCGCCCAGGTCGCGCAGCTCGACAGCGTTCTGGACGGCGAGGACAAGGGACTGCATGCACAGGCCGAGGCCGACGCCGATCACCACCATGTAGAAGAACGCCAGCCACAGCGACGTGTCCACGTGCAACTGGGTGAACAGCAGCATGCCGGCGGTCAGGACGGCCGAGCCGGCGACCGGAAACCACTTGTACCGGCCGATGCGGCTCATCGCCCGCCCGGAGAGCACCGAGGTCACGATCACGCCGGCCATCATCGGCAGCATCAGCAGGCCGCTGCGGGTCGGTGTGGCGCCCTTGACGATCTGCAGGTACAGCGGGATGAAGATGATCGACCCGAACATGACCAGCCCGAGGATGAAGCCGGCCGCGTTGGCGAGGGCGAACGTCCGGCGGCGGAAGAGCCTGAGCGGGAGGATCGGCTCGCTGGTGCGGGCCTCCTGGAGCAGGAAGAGGACCGCCAGCACGCCGCCCGCGACGAAGAGCCCGATGATCGTGGGCGAGCCCCACGGGTACTGGTTGCCGCCCCAGCTCAGCGCGAGCAGCAGGCAGCTCACGCCGGCCACCATGAGCGCGGCGCCGAGCCAGTCGACCGAGTGGGGGCGGCGCTGAAACGGGATCAACCGCATCACGTGGTAGCAGACGACGATGGCGAGCACCCCGAGTGGCACGTTGATGTAGAAGATCCACCGCCAGTCGTGCTCGGCGAAGTAGCCGCCGACCAGCGGGCCGGCGACCGAGGCGACACCGAAGACCGCACCGAAGAGGCCCTGGTAGCGGCCACGCTCGCGGGGTGAGACCACGTCCGAGATGATCGTGAACGCGAGCGTCATCAGGCCGCCCGCGCCCAGGCCCTGTATGCCGCGCGTGATGATCAGCTGGGTCATGTTCTGCGACAGGCCGGCGAGCAGCGAGCCGACGAGGAACGTGCCGATGGAGAACAGGAAGACCGGACGCCGCCCGTACAGGTCGGAGATCTTGCCGTAGAGCGGGGTGGAGGCGGTGGACGCCAGCAGGTACGCGGTGACGACCCACGAGTAGTGGTCGATGCCACCCAGCTCGCCGACGATCGTGGGAAGTGCGGTACCCACGATGGTCTGGTCCAGCGCGGCCAGCAGCATGCCGGTCATCAGACCGCTCATGAGCAACAGGATCTGCTGGTGACTGAGGCGTGGCCTGCTCGCGTCGGCGGTGGTCATGGTCCCAGTTTCGGCGCCTGAGGTGGTGTTAGGACCTGATTTGTCCCTAAAGACGGGCCCTCCGCGCGGGCACCCGAGGCCCGCGCGGAGGTCGCTCTGTTAGTGCTTGCCCTCGGCGATCTCCTCGACCATCTTGTCGCAGAAGGCCGGAAGGTCATCCGGCTTGCGGCTGGTCACCAGGCCGTTGTCGACGTGCACCTGCTCGTCGACCCAGGTGGCACCGGCGTTGCGCAGGTCGGTGCGGAGGCTCGGCCAGGACGTGACGGTGCGCCCGTCGAGCACGCCAGCCTCAATCAGCGTCCAGGGGGCATGGCAGATCGCGGCGACCGGCTTGTGCGCGTCGAAGAACGACTTCACGAACCGGACCGCGTCCGGATGGGTCCGCAGCTCGTCGGGGTTGGCCACGCCGCCGGGCAGCACCAGCGCGTCGTAGTCGTCCGGGCTCGCGTCCGCCACGGTGCGGTCGACCGGGTACGTCCCGGACTTGTCCAGGTGACGGAACGACTGGATCTGACCCGGCTTGATCGAGATCAGCTCGGGCTGGCCGCCCGCCTGCTCGACCGCCTCGCGCGGTTTGGTGTACTCAATCTCCTCCACGCCATCGGTGGCGAGGAAGGCAACCCGCTTGCCCTGCAGTGTCGTAGGCATATTTCTTTCGACCTCCTTCTCCCTTAGCTCCTTCCCAGCCCCGAAGCGGGCAAACTTGTAATACTAAGATCAACTGAATACTCTATCCACATGAGTACGATGCGCGAGCCGACCTACTTCACCCTCGCCGCGTTGATGGACGGACCTCTGCACGGATACGCCGTCATCAAGCGCGCGGAGGAGCTCTCCGGCGGCCGGGTGCGGATGGCCGCCGGCACGCTGTACGCGGCGCTCGACCGGCTGACCGCGGAGGGCCTCGTGCGGGTCGTCGACGAGCAGGTGGTCAACGGCCGGGCCCGGCGTTACTACGAGCTGACCGCCGAGGGCGCGACGGCGCTGGAGGCCGAGGCGGAGCGCATGACGCAGGCGGCGCGCGTGGTCACGTCCCGCCGGCCCACGGTGGGCCTCGGGAAGGTGCGGCCGGCATGAGCCCCGCCCTGGAGGCCCTGTATCGGTTGCTGCTGCGCGCGTATCCGGCGGCCTACCGCCGCGGGCGCGGCGAGGAGATGATCGGCACGTTGATGGAGGCGGCCAGGCCAGGCCAGCGCCATCCGTCGCTTCGCGAGGCCGGCTCGCTGGTGCTGCGCGGCCTGCAGACGCGGGCCGGCGTGCACAGCCCGCACCAGCGCCGCCAGACGCTCGCCGGCGCCACCCGCCTCGCCGTCCTGCTGCTGCTCGCGTCCACCGCCGCGGTGAGCCTCGCCGAGTTCGGCCCCATCATGGGCAGTCCAGCGACACCCTTCACCGCCCTCCGTCCACTGGAGACGCTCTTCGCCGCCGCGGGCCTCGTCGCGGTCGCGGCCGGTCGCCACGTGCTGGGCTGATCGGGACCGCCGCCACGTTCGCCGTGGGCCTGCTGCTGCACGGATACCACTTCAACAACGACGGCTTCATCGGAGGATTTGAGTACCTCGCTCAGCCGTGGACGATCGACTGGGGACCGATGTTCGCGGTCATCACGGTCAGCTGGACGTTCTGGCCGGCGCCGATCGCGGCCGTGCTGATCCTGCCCCTGACCCGGTGGCGCCCGCGCGGTGGCACCGCGCCGTACGCGTGGCTGCTGGCCGTGCCGGTCGCCGTGGTGGCGCTGCCCACGGCCTTCGACGTGACCACTGGCATCCAGCCGGGCGGCACCGTCGCGACCGCGGCCGCCCTCCTGCTGTGGGCAGCCGTCGACCCCCGGGTCACGCTGGCCGGTGGCGTGCTGCTCCTGCCGTTGGTGATCGGGCCACTGGCGAAGTACTTGACTCCGGACTGGTCGCCGGTCGAAGTGCACAGCGACGGCTGGTTTCTGACCTACGCGGCCGCCATCGTGGTGCTGGCCGCCACCGGCGCGGTGCGGCTGCGCCAGCAGGCGCGGATCTGACCCGGCCCGGGCGGCTCAGCGGATCCGGTCGGCGGCCGGCGCGGGACGGGGTCGGCGCGCCTCGGACGGGCGTGGCCGGCGGGCGTCGGCGGGGAAGATGACGTCGGTCGGCAGGTCGTCGACGGGCTCGGCGCCGATCCGGAAGTCGCGCACCATCGAGGCACCCAGCCACGCGCCGTAGCCGCCGATCGCGAGGGCGAGCAGCTCGACGAGGAAGATGCCGCCGGTCGGGGCGGCGGCCTGGTCTTCGACCCGCACCATGCAGACGATCGCGAACAGGGCGACCATCCCGAGGTTGACCAGCTCGTACGCCACGACGCGCCGCTTGCCCGCACCGGCTGGCACGTCCCAGAGGTCGATCATGCCGGCCCCGACGGCCAGGATGGCGGCGAAGAGCCCGGCCACCAGCGTCCAGTAGCCGACCTGGCCGAGGAAGTCGAGCCCGACCAGCGCACCAAAGTCGAAGAGGATCGCGCACACGATCAGCCCGAGGGGCAGGGTCATCATGAGCGGGTGGACCGGATGACCGGAAATGTTGAGCCGTGTCTGCATGATGGCCGCACTTTCGACTGCGTAGGCGCTGTCAAAGACGTCGATGCGGTACCCGGATGGCTGTCCACCAAACATACGCGCCGACCAGCCATAGGGTTGCACCTCAACCAGGCACAGTCCCCCTCACTGCGCGAAGTCGGACAACTGACAGTTATGACGTGAGTGCCATGCGTGCGCTCCGGTGAACCATCCCCGACCGCTGACGAGCGGGGCGGCGCAGACGACCGCCGGTGGAAGCCCCGTGGCGGCCGGGTCGCGCCGTCAGCGGAGAACGATCGGGTCCTCGGCCAAGCGGGCCTTCAGCGGTTCCTTCGGCTCGACCCACGACGTGCCGCGCGCGCCGTCCGGGTTGGCCTGCCAGTCGTGGCCGACGTGGTCGACCGCCACCGGGTAGATGGTCAGCGTGCCGTCGGCGGCGATGTGCATGCGCAGGAAGCTCTTGGCGTCTTCGATGCCCTGCCCCGCGAACAGCTCGTTGAGGTTGACCCCGAAGGCGCCCGCCACCAGCAGGTACGTCGCCACCAGCAGGCTGGCCACGTAGCCGATGATCGGGCCGTAGAGCACCGCGGCGGCGACCGGGGGCAGCGGCCACGGCCAGTCGACGAACGGGAGGCGCAGCCACAGCCAGGTGCCGAGCATCGCCAGCGCCACCTGAGCGAAGCCGTGGGTGAGGCCGAGCAGCCAGTGCCGCGCGTGGCGCTTGCCGCTCGCGCTCGGTGGCTTGGCGAAGAGCACGGCGCCGCCGATGGTGACCAGCAGCATGATGGCCAGCGGGATGCTGAAGATGCGCGTCTCGCTCGCGCCGTTGCGGTGCACGACGCCGACCATCGGCAGCATCAGCAGCGTGTGCAGCAGGCCGACCATGACCGCGAAGCCCGGGTTGCGCAGCGGCAGCCTGCCGAAGATGCCCCACCCGAAGCGGCGGGAGCGCTCCGGCTCGGGGTAGGTGCCTCCCAGGTCGTACGGCAGGCTGCGGCTGGCCCGCCGGGCGAGCGTGTCGGGCGGGGGCACCGAGATGCGCTGGGGCAGCTTGTGGGTCGGGTAGAGGTACGCACCGCCGCCGCCGCAGGTGACCAGCTGCCGCTCGGGGTTGGCGTAGCGGGCGTAGTGATGCAGGTCACCCGCGATGATCAGGGGGACGCGGGCGCCCGTGGGGGCGATCACGGTGCGGATGAAGTAGTCGACCGCGTCGTACGCCTCGGGGTTTTCCACCGCCTTCACCCAGGTCGGCGCCGGCACCACCAGCACCACCCGGTCGTCGGGGCCGAGATGGCGGGCGGCCTCTTCGAAGTAGATCAGCTGCGGGTCGTCGAGGTACGCCCCGAACTGCTCATCTATCCCGAAAAGCCACCAACCCGCCGGAAGCTCGGTGGCGAAGTACGACCTGTTTTGCTCGGTGCGCCACCCGCCGATCTCGCCGTCCTTGCGCCGCGCGAAGAGCCGCAGGAAGGCGGTCAGCCCGTCGTACCAGTCGTGGTTGCCGGCAATCGCGAACAGCGTGGGGCGCGGGCCCGTGGCCGGCGCGCCGGGCAGCGCGGCCTGGTAGGGGCCCTTGCACCGGTCTTCGTAGGCCGAGCCGCTCGCGGTGGGATAGACCTGGTCGCCACCCATGACCAGGACCTGGCCGCGGGGCAGTCGCCGCCCGTCGAGGTCGAGCTCCGGCTGGGCCAGCAGGTACGCCACCGAATAGGTCGCATCGAAGCCGTCGCCCAGGTCGGCCACGTAGTCGATCCACAGCTCGCCGTCGACGCCCGGCTGGCGGTAGATCCTGCCGGGCAGGGCGTTTTGCAGCTCGCGCTTGTCGAGGTATGCCCCGAAGAGGATCGCCAGCAGCGTGCGGAGGCCCGTGCTCAGCAGCAGCAGCGGCGCCAGCCAGGGCACCGGCTTGCGCGGCGTGAAACCGAGCTCAAGTGGGTCGAGGGTGCGCGGGCGCGGCGGCGCGGTCTGCTGAGCTTCGCTCACCGTGGGCAGCCTAGTGGCTACCCGTGTCGATGCGCTGCCCCGGGTAGCCGTTTGGGGTAACCCCTGCGACCCGGCGGCCGGAGTGCCGTACACTTGACCACCGTTGCCGCCTTAGCTCAGTCGGCAGAGCGATTCACTCGTAATGAATAGGTCAACGGTTCGATTCCGTTAGGCGGCTCTGCAAAGCCCGGGTCTCACGACCCGGGCTCTTCTTTAGCTCCCGTACGCCTCGTCGTGGGCCTTGCGGGGGCCGCAGACCGACGCGCGGCTGCACATGCACCGCGAGCCGTCCGCGTCCATGCGGACGACGACCGAGTCGCGCGGCACGCTGTGCGCCACCACGCGGCCGTCACCCTCCGGTGTGGATACCCGGCTGCCGACGGCGGGCGCGGACGCCTGAAACTTCTGGTAGAGCGGGTGCTCGTACTTCAGGCAGCACATCAGCCGGCCGCACGCGCCCGAGATGCGCAGCGGGTTGAGCGGCAGGTCCTGGTCCTTGGCCATGCGGATGGTGACCGGCTCGAAGTCGGTCAGAAACGTGGCGCAGCACAGGTCGCGGCCGCACGAGCCGATGCCACCCTGCACGCGCGCGGAGTCGCGGGCCGAGAGCTGGCGCAGCTCGACCCGGCAGCGCAGCGTGGCGCCCAGGTCGCGCACCAGCGAGCGGAAGTCGACGCGGTGCGGGGCGGTGAAGTAGATGGTCGTGCGCGCGCCGTTGGCACCGCCGCCCGCCTCCTGCACGTGGTCGACGGCCACCACCTTCATCGGCAGGTCGTGCTCGCGGATCAGCCGCTTGGCGGCCACCTTCGCCTCGGCCTTGCGCTTGCGCTGGGTCTCGTCGCGCCGCAGGTCGCGGTCGGTCGCCATGCCCGCCAGCTTGGGAAAGCCGTCGGTCTCCTCGCTCACCCACTGCGGCGCCCACACGCACTCGGCGACCTCGGTGCCGTCGTCGGTGGGCACCAGCACCCGGTCGCCGACCTGGGGGCGGTGCTCGCCGGGGTCGAGGTAGTAGAGCCGGCCGTACCGGTTGAAGCTCACCGCACAGAGCATCCCCATGCGCCCCACCCTACGGCGCTGTACGGCTTCCGCTGAAGGGTAACCATTCGGGCCATCCGGCTTGTCCGTACGAACGGGACCTATCGCCGCGCCGCAACCGGGCTCGGAAAGGCGTCGTTGGGTTCCCGCGTACGCCCCGACGTTCCGGAGGTCACCCCATGACGCTGTCCAGGATCGCCGCCATCGCCGTCGCTGGCACGCTCACCGTCGGGCCGGCACCCGCCGTCGCGGCACCGGCCTGCCAGAGCCCCACGGGGTACGCCGCCGGCGCGGGCGCCGAGGCGATGGCGCTCAGCACGCTTGACCTGCGTCCGCTGGGCCTGCCTGTCGGCCCGATCACCGACGTGCGGTTCGGCTCGACCCGCTCGGCGTTCGACCCGGAGGCGGGACCGGTCAAGGCCGCTTCGGCGGCGCGATCCCTCGACGCGAAGCTGTTCGGCGTCGACCTGCCCGACGGCCCGCTCACCCGGACCGCGTACCAGCAGGCGCCGCCACGCAACGCGAAGCCGGTGACGGTGCACGCGGACAGCCGCGACCTCGGCGTCGTGTCGAGTGGGGCGGGAGAACTGTCGGCGTACGCCACGTGGCACGCCGGCCTTGCCTGCGGCACCAAGCCCGCCGAGGGGACGCGCAGCAGCGCCACCGTCGCGGGCGCGGACGTGCTGGCCGGGCCGGGTGGTGTCGCGCTGGTGCGGATACCGGCCGCACTGCGCGCCCGCACGGCCACCGGGCTGCACGCGGGGGGCAGCCCGGTGGCCACCGCCTCGGGCGGGCTCAACGAGGCGCGGATCCTCGCCGGCACCCCGGCCCAGGTGACGGTGAAGGTGATCCAGCCGGCCGCGCTCACGGTCGGGCGGGATGTGGACTACCGGGCGCCGATCGTGGAGGTCTCCGGCCCGGGCATCGGCACCCGCCGGCTCGACGCGCCGAGTCAGGTGCTGGAGGTGCCGCTCGACGGGCTGGGCGGCGCGGTCGAGGCGCTCAAACCCGAGCGGCTGAGCGGCGTCACCGGCCGCGGCGAGAAGGGCCCGCTCAGCCTGCCCGGCCTGCCCGCGCTGCCGGGCCTGCCGACCGGGGGCGGCCTGCCCAGCGCCGGTCCGGAGGGCTCGGTCCTGCGGGTGACCGTGGGCACGCTCAAGAAGGACGTCAACGACGAGTGGGCCCGCGCCGAGGCCACCACCCTCCGCCTGCAGGTGGCCACCAGGCCGGCGGACGACGATGTCGCGGCCGTCCTGGACATGCACCTCGGCCGGCTCGACGCGCTCGTGCTGGCACCCCGCCCCGCACCTGCCGCTCCGCCGGCCGGCGGCGGTGGTGGACTCCCCGTGACCGGCGCAAACGTCGGTTGGACCGCAGTCGTGGGTGCACTATTGATCATGGCTGGCTCGGTGGCCATGATGGCCACTCGGCGGCGCCGGGTCACGGTTCGTCCCAATCGCGGTCGCACTTACGGATGATTCCTGGGTGCCAGCCACGACAAACGCCGGACAGCGGCGTTGAGTGGGATGTCCACAGACCTGCGGGGGGTGCAGGAAAGGGGCCACGGCGTCGCCGCCGGAGCAGTGGGAGAGCACCAACTGCTCCAGAGCGCGACGCCGTTGCCATTGGCGGCGATGAATGGCCGATCAGGCTCGTGTCGTGGGCCCGAATGCCACCGGACCGGTGTCCGGCGGCCGGTATGGCAGCTCCGCCAGGTCGGGCCCCCACCGGTGCAGCAGCGCCTCGGCCCGCTCGCACGCCTCGTCGACCGCACCCAGCACCCGCGCGCCGATGTCAGCCGCGGCGACCGCGGTGGGCACGCCGAGCGGCTCCACCGTGACAGTGACCGCCTCGCGTGAGCCGAGCACCGCGGCCAGCTCACGGGCCAGGCCGGCGCGGCTCTCCTCGATCCACTCAGCCACCGCGGTCGAATAGCCCTCGATCGCGGCGAGCTTGGCGGACATGTCGGTCAGGTGGGTGGACAGGGCGGCCCGGTGCGCGGCGAAGACCTCCGCACCGGCCCCCTCCCAGGAGCCGCTGTCCGCGATCGCCTCGCCCCGCTCCTCGTACAAAAGCATGAGGCCGCGCAACGACGGCCCGGCGGCGGCCAGCGGCGCGGGTCGGAGCCCGGCGATGGTGCTGGCTGCTGCGCCCGGAAGGGCGCCCAGGCGGCGCAGGAGTGGCCAGATGGGGTGACCACCGGGGGCGCCGCTGGTGGCGAGCGCGCTGTCGACCCGGTCGAGCAGCGCGGTGGCCGAGCCGGCCAACTGGTCCAGCGCGTCCATCACACCTCCCCGGCCCGGGTGCGGGCGGTCTCGTCCACATCGGAGTAGTCGGCGGCGATGGCGCGCAGGGCGCTGGCGGCATCTGCCAGCCGGGTGCTCGCGACGGCCGCCTCGCGCCCGCGCGCGCCGAACGCGTCGAGCCACTGGCGGTGCAGCGCGCGCCCCACCTCGCCGAGGCGTCCCGGCCCGCCCGCGCCGAAGGACGAGGCGGGCGGCTCGAGGTGGGCCAGGCGTCGGCCGGCGGCGGTGAGCGCGGTGGCCGCCTCGTCGAAGCCGGCCGCGAGCTCGCGCAGGCTGTCCACGTCAGACCTCCCGCAGCGGCTGGTAGCCGGCGAACATCTCGGCGTGCAGCTTTTCCCGTGCCCACTGCGCCGCGCCGGCGGCCGCGGTGACGGCGGCCTGGATCGACTGGGACAGCTCCGCGCCGCTGCGCCCGCTCAGCGTGCCGGTGATGCGCACGTCGGTGATGGCGCCGGCGGCGGTCACGACGAGCTCGACCAGCCCGTCCGGCGAATGGACGGTCACCGTAAGACGGCGGGCAGCCTCGTCGAACTCCGCTTGAAGCGCTTCGATGCGGCGATAGCGCTCGACGGCCTCCTCGATCCAGCCCTCGTCGATCTGACGACCCATAAATGCAGGCCCTTTCACCGGACGTGGCAACCCGACCTCAGACCGTACCGGCCGAGGGGTGCGGCTCGCTGCCCCGCAGACGCGTTATTTAGCCGCAGGTCCGAGCCCTTGATCGGTAAAAGGAGGCGGCGAATCACCCTCGCCAGAGAGCGAGCATCATCGACTCGACGGCAATTCTCGGCTTTACGTTGGCCTCGATCGCGTCGCGGCAGGCCAGAATCGCCTCCAGCCGCCGCAGCGTGCTTTCCGCCGTCCACCGCTCGGCGGCGGCCGACGCGAGAGGCGCGGTGTCGGTGTGTACCGGCGCGACCGGCGCACCCATCTTGACCGCCAGCACGTCGCGGTAGAAGCCGGCCAGGTCGACAAGCGCACGGTCGAGCGCGTCGCGCTGGGCTCGGGTGGCCCGCGACTTCTGGCGACGTTCGAGGTCTTTGAGCTGGCCCGCGGCGCCCCGGATCGCGCCGGCCGCCCCCCGACCGGTGCCACCCGCGCCGAGTGCCGTCTCCAATGCGGACCGCTCGGCCGCGTCACTCTCGGCCACCGCCGCCTCGGCCTCCGCCTCGGCCGCCTCGATCAGCGCGGACGCCGCGTCGAAGCAGGCGCCGACGCCGGTCAGCCGCCGCGGGACGGCCAGCACCGCCTCCCGCCGCTTGCGCGCCTCCGGGTCGCGGGCCAGGCGCTTTGCCCGCCCCACGTGACCCTGCGCCGCGGCGGCCGCCCACTCGGCCACGTCCGCGGCCACGCCGTCGCGGGAGGCCAGCACCGTCGCGACCGCCTCGGCCGAGGGCTGGCCCAGTGGGACGACCCTGCAGCGCGAACGGATCGTCACCGAGATGTCATCCGGGTGGGTCGAGGGTGTGCACAGCAGGAAGACCGTGCGCGGCGGCGGCTCTTCGATGGCTTTGAGCAGCGCGTTGCCGGCCGCCTCGGTGAGCCGGTCGGCGTCTTCGATCACGAGCACCTGCCACCGGCCGCCGGACGGGGTGCTCGCCGCGCGCAACACCAGCGCGCGCATCTCGCCGACGCCGATCGAGAGCCCTTCCGGCACCACGAGCCGCACATCAGCGTGAGTGCCGGACAGTGTGGTGTGGCAGCCGTGGCAGTCGCCGCAACCCGTGCCGTACGCACACTGGAGTGCTGCGGCGAACGCCCGCGCGGCCACCGAACGCCCCGAGCCGGGCGGGCCGGTGAAGATCCAGGCGTGCGTCATACCGCCGCCCGACCCTCCACTGAGGACCGCGGCGCCGGCCTCCGCCGCGCGGCGCAGCGTCTCCACGGCCTCGTCCTGCCCGACAAGGTCGCCGAACACGTCCGTCATAGCGCCCGCCGTTCAAGGTCGGCTTCCGCGATCGTGTTGAGCGCGTCTGTGACCTCGTGTTCCGGCGGCTGCTCGGGGAGGATCTCGGCGACCCGCTCCACCACGGCGGCGGTGATCTCCTCGGGCGCGTGGGTGGCGTCCAGCACCAGGTACCGCTTCGGGTCGGCGGCGGCCAGGTCGAGGAAGGCGTACCGCACGCGCTCGTGGAAGGCCACCGACTCGCTTTCCAGCCGGTCGGCGGTGCCGCGCCGGGCGGCGCGTCCCAACCCCACCTCCGGGGGTACGTCCAGCAGCACCACAAGATCGGGGCGGAGCCCGCCGGTGGCCCAGGAGGAGAGCCAGGAGACCTCGTCGACCGGGAGCGTGCGGCCGGCACCTTGGTACGCGAGGGAGGAGTCGACGTAGCGGTCACTGATCACCACCGCCCCGCGGGAGAGCGCGGGGCGCACGACAGTGGCCACGTGATCGGCGCGGTCGGCGGCGTAGAGCAGTGCCTCGGCGCGGGGCGAGAGGTTGGACTGCTTGCCGAGCACGAGGCTGCGGATCCGCTGCCCCACCTCGGTCGCGCCTGGCTCGCGGGTCACCACGACCTCGCGGCGCTCCGCCCGCAGCGCGTCGGCCAGCGCGTTGACCTGCGTGGACTTGCCGGCACCCTCGCCGCCCTCGAAGACGACGAACGTGCCCCGCCCGACCACCTTCTCCCCCGCCGAGAGCGGGCGGCCGCGGATCGATCCCCAGAGGTCGGGCAGCACGGGCACGCCCGGCTTGTCGTCCATCTGCCGGAAGGCGCTGATGCCGGTGAAGATGCCGAACAGGCCGGCCGCGAGCAGCAGCAGGCGGGTCGAGGAGATCGAGATGCCCAGGTCGGCGATGGTGATCTCGCGCGAGCCGCCGAGGCCGACCAGGCTGGACGAGAGCGCGATCGCCAGCATCAGCACGACCCGCACGGCGGTCTGCACGAACGCGAAGACCCGCCCGCGCACCTCGTCGCCGACCTCGCCGCCGAGCAGCGTGACGCCGGACAGGAATGCCATGCCCGCGCCCGCGCCCACCAGCAGCGCGCCGAACACCGCCATCGTGAGGTGGATGGCGCCGGCCAGCAGCAGCACGGAGCCGCCGGCCAGCACGATGCTCATGCCGAACCAGCGCCGCCGGGACAGGTCGCGCACCACGGCGGGCCCGAGCGCGATGCCCACGCCCAGGCCGACGAAGAGGGTGCCGAAGAGCAGGTAGAAGGCGGCGTCGCCGGCGTTGAGCGAGCGGGCGAAGAACTGGGCGGTGCCGATGACGATGCCGCCGCCGGCGAAGGCGCCGAGGATGCCGAAGACGAGCCCCGCACGAGCGGGGTGCGGCCCACGTACTTCCAGCCCTCCAGGAACTGCCGCAGCATGCTCTGCCCGTGCTCCTTGGCAAAGTGCGCGCGGCCGCTGATCTCCTTGATGCCGAAGTACACGACGAGGGCCATGGCCAGGCGGGAGAGCGCGTTGAAGTAGAGCGCCAGGTTGGACGCCTCGGCCCACTCCGGTGGCGTCGTGTTGCCCGAGCGCACGATGCGGTCGAGCGCGGCGATGCCGAGGCCGGCGAGGACCGGCGTGACGCCGTACGTCGTGATGAGCGTGAGCTGGTTGGCGATCTCGAGCCGGGAGCGGGGGATCAGGTTGGGGACCGCCGCCTCCTTGGCCGGGATCCACAGCAGCGTGATTGTCTCGATCAGGAAGGTGGCGATGGCCGCCCAGCCGATGGTGACGCCCGCGTTTTCGGAGAAGAGCGCCACGATCGGGATCGACGCGAACAACACGAACCGCAGCAGGTCACAGATGACCATCGTGTACCGCCGGTCGAAGCGGTCGGCCATCACGCCCGCGACCGGGCCGAGCACCAGCGCGGGGAGCAGGCGCACCGCGATCACCGAGCCGAACGCGAGGCCCTTGGCGGCGTCGCCGGAGACCTGCGCGGACGCGAAGGTGGCGGTGGCGAGCAGACCCAGCCAGTCGCCGAGCGAGGCCACGCCGGTGACCATCCAGAGCCGGCGGAAGGGCCGGATCCGCAGCACCGAGCGGAGCGCACCGAAACCGGACAGCTCGACCTGGGCCGACGACGAGCTCTTCGCCGACGAGCCTGTGCGGCCGCTGCCGCTACCGCTTTCGTCGCGGGGTTTCGCGTCGATGGCCCTTGTCCCTCCGCCTGCTGTCACTCGCTGACACTCTAAACGCGCCGCCTGACCCCCTCGTAGCGCGCTCGACAGAGTGATTGATACGCGAAGGAGTTTCGCTTTAAGCCTCTGAACGGTTAGCGTGCTCCTGTGACGACGACCACCCGCGACGCGCTCCGCGAACGCCTGGACAAGGCCACCGCGGATCTCGACCCGCCGTTCGCGATCGTCGATCTCGCCGCCTTCGACGCGAACGCGCGCGCCCTCACCCGCCGCGCCGCCGGAAAGCCGCTCCGCGTGGCGAGCAAGTCGGTCCGCAGCCGCGCCCTGCTCGAGCGCGCGCTGGCCACGCCCGGCTGGCAGGGCGTCATGTCGTACACGCTGGCCGAGGCGATCTGGCTGGTCCGCTCCGGGATGACACACGACGCGCTGGTGGCTTACCCGACCGCCGACCGCGCCGCCCTGCGCGAGCTGGCCACCGACCCCGGCCTCGCCGCCTCGGTCACCCTCATGGTCGACGGCCCCGAGCAGCTCGACCTGGTCGACGCCGTCGCGGCACCCGGCCACCGCGCCGAGCTGCGGGTCTGCCTCGACATCGACGGATCCTGGCGCCCGCTCGGCCTGCACATCGGCGTGCGCCGCTCGCCCCTGCACACGGCCGCCGCGGTGGGCAAGGTGGCCCGGGAGATCGCGACCCGTCGCGGGTTTCGGCTGGTGGGGCTGATGGCGTACGACGCGCAGATCGCCGGCCTCGGCGACGCGCCGCCCCGTGAGACCTTGCGCGGGCTCGCGATCCGGCTGATGCAGCACCGCTCGTACCGCGACCTGCTGCACCGCCGCAGAGCCGCGCTGGCCGCGGCGCGAGAGCACGCGGACGTGGAGTTCTTCAACAGCGGCGGTACGGGCAGCGTCGCCGCCACCGCCGCCGACCCGGCCGTGACCGAGGTGACCGCGGGCTCCGGGCTGTACGGGCCGGCGCTCTTCGACGCGTACCGGGCGTGGCGCCCCGAGCCGGCGGCGTTCTTCGCGCTCGCGGTGGTCCGCCGCCCGGCCAACGACTACGTGACCGTCTCCGGCGGCGGCTGGATCGCCTCCGGACAGACCCACGCCAGCCGCCAGCCGCTGCCGTGGCTGCCGGCGGGGCTGCGACTGCTGGGCCCGGAAGGAGCCGGTGAGGTGCAGACCCCGCTGCGCGGCCCGGCGGCCGGCGAGCTGCGGGTGGGCGATCGCGTGTGGTTTCGTCATGCCAAGGCCGGTGAGCTCTGTGAGCACGTCAACGAGCTGCATCTCGTCGACGGCGCCGAAGTGGTGGAGACGGTGCCCACCTACCGCGGCGAGGGCCGCGCCTTCCTCTAGCCGGTCACGCGTCGACGTGGCGGTGCAAATACTCCCGGATCAGCGCCTTGGCCTCGCCCAGCACGGTGTCGTCACCGTCCGGGTGGCGGCGGAAGGCCAGCTTGATCAGGGCGTCGGCGGCCTCGACCGCGATCTCCAGCGCGAAGCGCAGGCGCGAGGTGTCGGCCACGCCGAACTGCTCGACCAGCACCTGGGCGACCCGCCCCGCGATGACCGCGTTGTTGTCCCGCTCCTCGTCGAGCAGGTGCACGTCGACCACGTCGCCGAAGTGCAGCGTGCGGAAGCCGGGGACGGAGCGGTGCATCGCGATGTACTCGTCGATGGCCGCGTCGACGCCGTCCCACCAACCGGCGAACGACCCGCCGGCCCAGCTGGTGGCCAGCCGCTCGAGGTAGGCCTCCATGTTGCGGAGCGTGAGCGCCTGGACGATGGCGCGCTTGTCCGGGAAGAACTGGTAGACCGACCCGATCGCGACCTCGGCACGCTCGGCGAGCAACGTCGTCGTGAGCCCCTCGTAGCCCACTTCGTCGACGAGCTCGGCACAGGCGTCGAGCATCCGCTGAACACGCGCCACGCTGCGACCTTGGACCGGGACGCGGCGCAGCGGCCCGGTCGCGACGGTCGCGGTAGATGTCGACACTCGTCGCCACTCCCCTTCGAGGTTTTCGACGGTGAGAACCTTACTCAAGTTAACGAGCGAGACCGGTCCACGGATCGCAGGTGTTTACGCGGAGTGGTTACCGCTGATATGAATGCTACTCACATTAGCTGGAGGTTTGGATGGCCTCGACGACTGCCGCGTGGCGCAACTGGGCCGGCAACCAGCGCACGACACCGGCCACCGTTATACGTCCCACCAGCATCGATGAGGTGACCGCCGCCATACAAGACGCGGCGGCTAGCGGCCGTCGGATCAAGGCGGCCGGCAGTGGGCATTCATTCACCGACATCGCCCTGGCGGATGACATAAGGCTCGACCTCTCGGGTGTGGGATCGACCCTTTCGGTCGACCTCGAATCGAGGGTTGTCAGCGCGCCCGCCGCCATGCCGCTTCGCGCGCTCAACGAGGCGCTCGCCGCGCGGGGCCTCGCCCTGCCCAACCTCGGCGACATCGACGCACAGACGATCGCCGGCGCCATCTCCACCGGCACGCACGGCACCGGCGCCGCGTACGGGTGCCTTTCCACGTTCGTGGCGGGCCTGACGCTGGTCACCGGCACCGGCGAGGTGATCAGGTGCGGCCCGGACGAGCACCCGGAGACTTTCGTTGCCGCGCAGGTCGGGCTCGGCGCGCTCGGCGTCATCACCGAGGTGCGGCTGCGGTGCGTGGACGCGTTCGTGCTGCATGCCGACGAGCGCCCGATGCCGCTTTCCACAGTCCTTTCCGGACTGCCCGAGCACGTCGGCAAGAACGACCACTTCGAGTTCTACTGGCTGCCGTACACCGAGCACACGCTCATCAAGCGCAACAACCGCGTCCCTGCCGACGACCGTCCACTGTCGAAGCTGCGCGCCTGGTGGGACGACGACTTCCTGCAGAACACCGTCCTCGGCGGCCTGTGCCGCGTCGGCCGCCGCGTGCCGGCGCTGGTGCCGACGATCTCCCGCGCGGAGGCGCGCGTGCTGACCCCGCGCGTGTACACGGCCCGCTCCGACGCCGCCTTCGTCAGCCCGCGGCGGGTCCGATTCACCGAGATGGAGTACGCGCTGCCCCGCGCCGCCCTGCCCGAGGCCTTCGCCGGCCTGCGGCGGGTGGTGGAGTCGCTGCCGTTCAAGGTGCTGATCCCGGTCGAGGTGCGCTTCACCGCGCCGGACGACATCTGGCTCTCGCACGGCTACGGCCGCGAGTCCGCCTACATCGCGATCCACCAGTACGTGGGCGTCGAGTACGAGCCGTACTTCCGCGCGTTCGAGCGCGTGGCGCAGGACCTCGGCGGCCGCCCGCACTGGGGCAAGCTCCATTACCTCGACGCGGAGTCGCTGCGGCCCGCGTATGACCACTTCGACGACTTCCTCGCTGTCCGCGACCGCCTGGACCCGCACCGCGTCTTCGCCAACGCCTACACCGACCGCGTGCTCGGCGCCTGACCGGCGGATCTCGGCCCCGGAGGGCGGCCAGCGGGGGTTGGGCCTTCGCGTGCGCGACAGATCGTCTCAGTGCACAGGCCACCGGCAGGGCAGCCTTTCCGGGCGTCTACGCGCCGCTCAGCCCAGCGCAGCACGGTCGTGAGCTGTGGTGGTGGTTGGCCAGTGCCTCCGCACGACCCCGGCGCCCGCTGGTCACCCGCGAGGGTGAGGCCGGCCAAAGTCGGTGACCACCGCGGTTCCAGGCCCTCCGCTTCCCGCGCGGACGGTTTGGCGCGATCACCGGGCACAACCCGCGGACACGATCACCGCGCGGGCCCTCGATCGACGGCGGCGCCGGGCGGGTCGGGCAGATGCGTGCCACGATCGCTCGGCGGCCAGCGGCAACCAAGGAGCCGGGGGCGGTCGGTGGCGGGGCGCGGTCTTGGATCGCGCAGGGTGAGGCCGCGGGAGCAACGGTCCGGACCACCGCGGACATCGCGGTAGCTCAATGGATCCCGGTCTTGGGTCTGGCCTGTCAGCTGGCGAGGCTGGGGTGGCGGCGCTCCCAGTCGCGGCGGACGGACGGTGGCAGCGACAGGCTGCGCCACTCGCGGCGCAGGGTGGGCACGTCGAGCCAGGTGCGCAGCTCGTCATAGGACAGTGCCTCGCGGAGCACGATCTCGTACATCCGGCGGAGCGCGGCGGGACTGTCCAGGTCGAACACGCGATCGGCATGCCAGAACATGCGGTGCGGCAGCCTCACCCGCCCCCTGACCGGCCCGTGGAAGCCGGACAGGCTGTGGATGACGACGGCGCGCTTGTCGGGGAGGTCGCGGTCATACACGCGCCTCATCGTACACGTGTTCGAACTACTCGGAAGCCTTCCGCGCGGCCGCCTTCTTCGGCGCGGCCTTCTTCGCCGCGGTCGTCTTCTTCGCCGCCGTCGCCTTCTTCGCGGTCGTCTTTTTGGCCGCGGTCGCCTTCTTGGCGGCCGTCTTCTTCGCCGGCGCCGCGCCGTCCGCGGCCGCTGTGGCCTTCTTCGCCGCCGCCTTCTTGCGCGGCGTCGCCGGACCCCGCGCCCGCCGGTCGGCCAGCATCTCCGAGGCCTGCTCGATGGTGAGCGACTCCGGAGTCTGGTCACGCCGCAGCGAGGCGTTGGTCTCGCCGTCGGTCACGTACGGCCCGAAGCGCCCGTTTTTGATGGTCAGCTGCTTTTCGGTGAGCGGGTCGACGCCCAGCTCGCGCAGCGGCTCGGCGGCCGCGCGGCGCTGGCGGGTCTTCGGGGCGGCCAGCAGTGCCAGCGCCTCGTCGAGCGTGACCGTGAAGATCTTGTCTTCGTTGTCGAGCGAGCGGAAGTCGTCGCCGCGCTTGACGTACGGCCCGTAGCGGCCGGCCGCGGCGAGGATCTCGTTGCCCTCCGCGTCCTTGCCGACCAGGCGGGGCAGCGTGAGCAGCTTCAGCGCCTCTTCGAGCGTCACCGTGTCCGGCGACTGGGAGCGCAGCAGCGACGCGTTGCGGTCGCCGGTCGACACGTACGGCCCGTAGCGACCGGACTTGAGCACCACCGGCTCGCCGGTCTCCGGGTGCTCGCCAAGCTTGCGCTCACCGCCGCCGCCGAGGAAGAGCTCGTCCACCTTTTCCGGGGTGAGCTCGTCCGGCGCCAGCCCTTCCGGGATGGAGACGCGGTCGTCCCCGCTCTCCGACGGCTCGGCCTCGGGCAGGGTGCGCTGCAGGTACGGCCCGTAGCGGCCGACCCGCACCACCACGTCGCGCCCCTCGTCGTCGCGGAACAGCGGGATGGAGTTGACGCTGCGCGCGTCGATGTCGCCGAGGTTTTCGGTGACCATCTTCTTCAGGCCACCGGAACGGGCGATCGACCCGTCGTCGCCGACCGGCGAGCCGAAGTAGAACGAGGTCAGGAAGTCGATCGCCTGGGCGTCGCCGGACGCGATCTCGTCGAGCTCGTTTTCCATCGCGGCCGTGAAGTTGTAGTCGACGAGCCGCGGGTAGTGCCGCTCCAGCAGCCCCACCACCGCGAACGCGAGGAACGACGGGATGAGCGCCTGGCCGCGCTTGAAGACGTACCCCCGGTCCTGGATCGTCGCCATGATCGACGCGTAGGTCGACGGGCGCCCGATGCCCAGCTCCTCGAGCTGCTTGACCAGCGACGCCTCGGTGTAGCGGGACGGCGGCTGGGTGGTGTGCCCCACCGCGGCCAGCTCCTCGGCGGTGAGCGGCTGGTCCTTGACCAGGGTGGGCAGGCGCCGCTCCTGGTCGTCGGCCTCGGCGTTTTCGTCGTCGGAAGACTCGACGTACGCGCGGAGGAAGCCGGGGTCGGTGATCGTCTTGCCGGTCGCCCCGAAGTCGGCCTCTTCACCGGCGGTCGAGACGGCGCGGAT
Organism: Phytohabitans houttuyneae; assembly: GCF_011764425.1. Taxonomy (NCBI): domain Bacteria; kingdom Bacillati; phylum Actinomycetota; class Actinomycetes; order Micromonosporales; family Micromonosporaceae; genus Phytohabitans; species Phytohabitans houttuyneae. The sequence continues at coordinate 3,634,466 of NZ_BLPF01000001.1, forward strand.
GCGCACCGAGACGGAGGAGCCGACCGCGTCGGTCATCTGGGACGCGATCGTGCGCCGCCAGATCAGCTCGTAGAGCTTGAACTCCTCAGTGGACAGCTCCTTTGCCACCTCGCCCGGCGTGCGGAAGTTGTCGCCCGCGGGGCGGATCGCCTCGTGCGCCTCCTGGGCGTTTTTGACCTTGCCGGTGTAGCGGCGGGGCTCCGGCGGCACGTTGCGCTCGCCGTACAGCTCGGCGATCTGCCGGCGAGCCGCCGCGAGGGCCGTCTCGGACAGGTTGACCGAGTCGGTACGCATATAGGTGATGTAGCCGTTTTCGTACAGCCGCTGCGCGATCCGCATCGTCTGCTGCGAGGACAGGCGCAGCTTGCGCGCGGCCTCCTGCTGCAGCGTGGAGGTGATGAATGGCGCGTACGGCTTGCGCCGGTACGGCTTTTCCTCCACGCGGGTGACAGTGAATGGCCGCCCGTCGAGGCGAGCGGCCAGGCCACGTGCGCCGTCGGCGTCGAGATGCACGACCCCGGCGCCCGGCTTCACCTTGCCCGTCGTCGGCTCGAAGTCCTTGCCCGTGGCGATGCGGTCGCCATCGAGCGCGATCAGCGTGGCGCCGAACGTGCGGGGGCCTTCGACCTGGCCCTGCACGGCCAGCGTCGCGGCAACGTCCCAGTACTCGGCGGAGCGGAACGCCATGCGGTGCCGCTCGCGCTCGACCACGATGCGCGTGGCGACCGACTGGACCCGGCCCGCCGACAGCCGCGGCATGACCTTCTTCCACAGGACGGGCGAGACCTCGTACCCGTAAAGGCGGTCCAGGATGCGGCGGGCCTCCTGCGCGTCGACCAGGTCTCGGTCGATGTCGCGCGGGCTCGCTATCGCGGCCTGGATGGCCGACCTGGTGATCTCGTGGAAGACCATCCGGCGGACCGGCACCTTGGGCTTGAGCGTCTCGACCAGGTGCCAGGCGATGGCCTCGCCCTCGCGGTCCTCATCGGTCGCGAGGAAGACCTCGTCGACCTCCTTGACCAGCGAGCGGAGCTTGCGGATCTGGTCTCTACGGTCGGGAGACACGACGTACAGGGCGGCGAACCCGTTGTCGACGTCGACGCCGAGCCGGGCCCACGGCTCCTTCTTGTGCGAAGCCGGCACGTCGGCGGCGTTGCGCGGAAGGTCACGCACATGGCCCAGGCTCGCCTCCACGACGTATCCCGGGCCCAGGTAACCCGAGATCGTCTTGGCCTTCGCCGGTGACTCGACGATGACGAGACGGCTGCTGGCGTTGCTCGGCACTTCTCTCCTGACCCTTACTACTGCCACAGGTACAAACTTGAACTCTTGCGTCCGGTACCGAACCGGACGCCAGATGTCCAACGTAACGCGCCGTCGGCCCGGCGGTTGCGCGGACCAGTCGGCGACACCGTACACCGAACTGCAACACGACCGTCGGCCAGCGGCACGCCGTTTACGTCATTTCCCTCGATTAACCAGGCCATTCGGCCGGCGGGGCGGCGGCTGGGCGGTCGCCCACCAACTCGGCCAGACGGCCCAGTCGGCGTCGCCCGGTGATGCGGTACGCCGGACCACCCGCGCGCGGCCCCAGCATCACCCCGGGTAACCCGACGGCGGCGAGCGCGGCACCCACCGGCTCCCAGCAGGGCTCGTCGTCGGCACCCAGGCGTAAGACGTATCCGTGCTGGTCAGGGCCGCCCGCGGCGGCTGCCCAGAGGCGCAAACGAGACCCGTTGAGGTGGAAACCGGACGGTGGGCGCTTGGTGGCGGTCCGTAGCCAAACCGCACCGAGTGCGGCGAGGCTGGTGGCGTACGACGTTCGTACCACTAGCTGTCCCTCGACCGTGGCAAGCTCCCACGAAGCCTGCAGGCCGCGCAGGGCCAGTTCGGCAATCAGCACGTGTACCCGCCATGCGCCGTCGACCTCGATCGAGACTCGAGCGGTGCCGCCCATCCGGACCACCTGCCCCGGCCCGGCGAGCAGGCCGGCGAGGTCGGCGGGGGTGGGGTCGTGCGCCTCCACCCCGAAGAGCGAGAGCTGCCGCCGGGTCGGCTCCTGTGCCCCCGGGGTCAGCGACACTCCGGGACCTCGTCGAAGGCCGCCCGCAGCTCCTCCGAGTCCAGCGAGCTGGTGTCCAGGGCACTCTGATTGAACTCTGTGGTCAGCTTGTTCATGACCGACTCGACGCCGTCGTAGAAGGGGTCGGCGCGCCCCGCGTCCAGCCCTTCGACGCTCTGCCGGGCCCGCCCGTACGCGTCGCGCATCGCGGTCAGGGAGCGGACGAAGCCGCTGGCGACCGCCTCGCCGCCGTCGACGTCCGGCACGCCCGCTTCCTCGACCTTGGAGCGGGCCGTCTCGCTCGCCGACTCGGCGCCACCCAGCAGGCGCACAAGGTTTTCCTTCGCCTGTGCGGGCGTGGTCTTCGCCGTCATCTGCTGCTGGGTGCGGCTGGTCAGCGTGTTTATCTCGGTGCGCCAAGGACTCAGCGCGGTGCACACGTTTGCCGCCCAAGCCCGCGGTGCGGGCCCTCCCCCGCAGCCCCGGCCAGCAGCGCGAACGCCGTCGTGAGTGCGACGAGGACCGCGCGGGGCGTACGCATGCGTTGCAGCGTAGCGGTTTGCGCGAGATCGCTCATCAATGATCCTTTTTCAGCCTGGACAGCGGGGCACTCGTGCTCAGACGGTCCACGGTGACCACCGCGATCACCTCGTCGGGTGGCCGCGCGGCCCGCGAGTGGAGGATCAAAGGATCATGTGAATCAGGGCGCCCCGTGCGGTACGGGACGCCCTGATCACTGCTTGACGGAGAAGGTCAGGCGTTCACCCGCTCGTGCTCCTCGTCGGGCGTGCCGTCACCGGCTTTTCCCGACGCCACACCGGACCCCTCGTCGCCCATCGCGATCGGCTTGCGCTTGCTGAACGCCACCGCCGCCACGATGATGAGCGCCGCCACGATCGCGATCGTGATGCGCAGCGCGTCGTTCTGGTCGTCGCCGATGCTGGCCGACACGATGGCCGGGGCGATCAGGAGCGAGACCAGGTTCATCACCTTGATCAGTGGGTTGATCGCCGGACCGGCGGTGTCCTTGAACGGGTCACCCACCGTGTCGCCGATAACCGTCGCGGCGTGCGCGTCCGAGCCCTTGCCGCCGTGCGCGCCGTCCTCGACGAGCTTCTTGGCGTTGTCCCAGGCGCCGCCCGAGTTGGCCAGGAAGACCGCCATGAGCACGCCGGTACCGATGGCGCCGGCCAGGTACGCGGCGAGCGCGCCGGCACCGAGGCCGAAGCCCACCGCGATCGGGGCCAGGATGGCCAGCAGGCCCGGGGTCAACAGCTCGCGCTGCGCGTCCCGGGTGCAGATGTCGACCACCTTGCCGTACTCCGGGCGCTGGGTGCCGTCCATGATCCCCGGGAACTCGCGGAACTGGCGGCGCACCTCCATCACGACCGCGCCGGCCGAGCGGGACACCGCGTTGATGGCCAGGCCGGAGAAGAGGAACACCACCGCGGCACCGATGATCAGACCCACCAGGTTGCGCGGGTTGGCCACGTTGAGCAGCTCGTCGATCGACATGTCGGAGCCGGCGTCGGCGAGCGAGCCGACCACGGTGTCCTGGTACGAGCCGAAGAGCGCGGTCGCCGCGAGGACGGCCGTCGCGATAGCGATGCCCTTGGTGATCGCCTTGGTGGTGTTGCCGACCGCGTCGAGCTCGGTCAGCGTGCGAGCGCCCTGCTCGTCGATGTCGCCGGACATCTCGGCGATGCCCTGCGCGTTGTCCGAGATCGGGCCGAAGGTGTCCATCGCGACGATCACGCCGACGGTGGTGAGCAGGCCGGTGCCGGCCAGCGCGACCGCGAAGAGCGACAGCGTGATGGAGCCGCCGCCCAGCAGGAACGCGCCGAACACGCCCGCGCCGATCAGCAGCGCGGAGTACACGGCCGACTCGAGGCCGACGCTGATGCCCGCGAGGATGACGGTCGCCGCACCGGTTTCCGAACTCTTGCCGATGTCCCGCACGGGACGGCGGGTGGTCTCGGTGAAGTACCCGGTCAGCGCCTGGATGGCGGCGGCCAGCACGATACCGATCACGACCGCGCCGATCGCGATCCACTGGGGGTTGCCGTCGAGGTCCGGCACGCCGCCGCCGAAGTCGGCGAAGTCGCTCGGCAGGTACGCGAACGAGGCGATTGCCACCAGCACGGCCGCGATGGCCGCCGAGATGTAGAAGGCACGGTTGATCGCGGTCAGGCCGTTACGGTCCGACACGCGCAGGCGGGTGATGAACACGCCGATGATCGCGATGATCGCACCGATACCGGAGACGATCAGCGGGAAGACCAGGCCGTCCTCGCCGAACGCAGCCCGGCCGAGGATGAGCGCCGCGACCAGCGTGACCGCGTACGACTCGAAGAGGTCAGCCGCCATGCCGGCACAGTCACCGACGTTGTCGCCCACGTTGTCGGCGATGGTGGCGGCGTTGCGCGGGTCGTCCTCGGGGATGCCCTGCTCCACCTTGCCGACCAGGTCGGCGCCGACGTCCGCGGCCTTGGTGAAGATGCCGCCGCCGACCCGCATGAACATCGCGAGCAGAGCGGCGCCGAAGCCGAAGCCCTCCAGCACCGTGGGAGCGTCGCCCTTGTACAGCAGCACCACGAGCGCCGCGCCGAAGAGGCCGAGGCCGACGGTGAGGAAGCCGACCACGCCGCCGGTGCGGAAGGCGATTTTCATCGCTTCCTCGCGACCGCCCTCGCTGGCCCGTGCCGCGGCCGCCACCCGCAGGTTGGCGCGCGTCGCCAGAGCCATGCCGGCGCCGCCGATGAACGCGCTGAAGGCCGCGCCCACGACGAAGAACGCCGAACGGCCGATCTTGACGAGCGTCTCGTTGTCACTGTCGCCGTGCACCGGAAGCACGAACAGCAGCACCACCGCCACCACGACAAAGATGCCGAGGGTCCTGAACTGGCGGATCAGGTACGCCGATGCGCCTTCTTGTACGGCGCCGGCGATCTCCTGCATGTTGGTGGTGCCCTTACCGGTCGCCAGCACGGCCCGTACCAGGGCCGCCGCGAAGCCGAGCGCCACCAGGGCGATAACCGCCGCGAGGATGACGTACGTAAGGTTCGTACCGGTGATGGACAGCCCGCCGCTGTCGGCGGCCAAGCTTTCGGACATCTATGTCCTCCTGTGCCGTTGCGATTCCCGCTCAGCCGGCGGACGAACCGGCGGAGCGCCTGCACGCGATTGCGCAATCGAACCCCGGCGCCCGCGCACCAGGGTTCTTGCAGATAACCCGGGTACTGTAACGGCACACCGTGTTGATGGTCACACCGCCCACCGGCTGTGTGACGGTGATATTCGCCGCTGTGTTAGCCGGTTTACTTCCCCACGGGCCAGACCATACGCACTTCTGTGCCGATGCCGACGTCCACGGGGCGCACCTGGAGATCATCGACGAACCCGGCAAGCAGTGCAAATCCGACACCAACGGTGAGGGCCTCGTCGGTGAGCGACTCGTTGGCCAACTCATCCGGCGGGAGGGCGGTCAGGCCGAGCCCGGCCTCGATCGGCGCCCGGTCGATCACCCGAACCGTGTAGCTCAGGTCGTCGCTCATCTCCATCTGCACGAGATCGGGCAGCCCGTACTGCCGGTGCAGCGCCACCGCCCGCGTGCACGCCTCACCGATCGCCAGCCGCACCTCGTCGAGCAGTTCCTCGGCCACGCCGGCGCGCCGCGCCACAGCCACGCCGACCAGCCGCGCCGTACGGACGTGGACCGGGGCCGGCGAGAACGCGAGTCGTACCGTCGACATCACGCCGCGGGGCCGGATGAGTCCGTCGCCGCCTCCACCGACGGGTACAGGGGAAAGACCTGGTCCAGCGCGGTGATGCGGAAGATCTTGAGCAGTGGCTCCTTGTCACAGGCCAGCGCGCATCTGCCGCCCAGCGGCCGCAGCCGACGGTGAGCGCCCACGAGCACGCCGAGGCCGGTGGAGTCGAGGAAGTCGACCCGGTTGAGGTCGACGACGATGCTCCGCGCGCCGCCGTCGATCAGCTCGTTGAGCCGCTCGCGCAGCCGCGGCGCGGTATACACGTCTACCTCGCCACCGACCTCCAGCACCGCGTGCTCGGCGACGGCGCGGGTCGCAAGCGAGAGCTCCATCGGGGCCTCCTTGTACTGCCGCCACTGCGTTCCTCCGGGCATCTAACCATCGACACGACCCGCGCGGTGAGCCACCCGGCCAGCGGGTTCATCTTTCGACACTCTCACCTGCTTGGGTTTTCCGCACACCAGTGCGAGAGTGCATGCCGTGACGACCGTGGCGGAGCCGGCAGAACTCCTGCGCCGACTGCGCCCGGACTCGGTCACACACATCGAGCGGGTGCCCACCCGAGCGGGCGAAACAGTGCCCTGGCCAGCGTGGGTGCCGCCGAGGCTGCGGGAGGCGTTCGCCGCGAGGGGGGTCACGGAGCCGTGGCGGCACCAGGCCGAGGCGGCCAACCACGCGCACGCCGGACGCCACGTCGTCGTCGCCACCGGCACCGCATCGGGCAAGTCGATGGCCTACCAGCTGCCCGCCCTCACCGCGATGCTGGAGGACCCGCGCGCCACCGCCATATATCTGGCACCGACCAAAGCGCTCGCCGCCGACCAGTTGCGCGCCGTCGCCGCGCTCGACATCGACGGGGTACGGCCGGCGTGTTACGACGGCGACACCCCGCGTGAGGAGCGCGAGTGGATCCGGCAGCACTCCCGCTTCGTGCTCACCAACCCGGACATGCTCCACCACGGCATCCTGCCGGGCCACGCGTCGTGGCAGACCTTCCTGCGCCGCCTGCGGTTTGTGGTGGTCGACGAGTGCCACACCTACCGCGGCGTCTTCGGCTCGCACGTCGCGCACGTGCTGCGCCGCCTGCGGCGGGCGGCCGGACGCTACGGCCGTACCCCGTCTTCGTACTGGCCTCGGCCACCTCGGGCGACCCGGCGACATCGGCCAAGCGCCTCACCGGCCTGGTGGTCGAGGCCGTCACCGAGGACGCGTCGCCGCGCGGTGGGGTGACGTTCGCACTGTGGGAGCCGCCGCTCGTCCACTCTTATGAAGAAGGTGGCGACGCCGCGCCGGTGCGGCGCTCCGCACTGCGGGAGAGCGCCGACCTCCTGGCCGACGCCGTCACCAACGGGGTGCGCACGCTGGCGTTCGTCCGCTCCCGCCGCGGCGCCGAGGCCGTGGCCACCATGGCCCGCCGGTCGCTCGACGAGGCGGTGCCGGGGCTGGGAGCGCGGGTCGCCGCTTACCGCGGCGGCTACCTGCGCGAGGAGCGGCGCGAGCTGGAGGCCGCCCTCCACTCCGGCGAGCTGCTCGGCCTGGCGTCCACCAACGCGCTGGAGCTGGGGGTAGACCTCGTCGGCCTGGACGCGGTGGTCATCTGCGGCTGGCCGGGCACCCGCGCGTCGCTGTGGCAGCAGGCCGGGCGCGCGGGGCGCAACGGCCACGAGGCGCTGGCCGTCCTGGTCGCCCGCGACGACCCGCTCGACACCTACCTCGTGCACCACCCCGAGGCGCTCTTCGGCCGCCCGGTCGAGGCGACCGTGCTCGACCCCTCCAACCCCTACGTGCTGGCACCCCAGCTGTGCAGCGCCGCGTACGAGGCGCCACTCACCCGCGCCGACCTCCCGCTTTTCGGCCCCGACGCTGCCGCGGTGCTGGACGAGCTGGTGGCCGACGGCATCCTGCGCCGCCGCCCCAGCGGCTGGTACTGGACCGGCGAGGGCCGCCCGGAAGTCGACCTGCGCGGCACCGGCGGCGTGCCCGTGTGCGTGGTCGAGGCCGCCACCGGCCGCCTGCTGGGCACCGTCGACCCGGCCTCCTCCCATTTCATGGTCCACTCCGGCGCGGTCTACCTGCACCAGGGCGAGTCGTACGTCGTGGACACCCTCGACCTCGACGACGCCGTGGCACTCGTGCACCGCGAGGAGCCCGAGTGGTCCACCCACGCCCGCGACGTCACGTCCCTCTCCGTGGCATCCGTGCGGTCGTATGTGGACGCCGGCCCGGTCGGCCTCTTCTTCGGCGACGTCGACGTCACCAGCCAGGTCGTGTCGTACCAGCGCCGCCGCATCGGCTCCGGCGAGGTGCTCGGCACCTGGCCACTGGACCTGCCGACCCGCGAGCTGCGCACGACCGCGGTGTGGTTCACGCTGTCGCCACAGTCGCTGGAGGCCGCCGGTGTCGAAGACGTGCCAGGTGGCCTGCACGCGGCCGAGCACGCCGCCATCGGCCTGCTGCCCCTGGTCGCCACGTGTGATCGATGGGACATCGGCGGCATCTCCACCGCCGCCCACCCGGACACGGGCGCGCCCACCGTATTCGTGTACGACGGCCATCCCGGCGGCGCGGGCTTCGCCGAACGCGCGTACAAAATCGCCGTGTCGTGGCTCCAGGCCACAAGGGACGCGATCGACGGGTGCGCCTGCGAGACCGGCTGCCCTTCCTGCGTGCAGTCGCCCAAATGCGGAAATGGCAACAACCCCCTCTCCAAACCCGACGCCGTACGTGTCCTGGATGTAGTGCTGACGTCGCTGCCCCGTTAAATCTTGCTCACACGCTTCGACAGTCATGGATGGCTCGGTAGCGTCAAACACGTGGCCAACACGATCGCCGAGACCATAGAGATCCTCTATGGGATCAACCAGGAAACCCTCACCACCGACCAGCAGATCGCCCTAGCCCAGGCCTACGCCGCCTTCGCCCAGGCGGAGCGCCTGGAGATGATCAACCAGCGCCTGTACAGCATCCATCAAATCCTCAACGGCCTGGCCGTACGCGTCACCCAGCCATAGCTATCGGCCGGCGGCCGTTGCGTGCGCGGGCATCCCGGTCCTGCCGGGTCCTTTCACCGTGCCCGGACCGGTCCTGGCTGTGTCCCCTCATCGAGTCCGGACCGGGGCTGCGCGGGCGTCCCCGTCCCGCTCTTCCCTCACCCTGTCCGGACCGGGCCCGCGCGGGCGTCCCCGTCCTGCTCTTGTTTCTCTCACCCTGCCCGGACCGGGCCCGCGCGGGCCGCGGCGTGGGCGGTTCGGGTGAGGCCGGGCAGGGGCGTCACATCTACCTCGACCGTGACCACGAGGTCGAGACTGTCCACTGTGCACGTCGCGAGGCGGCCACCGTTTCTGGAGACCAGCTCGTGCGCGCGGGCGCAGGCGGTGTCCGGGCCTTCGAGGATGCGCATCGCGCCGGCGAGAGCGCCCAGGTCTGCCGCTGTCCGCGCCTCATGCCGCGCGACTCGCGCCGCACCCACGGCCGCGCCAGCCGCACCAAACCCGAGCAGCACGAGCCCGACCGCCAGCACCAGGATGGTCGCCGCTCCACGGTCCGCGCTTTTCCGATTTGCTCTGCCGCTCGCACGTCCATCTACGGCGTCCTCGCTTGGGTTGAGCTCAGGCCCACTCACGGTGTCTCCGACTGGTCTGCATTTCGCATTTCGCGACCTCGCACCGATCCCTGTGCCGGCTGCTCCGATCGTGCGCGTGCCGGCACGACCCCGTCTGGCGTGCACCCACGGGCCTGGCGTCTGGGGTGCTCATGGCGTCGCCCCTGGGGTGCCGGGCTCTATCGCGGCGACCGCCGTCGCGGTGACCGTCGTGCCGGGCAGGCCGCCGCCGACCGCGCGCACCGGGGCTTTCACGGTGGCCACCACCGTGTCGCCGGCCGCCGCGATGGAGATCGTGGCGCCGGCGGGGGCTACGCGCTGTCCCGCCTCGACGCCGCCCTCACCCCGGGCCGCGGCGAGGGCGGCCTCGCGGGCGGCGTCGACGCACTGGGCCTTGGTGGTCACCGCGTTGACCGCGGTCAGCCCGGCGAAGAGCAACAACATCAGGGCCGGCAGCCCGGCCGCCAACTCGGCGGTGAACGACCCCCGGTCGCGGCGTGCTCTCCGATCGCGGCCAGTTTGCCGGTCGCGACCGGGCCGCCGGCCCCGGCTCACCTCAGCGCTCCCTCGATGACGCCGGTGAGCGCTCGAAAGACGCCAGTACTCGTGACCACCTTCAACAGCACGCCGGCGAACGCGACAGCGGCCAGTGTCCCGACGGCGTACTCGGCCGTGTTCATCCCGGCGTCGCCCGCGAGGCGGCGCCTCCGCACCACGATCCCCCTTGCCCGACTCCCCGCAGTCGAGCGATCAGTCTGCGCACACGTATCCCCTCTCTGATCGATCCCCCAACACCCACCGTCTTTGGCGGGCGAAGCCAAGCGTTCCTTTACTGGCGACCGGCGCTCAGAGCACGTCGTGCAGCACCGCGATCAGCACTGGCACCAAGCCGGCCAGGATGAATGCCGGCAGGAAGCACAGGCCCAGTGGCAGCACGATGAGCACGCCCGCGCGGCGGGCGGCCGCCTCGCCGGCCACGGCGTGGTCGGCGCGCAGGTCGTCGGCGAGGCGGGACAGGGCGCCAGCCAGGGCGGCGCCGCTCGCGCTTGAACGGATCGCCGCCTGCGCCATCCGCCCCGCACCGGCGACCGGCGCGATGTGTCCCCACGCCTCCACGGGCTCGGCGCCGAGGCGGAGGGCGCGGGCGACTCTTGCCAGGCGCTCGCCGAGCGGGCCGCCGATCGCCTCGGCCACCGCTGCCGCCGCGTGGTCCACGGGTGCTCCCGCGCGCAGTCCCGCCGCGATCAGGTCGGCGGCGAGCGGCAGGTCGGCCACCTCGCGCAGCCGCCGCGCCCGCGCCTCGGCTGGCTCGAGCCCGCGCAGGAAGCGCTCCAGGATCACCGCCACCACCGCGCCTACCACCAGGCCGGGAAGGCCGCCCACGAACAGCGCGACCGCGAACCCGCCAAGCCCCGCCGCGAGCCGCATCGGGTTGGGCCGCCACGGCCGCCGCACGGTGAGTATGGCGAGCCGTTGCCGCGCGGGTCGCCCGCGCACGCCGACGGCGATGGCTGCGGCCACGAGGCTCGCGACAAGCAGCACTTCCGCCGGTGTCATGCCCCGCTCCCCGCGCTCGTGCGGCCAGCAGCGACCGGCGCGGCGTGTGGTCGGGGGCGTATCCGCGAGCGGGCCGCGGCGCTTTGCTGCGATTCGGCCTTCGCGTCCGGACGCGTGACCCTGGTGGGTGCCGGCTGCCGGTGTGGGCTGCCGACGGAGGCGAGCCGGTCGGCCCAGGCCAGCCCGGCCACCTGGAGAGCTATCGCCGCCACCGCGCACGCCGCTCCGATCGGGGTGTGCAGCAGCACCGCCAGCGGGTCGGCACCGATGGTGTAGCCCAGCCCGATCCCGCCGGCCGGCAGCGCGGCCAGCAGCCACGCCGTCGCCCGCGCGCCGGCTGCTTGCGCCGTGGCGGAGGCACTCGCGCGGTCAGTGGCCCTGGCGTCCGCCTCGATGCGCTCCACCAGGTCGGCGATCGGCGCGCCGGTGCGCTCCGCCAGCCGCCACGCCGCACCGGTGAGCTGAGCCATCCGTTGGTCTTCGACCACGGCTAGACCCGACGCCTCGCCGACCGTGCCGGCCGGCGACACCGCACCGGCCGAGACACCGGCCCGGAGGTCCGCCGCGAGGCCGCAGAGCGCGTCGAGCGAACGCGTGCGCATCGCCACCGCCTCCCGGGTCGAGCGCCGGCGCAGCACCTCCCGCACCGCGATCGCTCCGTATCCACCGGCCACCACACCGGCGACCGGCCCGGCGATCAGCGTGCCGGTGAGCGCCGCGACCGCCACCGCGAGCACCATCGCCCGGCGGCTGGAGAGCGCTTCTAGCCGTGCCCGCAGGCTCCGCGGCGCCGGGGTGAACAGCCTGGCCTCGCGGCCGCGCTGGGGCCAGGCCAGCACGACGGCGGCCGCGGACAGGCAGGCGGCCGCGACCAGCCACTGCGGGCTCACGGCCGGCCGCCTTGGGCGGAGAGCACTGGCGGCACCAGCACCGAACGGTCGAGGAACATCCGAGCCAGCGCCTGTGCCGCCGGCCCCGGCCCGTGCCCCCGCCGCCACGCCGGGAGGACGGTCACGAGCCGCTCGTTGCCGGACGGCAGGAGCACGCAGACGGAGTCGAGGATGCGGCCGCTCCGGGTACGCCGCACGTGCAGCACCGCCTGGAGCGCGGCAGCCGCCTGCGCGTGGAGCGCGGCACGCGGCAGACCACCCAGCAGCCCCAGGGCCTCCAGCCGGGCGGGCACGTCGGCCGGTGAGTTGGCGTGCAGGGTGCCCGCGCCACCCTCATGGCCCGTGTTGAGTGCGGCCAGCAGATCGACCACTTCCGCACCTCGGCACTCGCCCACCACAAGCCGGTCGGGCCGCATACGCAGCGCCTGACGCACGAGGTCGCTGAGGGTCACGACGCCCGCGCCCTCCACATTGGACGTACGCGCCTGGAGGCCGACGACATGCGGATGCACTGGGCGCAGCTCGGCGGCGTCTTCGACAAGCACGATCCGCTCGGTGTGCGGCACCAGTCCGAGCAGCGTGTTGAGGAGCGTCGTCTTGCCGGAGCCGGTGCCGCCGGTCACCAGGTACGCCAAGCGAGCACCCACGATCGCCGCCAGCAGCATCGCGATCGGCTCGGGCACGGTCCCCTGCTCGATGAGCTCGTGGAGCGTGAAGGGCCGCTGCCGGAACGTACGCAACGAAAGGTAAGGCCCCTCGGTCGCCACCGGCGGCAGCACGGCGTGCAGTCGGGTGCCGTCGGGGAGTCGGGCATCCACGCACGGGCTGCCATCGTCAAGCCGTCGCCCACACCCCGCCGCCAGCCGCTGGGCGAGCCGCCGCACCTCGTCCACCCCACCGAGCACAGTGGACACCCGCTGCAAGCCGTCGCCCCGGTCGACCCACACGTCGCGCCCGTTGACGAGGACGTCGGTCACCGTGGGATCGGTCAGGTATGGCGTCAGCGGCCCCGCGCCGACCAGGTCACTGTGCACCTGGCTCGCGAGGCGGAGCACCGCGCTGTCGCCGAGGACCGCGCCGCCGGGCTCACGGCGCACCGCCGACACCACCGCGGACGGGGTGGCCTCGACACCCTCGACGGCGAAGCGACGGCGCACCCGGCTCGCGAGGTCGACCTGCCCGCTCATGCCGCGGCCTCGACGGACGCACCGGTCAGCTCCGCCACCAGGCGCTGGCACAGCGTGGCGAGCGGGCCACGCCCCTTTGACGTGGGCGCCACACCGTGCTCGAGGCTGCGGGACAGCGCGGGCTCCGGACGCAGCGTGCCGGCCAGCGGCATGTGGAGCGAGTCGGCGATGTCGCGGGCCCGGAGGCGGCCGGGTGTGGGACCGCGCACAATCAGCGCCACGTCGGCGCAATGCAGGCGGGTGAGCGTGGCGATCCGGCCGGCGGCGGCTGCGGCCCGGATCTCGGCGGGCACCACCAGGAAGACCCGGTCGGCCGCCTGCAACGCCACCACCGCAGCGTCGTCAAACTGCCTCGGCAGATCGACCACCACCAGGTCGCAGGCTCGCCGGCCGGCATCCATCGTCGCGGCCATCGCCTCGGGCGGGAGGCCGACCAGCTCGCCACGATCCCACGAGAGCACCACCAGCCCGCCGCGGTGCGGCAGGGCCCCCACCAGCGCGGTCGCGTCGATCCGCCCGTCGGCCTGGCTGAGCGCGGGCCACCGCAACCCTTCGAGGTCTTCCCAGCCGAGCACCAGGTCGAGCCCGCCGCCGAGCGGGTCCGCGTCGACGAGGAGGGTGCGCAGGCCGGCACGCTTTGCCGTCACGGCGAGGCCGCTGGCCAGCACGCTCGCCCCCGCACCACCCCGCCCGCCGACCACGCCCAGCACCCGGCCGTGGCCAAGGCTGGGGAGCCTCTCGGCGAACCGCTCCACCAGCCAACCCTCGGCCGCCGGCAGCATCGCCATGTGCTCGGCACCCAGTGCCTCGGCGAGCTGCCAAGGGTCGTCCGGGTGCGACGAGGAGCGGCCGACGAGGACGACGCGTGGACGGCGTGGCATGGCCGCACGCAGCGCGGCATGGGCCTGATCCATGCCCAGGAGAACCAGTGGCGCGCCCGGATATCGAGGCCGGGCGGCGGCGGGGTCCGGCGCGACCTCGAGCTCACAGCCGCCGGCGGCCGCCAGGCGGAGGAGGTCTTCGAGCAGGTCGCTGTCGGCGGTGACCAGCAGTGGCAGGCGGCGAGCGGTGGGCAAGGACTGCAGTGGCATTCGCTGCTCCTACGGCGATGGCGGGACTGCCAATACCGTCCTCGCCGGAGCGCGCCGGCCCAATACACCAAGATCGATCTGTGGACAACGCGAGCACCTGTGGAAAACGCCCGAAAAGCAAGTCGATCTGCTAAGCGAGAGCGCGCGAAATGTCGGTACCGTGGGCGGGTGTTGGGGGGTTTGGTCCCGGTCCGGCCGTTTGAGGCGCGCGTGCCGTCACCGATCTCGCAGGTCCTCGACGAACGGCTCGCACCCTCCGGTGTGCGGCTCCACCTCAAGCGCGACGACCTGATCCACCCCGAGATTCCGGGTAACAAGTGGCGCAAGCTGAAGTACAACCTCGCCGCCGCGCGAGAGCGGGGACACCGGACGCTGCTTACGTTCGGCGGCGCACACTCCAACCACATCCGCGCGGTCGCCGCCGCCGGCCACTACTTCGGCTTTGCCACCATCGGGGTCATCCGTGGCGAAGAGCACCTGCCGCTCAACCCGACCCTGGCCTACGCCACCGGTCGCGGCATGCGCCTGCACTACCTGGACCGCACGACGTATCGGGCGAAGACGTCGCCACAGGTCATCGCGGGGCTGCGGCGCACGCTGGGGACTTTTACCTGGTACCGGAAGGCGGCAGCAACGCCCTCGCCCTGCGCGGCTGTGCCGAGCTGCCCGGGGAGATCCCGTTCGCGTTCGACCACATCTGCTGCCCCACGGGCACGGGCGGCACGCTCGCCGGCATCGCGCTCGGCCTGGCCGGCGAGCAGCGGGCGATCGGGTTTTCGGCGCTCAAGGGCGGCGCGTTCCTGGCTGGCGGGGTGCGGCGGCTCCAGGCGGAGTACGGCCGGGTGACCGACAACTGGTCGGTGGAGACCGACCACCACTTCGGCGGCTACGCGCGCCGCAACGCCGAGCTGGACGACTTCGCCCGCGACTTCGAGGAACGGCACGCGATGCCACTGGACTGGGTGTATGTGGCGAAGATGCTGTACGGCGTCTTCGCGCTGGTGCGGGCCGGCCGCTTTCCGCCCGGCAGCGTGGTGGTCGCCGTCATCACCGGCAGCGGACAGTTCGAAGATCCACATAGGCCGGCGCATGCCATCTGAGCTGGGCGTTAAGCGCTTCCATAAAGAGGACGACCCCCGCCGGGGGAGGCGGGGTCGTCTGGGGTCCGGCTCCGGGGGGGTCGAGCCGAAACCCACTCAGCGGTCACGGGGGTGCAACCGCCGAGAGCTTTCACGGACACGTCGCGTAGGGACGTGAAACCGTGTCGTAAACAAGCATGCCTGAGCAGACCGGCGCGCGTCGAGTGGCGTTTGCCGCAACTATCGCGACACGCCGACTCAATACGGTGATCCGGGTCGCCGTGTCGCTGATCAGCGGCTCAGAACCGCAGGTCGGGCGGCGCGACGACCGTGACCCCGGGCACCCGCTGACCTTACGCCATCCGGCTAGACTGGCGCGTCGTGGGCCGGAGTGCCGCCTTTTTTGACCTGGACAAGACGGTGATCGCGAAGTCGAGCGCGTTGGCGTTCGGCCGGCCCTTCTACCGGGACGGGCTGATCACCCGGCGCGACGTCGTCAAGTCGGCCTATGCGCAGCTGATGTTCCGGCTGGGCGGCACCGACGAGCAGAGCATGGCTCGCACCCGGGACTACCTCGCCGAGCTGTGCAAAGGCTGGCAGGTCGACCAGGTCCGCCAGATCGTCACCGAGACGCTGCACGAGCTGATCAACCCGTACGTGTACGCGGAGGCGGCCGCGCTGATCGAGGAGCACCAGGCGGCCGGGCGGGACATCGTGCTGGTCTCGGCCTCGGGCGAGGAGATCGTCCGGCCGATCGGCGAGCTGCTGGGCATCACCGACGTGATCGCCACGCGGATGACGATCGAGGACGGGCGGTACAACGGGCAGGTCGAGTTCTACGCGGCCGGGCCGAGCAAGGCGGCCGCGGTGACCGAGATGGCCAAGGAACGGGGCTACGACCTGGACGAGTCGTACGCGTACTCCGACTCGATCAGCGACGCCCCACTGCTGGAGGTGGTCGGCCACCCCACCGTGGTCAACCCCGACCGCCTGCTGCGCCGCCTCGCGACCGAAAACGCCTGGCCGGTGCTGGAGTTTCGGCACCCGATCCCGCTGGGCCGGCGGCTGCGGGAGCGCCCGGCCGTCCCGGTGGCCGCGGCCGCGATCGGCGTGGGTGTCGGCGTCGCAATCGGCATCGCCTGGTACGGGCGGCATCGCAAGACGCGCACCAAGCACGCCGGGGGTACGACCCAGTAGTCACCCACCGTCACACAATCTTGCAGAGGGCTAGCGATCAAGGCAGGAGCGGCGTAGAACAAGGGGTGCGGACCTCGCTACGCGGGCTCCGTGCACGGCCACCGGGCACCCACGCGCGACCAGCCGCGGCAGGCGCGTTGCGGCGGGACCGCAAGGACCGCTGACAACGACTTTGGAGGTGCACGCTTGGTAACCCGGCTGGACGTGTGGTGACGGCGCCTCTTCTTGAGGCGCCGTCCACGTGTCAGGGGGCCGGTTGCTAAGCGGGGGCCAGGCGGAGCGCGGCGGCGTGCCGCTCACGCAGGTCGTGGTAGACCGCGCGAAACGCGCCCGGCTGGTTGTGGAAGTCGACACCCTGCGCCCACAGCGACGTCGGCACCTCGGTGCCATCGGCCCGCTCGATCAGCACTGTCATGCCGCTGGGGATCTGCAGCCGCCCGATGCGGTGCGCCGCCTCGTGCAGGCGGATGCGCTCCACGCTGCGCCAGGAGACCGTGCGGGAGCGGAACAGGCCGCGCACCCGCACGCCGTACTCACTGACGTAGACACCCATCCGTGCGATCCGCCAGCAGCCCAGCGCCCACAGCGCGGCGAGGCCGAGGCCGAGTGCGAGGACCCGCGGGCCGCCCAGCTCGAAGAGCTCGACGGTGCTCCAGCCAAAGATCGCGAGTGCGGCGAGCTCCCAGACCATGATCAGGCGACGGCCTGGGCCGGGAGCATAGGGTCGCAGCCATCGAAAGCTCACCCGCCAAGGGTAGGGCCTATCCAGCGGACCCTGTAGGGCCATGCTGGTCCGGACGACGACAGGGATTTGTGGTGATCGGGATAGTGCGGGCCTCGCCCCGCGCGAACGCCAAACAGCGACAGGGTCCCCATGCCGGGCCACGCCGAGCACAGAAGACAACCACCGGCGCCCGACGCAAGGCCACACACAACACCGGCCGCAACCCGCGCGAAGACCCGCGCGCACGTCCGGACGACGACAGGGACCTCTTGGTGATCGGGATTGTGAGTCCGGGCGCGATGGGCGCCGGCCTTGGTGGTGCGCTGCGGCATGGGGCGCGCGGGTGGTGACGACGCTCGACGGCCGTTCGGAGCGGTCCGGCCGGCTCGCCGCGGCCGCGGGCTGGAGCTGCTAGGCAGCCTCGATGACGTGGTCGCCGCGGCGCGGGTCGTCCTCGTCGTCACACCACCGGGCGCGGCCCGGGACGCCGCGCGGGACATTGCCGACGCGGCTCGGCGCACCGGAGCTCGGCCGCTGGTCGCCGATCTCAACGCTGTCGCACCCACCACCGTCGCGTCGATCGAGGCCACGCTGGCCGAGGCGGGTCTCGACCTGGTCGACGGGTCGATCTCGGGGCCTCCGCCGGGTGTACGGCCCGGTGCCCGCGTCTACCTGTCCGGGGCGCGGGCGGGCGAGGTCGCCGCCCTGCCCTGGCGCGACGTGCGGCCGATCCTGCTGGCGGGGCCGAACGGGCGGGCGAGCGCGGTCAAGATGTCCACCGCGAGTGTCTACAAGGGAGTGACGGCGGTCGTCGCCCAGGCGCTGCGGGCGGCGGACTTTCACGGTGTACTCGATGAGGTCCTTGCGGATCTTGGTGAGACGGCCGATCCGGGCGCGATTGCGGTGGCCGCGACGAAGGCCGCCCGGTTTGTCGCTGAAATGCGGGAGATCTCCTCGGCGCAGGGTGCGGCCGGGCTGACCCCGGCGCTCTTCGAGGCGTTCGCCGAGGTGTACGCGGAGATCGCCGCCACCGACCTCGCCGCCGGCCACCCGGAGGACACCCCGCGGGACGTGCCGGCGGCCGAGGTGGTGCGGCGGCTCAGGAGGCGGTAGCGGAGGCGGCGTCCTCGAGGTCCTCGGCCGCCACCTCGACCGCCTGGGTGTAGTGGCGCAGCCAGGCGCGCAGGCCGTCGGGCGTGCCGGTGGCGAAGGCGTTGGCCGCGCCCACGTACTCGGGCTCGCGCGCCAGGTGACCCACGTCGACGGCGAGCAGGCCGCGCGGGTCGAAGCCGCTGGAGATCAGCGTGAGCCGTGCGGCCGCTCGCGCCACCACGCCGGACGGGCCGGCGAACGGGCGGATTGCGAGCAGTTCACCGTGCACGACCGCGGCAAGCACCAGCGGCGACACGCTGCTGCCGCGGGTGACCAGGTCCATCAGCGCGTCCAGGCGAGGGCCGGGCGCGGACGGGCGGCCCAGCGCGGCCTCGTCCACCACGTCACGCGCGGCGAGCACGTGCAAACGGGCCAGCGCCTGCCGTGGCGCGTTCGACCACCGCTCCGCCAGGCCACCCAGCGCCCCCGCGACGCGCAGCGCTCCCTGCACCACCGGGTCGGTCACCGTGCCCGCGCGGACGGACTCGCGCTCATACGGGTACCCCTCCAAGGCGGCGCTGGCCACCGCGGACCGGAGGCTGACCTCGGCCGCCACCTGCCCTCCCTGGCGGCGCAGTGCGCGGTGCCGCATGGCGGCGTCGGCGCGGTCGCGCGCGGACGCCACCGCCTCGTGCACGCCGGCGAGGTCGGCAAGGGGTGCGAGCGGGTCAGCCATGGTCGCCAACGGTAGTCGGCGTGACCGGGAGTGCGCGAAACGTGCGCAGGACTGTTCGTAACAGGCTCGAAACGGCAAGATATGCGCAGGCGCTCCCGGCCGCCGCAACGATCGCCACGCTTGGCGATCGATCCAACCCGTGCGGCGGTGGCTGGACGGTGCCCGGATTAACCTCACAACGGAAACCGAGACTGACATCACACCCCGCAGGAGGAGCCGACCCCATGAGCGAGACCTTGGAGAACCTGCTGCAGGAGAACCGCCAATTTCCGCCACCCGAGGCGCTCGCCGCCAGCGCCAATGTCACCGCGGCCGCGTACGACGAGGCGGCTGCCGACCGGCTCGCCTTCTGGGAGGCGCAGGCGCGCCGGCTGAGCTGGGCGACGCCGTGGGAGACCGTGCTGGACTGGTCGAACCCGCCGTTCGCGAAGTGGTTCGTGGGCGGCAAGCTCAACGTGGCCTACAACTGCGTCGACCGGCACGTCGAGGCGGGCCTGGGCAGCAAGGTCGCGATCCACTGGGAGGGCGAGCCGGGCGACACGCGCACGATCACGTACGCGGACCTGCACCGCGCGGTCTGCCAGGCCGCCAACGCCCTCACCGACCTCGGCGTGACGGCCGGTGACCGGGTGGCGATCTACATGCCGATGATCCCGGAGGCGGCCGTCGCGATGCTCGCTTGCGCGCGGATCGGCGCCACGCACAGTGTGGTGTTCGGCGGCTTCTCGGTCGACGCCCTGTCCGGCCGCATCCAGGATGCCAGCGCCAAGCTGGTGATCACGGCGGACGGCGGCTACCGGCGCGGCAAGCCCTCCGGGCTGAAGGCGATCGTGGACGAGGCGGTCGCCCAGTGCCCGACGATCGAGCACGTGCTGGTCGTTCGCCGCACCGGCCAGGACGTGGCGTGGGGCGAAAAAGACCTGTGGTGGCACGACACCGTGGAGCAGGCCAGCGCCGAGCACGAGGCGCAGCCGTTCGACGCCGAGCACCCGCTGTTCATCCTCTACACCTCGGGCACCACGGCGAAGCCCAAGGGCATCCTGCACACCACCGGCGGCTACCTCACCCAGGTCAGCTACACCCACTGGGCGGTCTTCGACCTCAAGCCGTACACCGACGTCTTCTGGTGCACGGCGGACGTCGGCTGGGTGACCGGCCACTCGTACATCGTGTACGGGCCGCTCTCCAACGGCGCCACGCAGATCATGTACGAGGGCACGCCGGACACGCCGCACAAGGGCCGCTTCTGGGAGCTGGTGGAGAAGTACCGCGCCACGATCGTCTACACCGCGCCCACACTCATCCGCACGATGATGAAGTGGGGCGAGGACATCCCCGCCAAGTTCGACCTCTCGTCGCTGCGGCTGCTGGGCAGCGTGGGTGAGCCGATCAACCCGAGGCCTGGATGTGGTACCGCAAGTTCATCGGCCGCGACGCCTGCCCGGTGGTCGACACCTGGTGGCAGACCGAGACCGGCGGCATCATGATCTCGCCGCTGCCGGGCGTGACCGCCGCCAAGCCTGGCTCGGCGATGACACCGTTGCCGGGCATCAGCGCGGACGTGGTCGACGACCAGGGCCAGTCGGTGCCGAACGGCGGCGGCGGGTACCTCGTGCTGCGCGAGCCGTGGCCCTCGATGCTGCGCACGATCTGGGGCGACGACCAGCGTTTCATCGACACGTACTGGTCGCGCTTCGACGGCATGTACTTCGCCGGTGACGGCGCCAAGCGCGACAGCGACGGCCACCTGTGGCTGCTCGGCCGGGTCGACGACGTGATGCTGGTCTCCGGCCACAACATCTCGACCACCGAGGTGGAGTCCGCGCTGGTCAGCCACCCGAGCGTGGCTGAGGCGGCCGTCGTGGGTGCGACCGACCCGACCACCGGGCAGGCGATCGTGGCGTTCACGATCCCGCGCGGCCACGTCGACAGCGAGGGCGAGGCCGGCGAGGCGCTCATCGCGGAGCTGCGCAACCACGTCGCGAAGACGCTCGGCCCGATCGCGAAGCCGCGCCAGATCATGCTGGTACCGGAGCTGCCGAAGACCCGCTCCGGGAAGATCATGCGGCGGCTGCTGCGCGACGTGGCCGAAAACAGGTCGCTCGGCGATGTCACCACGCTGCAGGACTCGACGGTCATGGACCTGATCGCGTCCGGCATGAAGAGTGGAAAAGACGAGGACTGACGCGCCGCTCAAGGCGCGATAGGACCAAAGAAATATGGGCGGGCCCCACGCGGGCCCGCCCATCTTTTTATGACATAACGGGCGCAGGCATTGAACAGGTGACCCGAAAACTCTTCCCACCGTGCACTCAACTGTTTAGGTTTCTCACTGGCCCCAAACGTTTGGGCCACCCCCATACGGACGTCGCCCGCCACAAACCCCGTGGCCTCGCCGCGTCCTACAAACCGGAGGTACCACTCGTGCGTAAAGTCATGGTGGGCCTGCTCACCGTGTCGCTCGCCTCGGGCATGGGCATTTCGCTCGGCCCGTCGGCGCTGGCGGCACCGCCGGCAGATTCGCCCGCCGCGGCCCCGTCGAAGGCTGAACAGCCTCGACGTGACGATCTCCCCAACCCCCTTGAAGACAAGCGGCGCGAGCTTCGCGAGCAGGGCCTGACCAGTGTCCTCAACGGACAGGCGAAGCCCGAGGCGCGCAATGGCAGCACCGTGGTCAAGGTCGGCCAGTCGGATGGCACCGGGCCGCTGGCCAAGAAGAGCGGCAAGAACGGCAAGAAGGACCAGTACGTCGAGCTGGCGCGCGAAAAGACCGACCGGATCTTCGTGATCCTGGCTGAGTTCGGCAACGAGCGGCACCCGGACTACCCGGACGTCGACAGTGACCCGGACGTGCCCGGCCCGCAGCGCTTCGACGGCCCGCTCCGCAACGAGATCCCCGAGCCCGACCGCGCGGTCGACAACTCGACGATCTGGCAGGCGGACTACAACCGCGAGCACTACGAGCAGCTGTACTTCGGCACCGGCAAGGGTGTGGAGTCGGTCAAGACCTACTACGAGGCGCAGTCCTCGGGCCGGTACAGCGTCGACGGTGAGGTCACCGACTGGGTGAAGGTCCGCTACAACGAGGCCCGGTACGGCCGCGACCTCTGCGACGCCTGCGACGGCCGCAACCCGTGGAACCTCGTGCAGGACGCCGCCAACCAGTGGGTCGCCGACCAGAAGGCCGCCGGCCGCACCGACGCCGAGATCGCGGCGGACGTGAAGGCGTTCGACCAGTGGGACCGCTACGACCACGACGGCGACGGCAACTTCAACGAGTCCGACGGGTACATCGACCACTTCCAGATCGTCCACGCGGGCGGCGACGAGGCGGACGGCGACCCGTGGCAGGGCGAGGACGCCGTCTGGAGCCACCGCTGGTACGCCTTCGTCGACCAGGCCGGCATCACCGGTCCCGCGACGAACCCGCTCGGCGGCGCCCAGATCGGCAACACCGGCATCTGGATCGGTGACTACACCGTCCAGCCGGAAAACGGCGGCCTGAGCGTCTTCGTGCACGAGTACGGGCACGACCTCGGCCTGCCGGACGACTACAACGTGCTCAACGGTGGCGACAACAACAACGAGCACTGGACCCTGATGGCGCAGAGCCGCCTGAGCGGCAAGGGTGAGCCGATCGGCACCCGCCCCGGCGACCTGGGTGCGTGGAACAAGCTCCAGCTCGGCTGGCTCGACTACGAGACCGTGGTGGCCGGGCAGCAGCGGACGCTCAACCTGGGTCCACAGGAGTACAACAGCGCCAAGGCGCAAGCCGTGGTGGTGGTGCTGCCCAAACGGCCGCGGACCATCAACAACGGCGCGCCGGCCGAGGGGCAGAAGCAATGGTTCTCGGGCAATGACGACGACCTGCGCAACACCCTCACCGCGCCGGTCAACCTCACCGGCAAGTCGGCGGCGGCGCTGACCGCGAAGGTGCGGTACGGCATCGAGGCCGGCTACGACTATCTCTACATCGAGGCGTCGGAAAACGGCACGGCCTGGACGCCGCTGGGCGGCACGGTCGACGGGCACGCCTTCAGCAAGGACAGCGCGGGCCGGCCGGCGATCGACGGCCGCAGCACCGGCTTCGCCGAGCAGAAGTGGGTCGACCTGTCGGTGCCGCTCAACGCGTACGCGGGCAAGGCGATCCAGCTGCGCTTCCGGTACGTGACGGACGGCGGCACGGCGTGGGGCGGCTTCTACGGTGACGCGATCACGGTGACCGCCGACGGCGCCACCGTGCTGAGCGACGGCGCGGAGGGCAACGGCCCGTTCGTGGCCGACGGCTTCACCGCGCTGCCCGGCTCGGAGGTCCGCTACTTCGACAACTACTACATCGCCGGTCACCGGTCGTACGTCCAGTACGACAAGTACCTCAAGACCGGTCCGTACTTCTTCGGGTACTCGTCGAAGCCGGACTTTGTCGACCACTACGCGTACCAGCAGGGCCTGCTCGTCTCCTACTGGGACACGTTCTACAACGACAACGACACGTTCGAGCACCCCGGCGAGGGGCGCAACATGATCATCGATGCGCACCCGCGCCCGTTCTACCGGATCGACGGCCTGCCGTGGCGGGCCCGGGTCCAGGTGTACGACGCGCCGTTCAGCCTCACCAAGGCTGACTCGTTCACGCTCCACGTGGCCGACAAGCCGTCGTACATCCGCGGTCAGGACGCGCAGCCGCTGTTCGACGACACCAAGCAGTACTGGTTCGAGGAGCTGCCGAACCACGGCGTCAAGCTGCCGGCGGTCGGTGTGAAGATCCGCGTGGTGTCGGTTGACGGCACCGCGATGAAGATCCGCATCTCCTAGTTAGGTTCCCCGACGGGGCCCGGCTCATCGAGCCGGGCCCCGTCGCATTGTTGGAACCCGCGCGCGACGCCCGACGTCTGAATGGAGTGGCTTTGCGGAAACTTGTGACACTAGTGGCCATCGTCGCACTGGCCGGGTGCGCTGGTGAGCAGGTCGGAGACGAGGGCGTGCCTCCCTTGAGCTCGCCCACTCCCCCCACGGCTGGGCCGCCCACCGCGCTGCCGCAGTCGCCGAGCGACCCCCGGCCGCCGAAGGACGTGCTGGTGGGGCGGGTCACCCGGGCGGCAGCGGCCCCTGCTTCGGCATGGAGACCGACGAGGGCAAGCAGTACGCGCTCTACAGCACCGAGACGCTCCAGCTCGAGGTCGGCCAGACGATCCGGGTCGAATGGGCGCCGCTACGCCTGAAAATCAACTGCGGCGCCGGCGAGCACGTCAGCGCCCTGAAGATCAGCCGAGTCGGGTAAAGCCGAACTTGTTGCCGCACGGCGGCCCTTCAGCCAGCCCGAACCGGCGCTCGTCGAGGTCGAGCAGCACCGAGTAGACCGTCTCGGACTGCTCCAGCGGCTCGTCCCGCTCGTCCACGTGGCGGCAGATCGCCATCGGGTAGCCGCCGTGGTCGCGGAGCACCGCCTTGAGGTCGTCCTCGTCCACCTTGCGCCCCGTGCGGCCGTCCATGATCCCGCCGAGCAGCCGCCGGGCGCGGGCACCGCGGAAGAGCGAGGCGCCGCCGAAGTCCCGCTGCCGATCGCGTACCGGCAGCGCCGACTCGATGTGGTTGGCGTGCGTGATGAACCCGTCGAGCGGGTGCAGCCAGCCGAGGTCGCCGGGCACCACCTCGACGTCGATGATCTCCCCGCCGTACTCGCCCGCCTTGCCGGCCTGCCCCAGTAGCAGGTTGAGCGACGCGCCGCGGGGCGTGCGCGCGGCGACGCGGAGGGCGGCGCCGAGGTGGTCGGACTCCAGTACCGCGCGGAGCAGCACGTGGTACGGCACCAGGCCGGGACGCGGCCCGTCGCGGTCCGAGCCGAGCATGTTGAGGCACACGCCGAGGCCGGCCGAGTTGAGCCCCGCCTTGGCCAGCATGCCCGCCTCGGCGAGCGTGATGACCTCGAAGCCGTGCTCGTCGCGCGTCTGGAGCACGATCATGGCCTCGCGCTGCGCCGGGTGCCAGTCCCAGTTTTGCGCGAGCAACGTGTTTCCGCTGGTGGTGTGCGTGTCGAGCACGCCGATCGAGGTGCAGCCGCCGTCGCTGTCGTGCGGCGTGCCGTAGATCAACTCGGTGCGGCCGTTGAGCGCGTACAGCTCCTCCGCGTTTGCCCCCGCCCCCTCGGCCACCCCGTCGAGCATCGCCGCCACGCGCGGCAGCACCTCGATGGAGGCGCGGCGGAAGGTGGCCCCGGCGGCCCGTACGGCGGTGGTGTCCAGTCCCGCCTGGTCGCGGAAGCGCTGCAGGTAGAGACGCACGTTTGCGGCGATGAGCGGGGCGGCCGCGGCACCGTAAGCGGCGCCACACTCAGCCGGCGTGCCGGACACGGAGATCACTGAAATCGGCAGGGTCACCACTCGACCGTAACGGCGTCGCAAGGCCGCTGGCACGGCCGGACCGTACGCTGACGGCATGGATGATTCTTGCGTCCTGGTGGACGGGCCTTGGACGCACCGTTTCGTGGGAGCTAACGGCACCCGTTTTCATGCCGTCGAGGCGGGCACCGGGCCGCTGGTGCTCCTCCTGCACGGCTTTCCGGAGTTCTGGTGGGCCTGGCACGACCTGCTGCCGGGCATCGCCGACGCCGGCTTCCGCGCGGTCGCGGTCGACATCCGGGGGTACGGGGCGAGCGACAAGCCCCCGCGCGGCTACGACGGCTACACGATGGCCGCCGACATCACCGGCCTGATCCGGGCGCTCGGCGAGCGTTCCGCGGTGATCGTGGGCACCGGCTTCGGCGGCATGCTCGGCTGGACCGCCGCTGCCTTCCACCCCAGGATGGTGCGGCGCCTCGTCGTCCTCGGCGCCCCCCACCCGCTGCGGCTGCGGGCCGCGCTGTTCGCCGACCCGCGGGGCAGTTCTCCGCGTCGGCGACGACGCTCAAGTTTCAGATCCCGCGCTACGAGCACGCGCTCACCAAGGACGACGCCGCGCTCGTCGGCACGTTCCTGCGCCGGTGCGCCGGGCCGGCGTGGGTTGCCAGCGCCGAATACCCGGACTACGAGCGGCGCTGCCGTGACGCGATGCAGATCCCTCAGGCGGCGTTCTGCGCGCTGGAGGCGTACCGGTGGGCCTTCCGGTCGGTGCTGCGCCTGCACGGCTACCGCTTCGTGAAGGCCCTCCAGAAGCCGCTGGTCACGCCCACGCTGCAGCTGCACGGCGCGCAGGACAAGGCGATCCTGCCGCGCACGGCGCAGGGCTCGGGTCGCTACGTGATCGCGCAGTACGAGTGGCGCCTGCTCGACGGCGTCGGCCACTTTCCGCACGTCGAGGCGCCGGAACTGGTGCTGGGCGAAGTGCTCCGCTGGGCCAAGTCGTAACGCCGGCCCCCGAGGTCTCCTAGACGCGGTGCTCGCGCAGGTCGGTCACCTCGTTGGCCGGGGCCCAGCCCTGGTAGACGCCGAAGTCGAACTCCTCAAGCCCCAGCGCCTGCGCCACCGGCCAGCGGCCGCCCGTGTACTCCACGCGCAGCCACGTGTCGTGCTCGGCCAGCACGATGAACGGCTCGCCCTTCCACGAGCAGGTGGTGCGCACGTACGCCACGTCTTCGAGCTCGGCGACCGGGAGCACGCGCACGAAGCGGCCGGGGCGCACCTGCTCGAAGTCGTCGCCCGGGCCCGGCTGGTAGAGGCGCATGTTTTCGCCGTCGGGACTTGCTTCGTACTCGCGGCCGCGCCAGCGGGCCACGTAGCCGTCGCGCATCATTCTTCGCCCACCTTCCGCCAGGTGGGTGCGTCGGCGTCGAGGAGCGCGACAAGCTTTTCACTGCCGTCCGCGGTGATCCGCCACAGCTGTGCGCCGTGCGGCAGGCGAGCACTGTCCACTTTGAACTCAGCGATCACGTCGCCGCTCTCGCTCGGCGCGAACCCGTTGCCCCGGAAGGGCGCCCGCTCGATGACCCAGCCCTCCATCGCGCGCATGGCCGGCTCGTTCTGCCCGCCGTACGGAATGCGGTAGAGGCTGGGCCGGTAGGCCGGCCACCGCAGCACGTAGATCTCGTCGGCGTCGCGCTTGAACGCCGAACCCATGTAGCTGAGGCCCAGCGCCGCGTACACCTTCGCGGGCGTGTCGAGGTGAGCGACCTCGTTGGCCCGGTGGACCAGGCCGGAGACGCGGTCGTACCCCCGCTCCAGGTAGTAGTCGACCTGGCTGGGAGCCACCGCCTTCTGCATGAGCGTCGGCTGGCTGGGGTCCGGCGTCGCGCTCTTCTTGATCGGGCGGGACGCCGGCTCGATCTCCTCGGTGTCGCCGCCCAGCCCGACGTCGGTCGCCCAGTTGGCCAGGGCGAGGATCTGCGCGCCCGGCAGCTTGGCGCCGACCGGCGTGCTGGGGTTGACCGCGAACGACCAGGTCGCGTCCGGCCACGCCTTGATGAGCTGCATGAACTTGACGTCGATCGTCTCGATCGTCTCGCCGAGGTGGTCGCGGAGCCGGTCGATGGAGGTGAAGACCACCACGTACGGCTCGGCGTCGATCGTCTCGGTCAGCCAGGCAAACCCGGGCTCGCCCGGCCGCGTGCCGTCGGCCGAGACCGGAGACACCGGGAGGAGCACCTTGGCCAGCAGCAGCGTGGAGAGGAAGGTGTCGGTGCTCCCCTCGGCCGCGGCGGCCAGCAGGCTCTTTTCCACGTCGTTGGCCGGCTTGAAGTCGACCGGCGGCGGCTGCGGCTGCTGCTGTCCCGCCGGCGCCATCTCCCGCTGCGGCGGCGCGCTCGCCGTGCTCGCTTCCCACGGTCGCGCGGGTGCTTCGGCGCCACCCGACTCCCACGGCCGCGTGGGTGCCTCGACACCGCCCGACTCCCACGGCTGGGTCGCGGTGCCCTCGCTGCCCGGATCCCACGCCTCGGTCGGCGTGCCCGTGCTGCTCGGCTCCCACGGCTGTGTCGGCGTGCCCGTGGTGCTCGGATCCCACGCCTGGGTCGGTGCGCCCGCGGCGGCCGCCTGGTCGGGAGCCTGGGTCGCGGGCGGCGTGTCCCACGGCCGGGGTGCGGCCGGGCCGGTGCCGGCGCCCGTGCCGTTGCTGGGAGGCGCGCTCACTGGCGGCGCGCTGATGGGCGGCGCCGCGCTGGCTGCCTGCGGTGCTCCGGGGCTGATTGGCGGGAGGTTGGCCCCAATGGGTCCGAGCGGAATGGCCGGGCCGCTGCCCGCCACCCGCTTGGGAAGCCCACCACTGCCAGCCGCGCCGCCACTCAGCCCCGCGGGCTGGTCCGGCACGGGCACCGGCGGCGGAGGCGCCGCCGCGAACGGCGAGATCCCGCCCGCCGGCTGGTCCGGCACAGGAACCGGCGGCGGAGGGGCAGCCGCGAGCGGCGAAATCGTGCCCGCGGGCTGGTCCGGCACGGGCACCGGGGGCGGAGGGGCCGCCGCGAGCGGCGAGATCGCGCTGGCGGGTGGTCCACCTGCCGGGCCGCGGCTTGCTGGATGTCCGTCTGCTTGGGCCGGCGACCGGTAGCCAACGAAGCTGGCGGGGCTGCTGGGTGTGCCTCCCGTGCCCGCATGCGCGGCGGTGCCGGCCTCGCCCTGGCGTGCGGCGCTCAGCCCGCTCTCGCCAGCCGGGCCGAAGCCACGCTGCCCGGCATCGCCCGCGCCTGGGCCGCCCTGCTCCGCGCCACGGCGGAAGCCGCCGAACGCCGAAGCGCCGGACCCACCGAAGCCACCCTGATCATCACCACCACCACGGCGCAGACCGCCGAAGGGCGCGCTTTGGTCCTCACCACGGCTCGGACCGCCGAGGCCGCCCTGACGCGCGGCACCGGGGTCACCCTGGCCAGCCGCATCCGAGCCCAGCCCGCCAAAGCCGCCGGGACCACCTTGCCCCGGCGCGCCCGAGCCTGGCCCGCCGAAGCTGCCGGGACCGCCCTGGCCCGCCGCACCCGAACCCGAGCCGCCAAAACCACCGGGACCGCCCTGGCCCGCAGCACCCGAATCCGGACCGCCAAAACCACCGTGCCCCGGCGCGCCTGAGCCTGGCCCGCCAAAACCACCTTGGCCCTGCGCACCCGAGCCCGGACCGCCAAAACCACCGGGACCGCCCTGGCCCGGCGCGCCCGAGCCGGAGCCGGCGCGGGCGAAGCCTGGGCCGCTGCCGCCGTCGAAGGCGCTCGCACCCGCGGTGGAAGCGCCTGCCTCGGCCAGCCGGCCCGGGCGTGCGCCCGCAAGATCTTCTCCTCCAGGACCGCCCTGCTGCTCCGGCTCTCGCGAGCCGCTAGGAGCCTGCGCCGCCAAACCACCCGGGCCGGCGGCCGCGAGGCCACCTCGGGCGGGCGTCGCCAGGCCGGCAGGGCCCGGCGTGGACAAGCCGGCGGGACTGGGCGCGGAAAGGCCGCCGCTGCCGGCCGGGCTCGTCGGCACCGGACCGGGTGCGGGGCTGGTGGGCTCGGCGCCGGGCGGCGCGATGCGGCCGGGCACGACGGCGGTGGCGCGAGCACGGGCGACCGAGTCGGCCTTTTCGAGGCGGGCGCGGGCGCCCATCGAACGGCCGGGCAGCCGCACGTCACCGCGGGCCAGCTGGGTCACGAACCACGCGGGCAGATAGCCCTCGATGGGCAGGCCCGGGTTGACGGCTAGCCACCACTCGAGGTTGGGCCAGGCGGAGGCCAGCTCCTGATATGCCATGCGGCGCGCGGAGCCAGCGTTTTCCGCCAAGCACGCCTGGAGCGCAATGCCGGACGTGAATGCGAGCACGTGCGTGCGCCCGCTCGTGGTCCACGTGCCCCAACCAACCGGCGCCTGGCCGGAGATCGAGTCAGCGGAGACCGGCAAGAGCAACTCAGTGCGTGCGAGAACCCGGAAGTACTCCTCCTGATCGCCGCCACGCAGCGCCTCTCGCATGGCAGCCTCGGCCTCGGTGGCCGGCTCCCATTCGGTCACGGCCACCTCCTTTCCACCGAACAGGCCACATGCATCGCGTACAACCTACAAGGTAAGAGCAAGATCACAATGGCCGGCTTGTATCGGACCCACCTGCTGGACACCGGCGCGGCCACGTCTCTCCCCCGCACGTGGCGCGACCGGCCGGCAGGCCGGTCCCAGCGCCGGCCAAACCGACTCAAAAGGCAGACTCGCTCTCTAGAAGCGGCCGGCGGCGCGGCGCTCGGTGTCGTGGTAGTCGGCGGCGCTCTCGTCGACCGCGACCTTGATCTCGCGCAGGATCGCCTGCAGGTCGCCGGAAGCCCGCCGCCAAGTGGCCTGCCGCGCGTCATACGCCTCGCGGGCCGCGCCCTCCCACGAGGCGACCAGCGGCGCCGCATCGCGCTCGAGCTGGCCCAGGTGTGCGTCGAGATGGCCGAGCGCTCGCTGGATGTCGGCGCTGGCCTGGTGCAGGGCCGCGAAGTTGACCACCAGCCGGATGTCACTCATCAGACAACTCCCTCCGGTCAGAGCGGCAGCTCGATGCCGCGGTGGGTGGCCGCCAGCCGGCCGGCGGCCTGGTCGTCGGCCGCGCCGTAGCCCCGGCCCGCCGCCCGCAGCGCCGACGCGGTCTCGGCCAGCGTGCGCTGGATGGCCGCCTGGTCGTCGGCCCACTGGGACTTGACCTGCTCGAACGAGCGCCCGCCCGCGCCCTGCCACGCCTCGCGCAGCACCTCGAGCTGGCCCATCAGCGCCTTGAGCATCGCGTCAAGGTCGCGACCGACCTGGTCGAACTTTGCCGCGGTGCCCTCCAGCACCCCGGCCTCGGCAGCGGTGCGCTCCATCGGCCACCCCCTATCGCTTCGACGAGGACGCCACCGACCGTAGCGGCCCGACCACTCGATCGACAGACCCTGTGGATAAACCGGGTCAGTCGGCGAGCGGAGCGCGCGCCACCGCGGGATCCAGGCGCGCCCCTCGGGCAGCAGCTCGACCACGGACGCGGGAAGGGGCAGGGGACGGACCTCGCCGTACCCCAGAAGGGCCGGCACCTCCCGGTCGGACATTGCGTGCCGCCGCCCCGGTCGGAGATCAGGTGGACGGTGCCGCCGGCCTCGACGAGCGCCGCGCCACCCGGTGGCACGACCACGCCAGTGCGGGGCACGGACGCGCCGACCCGCACAATCTCGCCGGGCGCGGCGGCGCACACCGTCGCGGCGGGTGCGGCAAGCGGAGGCGTGGTCGGCGGCAGACCGGCCGAGTCGATCGCGGCCAGGTGCACCAGATCGGCGTATTCACCCTGCCCCAGCCGCACCGGCTCGCGCTGGTCGAGGTCGGTCAGCAGCAGGTCGGCCTGGAGCTGGGTGACCGGGGCCAGGCCGCGGGGCAGCGCCACCGCGTACTGCCGGCCGCCGCCCTGCGACTCGGTGACGAACACATCGCCCACCACCGCGTCCGGCACCGCCGTCGCGCCGCCCACCCCCTCGATCGGGACGCGGGCGAGCGCGGGGCCGCGCGGCAGCGCGGCGAGCAGGGCCGGCGCCACCTCGGTCGGGCGCTCCGCGGTCCAGCCGAGGGCGGACAGCACCAGGTCGCGGTCGCGGAGCAGGTGACGGCGCTGGTGCAGCACCAGGTGCAGCTCGCCGCCCGCGCGGACCAGCAGCCCCTGCTCGGCCAGCGACGCGCCACCCTCCGCGGCGGCGCCGACCAGGACCGCGGGCCCGTCCGACGTGGAACAGACGGTCCACGCCGCGGTGCTCAACCGCCGCGGGTCGGGCACCGAATCGGGGGCGCCTTCGATGCCCAGCGGCGCGCCCCTGGGCAGCTCCTCGATCGACCGCTGCGACACCAGCACCGTCTGCGGGCCCGGCCCGAGCACGAGCAGTGCCGACACGTGGTTGGGCACCGGGTGCAGCGTGCCGTCGCGGTAGACGAGGCGGGCGCCGCTCTCCTTCTCCACCAGCACGGCCGGGCCGTCACCCCAGCGCGGCGCGGCGGTCTCGACCACCATCCCGTACAGCGCGACAGCGCCGATCGCGATGGCCGCGACGAGCACGCTCGCCACCGTGGCGCCGGCCGCGCGGGGAAAGGGTGAGCGGCCCGGATCGGGGTCGCGCAGCACCAGGGCGGCCACGACGCGCTGGAGGAGGAACTGGTGCGAATGGAGCTGATCCTGACGGGACGTCAATGCGCACCCCCGGAGACCACGTGCTCACCACACGCTAGCGCCCCCATATGTTGATCGCTGTCCCTTAATATCGCCGGCCATGGGCATCCTCATCCGGCTTGCGATCAGCGCCATCGCGCTGTGGATCACTACGGTCATCGTTCCCGGGATCACGCTCTCCACCGACTCGATCGGTGAGGCGGTCCTCACACTGGTGGTCGTCGCCGTGATCTTCGGCGTCGTCAACGCCGTGCTCCGGCCGATCATCAAGACCGTCGGCTGCGCGTTCTACGTACTCACGCTCGGCCTCGTGGCGATCGTCGTCAACGGCGCGCTCTTCCTCCTGACCAGCTGGATCGCGGGCGAGCTGGACCTGCCCTTCCACGTGGACGACTTCTGGCCCAGCGCCGTCGTGGGCGCGCTCCTGGTCGGCATCGCGAGCTGGGTACTCAACGCTCTGGTCGGTGACAAGGACTGACCACGGGCTGGGAATTGGCCGGCGACCAGGACGGATCACCGCGATAGCGTCGGAGGCGTGCCGACGATCATGCATCCCGACGGGTACGTCTTCTCGCCCGATCCGGCCCTGGTCGACGCCGACCTCGTCTACACCTGGCTCTCCACCGATGCGTACTGGGCGATCGGCCGCCCGCGCGACATGGTCGACAAGTCGTTCGCCGGCTCCCAGCTGTTCGGCGTCTACCGGCCGGAGCACGACGGCGGGCAGCAGGTGGCCTTCGCCCGCGCGGTGACCGACGGTGCCACGTTCGCGTGGCTGTGCGACGTCTACGTCGAGCCGGCAGCGCGCGGCCGCGGGCTGGGCACCTGGATGGTCGAGCAGGTGCGCGAGGAGCTGGCTCACCGCGGGGTACGCCGCATCCTGCTCGCCACGAACGACGCGCACGGGGTGTACGCAAAGATCGGCTTCACTCCGCTGGCCGACCCGACCCTCTGGATGGAGTACCGCCGTCCACAGGTCTCGCAGTGAGCGAGCTGAAGCGCGGCTACCTGTTCGGCATCGTCGCGTACTGCCTGTGGGGTTTCTTCCCGCTCTACATCCGGATGTTGCGGCCCGCCGGCGCCGTCGAGATCCTGGCCCACCGGGTGGTGTGGTCGGTGGCGTTCGTGGCGCTGGTGTTGACCGTGGTGCGGCGGTGGCCGTTCCTACGCGAGGTGGCCCGCCGCCCCGGCAAGCTCGCCGGCATCAGCCTCGCCTCCGCGCTCATCGCGATCAACTGGGGCATGTACATCTTCGGCGTCAACACCGAGCGCGTGGTGGAGACGGCCCTCGGCTACTTCATCGGCCCACTGGTCATGGTGCTGCTCGGCGTCGTCGTGCTCCGCGAGCGGCTCAACGCGGCCCAGTGGACGGCGGTCGGCATCGGCACGGCCGCGGTGGCGGTACTGACGATCGACTACGGCCGCCTGCCCTACATCGCGCTCACGCTGGCCGGCAGCTTCGGCGCGTACAGCCTCGTCAAGAAGCGCCTCGCGCTCCCGGCGGCCGAGGGCCTGTTCGTCGAGTCGGCGGTGCTCGGCATGCCCGCGCTGGCGTACCTGGCCTGGCTGACCGTGCACGGCGACTCCACGTTCGGCCACGGGGGCGGGCACACCGCGCTGCTGGTGCTGGCGGGTGCGGCCACCGCCACCCCGCTGCTGCTCTTCGCCGGCGCGGCCAACCGCATCCCGATGACCGGTATCGGCATCCTGCAGTACATCGCGCCGATCCTGCAGCTCGGCTGCGGCGTGCTGATCTTCCACGAGCCGATGCCACCGGCCCGGCTCGCGGGGTTCGCGCTGGTGTGGCTCGCCCTCATCGTGTTCACCGTCGACGGGCTGCGCACGAGCCGCCGCCGCGCCGCGGAGCGCGACCGGGAGCCGGTGCTCGCCGCCTGAGGGGCCGCTACGGGACCTTGTACTCCAGCAGCGGCGTGCCGTCCTTCTTGGTGAGCGCCAGCCGCGCCAGCTCGCCCGGCGCGAAGCTCGTCATCGCGGTGAAAGCGACGTCGGCACCCGGAGACACCGCCCACGAGCCGATCGCTTCCATCTCGCCCTCGGAGTTCCACGCGTACAGCCGATACGTGTAGGACTTGCTCCCACCGCTGTGCGTCGGGTACGCGCAGTGCATGGTGATCTCGGTGCCGAACCTCGTCGGCGTGAGGCCCACCTCCGCGGTGACCGGGATGTCGCCGACGACCGACTTCATCGCGACCATGCGCGGCTTGACCGGTGCGGGCGTGGTGGCCTGCGCCACCGGCGGCGGCTGCGTGCCCGCCGAGCTGCCGTCGCGGAGGATGCCCGCGCCGAAGCCGGCGAAGAGCGCGAGGCAGGCGGCGGTGAGCACCGAGCCGGCGGTACGCCACCGGCGCGTGGCCCGCTCCTTGCGGCGCGCCTGGGAGACGGCCGAGAGCAGGTCGGGCATGCGCGACTCGGAGGAGGGCGCCGACGCGATCTGCTCCAGCCCGGCCGGGTCGAGCCTCCCCAGCAGACCCGGCAGCACGGCCACGTCACCGACCGCCTCGCGGCAGGTGGGGCAGCCGGCGAGATGGCGCTCGTACGACGCGCGCTCGCTCGGGGACAGGGCGCCGAGGACGTAGGCACCGCTGTCGTACGCGTAGTCGCACCTCATCTCGTCACCCCCATCTCCTCCAGAACCAGGCGCAGTGAACGCAGCGCATAGTGCGTGCGGGACTTGACCGTGCCCGGCGGAACGCCGAGCCGGGTGGACGCTTCCGCGACCGAACGACCTTCGTAGAAGCACTCCACGAGCACCTCACGGTGCGACGCGGAGAGCCGCCCGAGTGCCTCGGCAACGGTCCACGCCTCTACCGCCCGGTCTGCCTCGTCCACCGCGGGCGGCGGCTCGGGAAGCTCGTCCGTGACGATCTCCCCGACCCGGGCGGCGCGCCGCCGCCACGCGTCGATTGCAAGGTTGCGCGCGGTGGTGAACAACCATGCCCGCACCGAGCCGCGTTGCGGATCGAGTGCCTCCGGATGACGCCACGCGCGCAGCAGCGTCTCCTGCACAAGGTCCTCGGCTCGTTGCCGGTCGCCCCCGGCCAGCCGGAGTGCGTGAGCGAAAAGCGCGTCGCCGTGCTCGTCCTGCAACGCGCGCAGCAACTGGGCATCCTGGTCGGTCAAGCCACCCCGGCCTCCTCTCGAACTGTCTTACGCAGGGATCGGCCGGACGGTTCACTCTTTGCCGCCGGCCGCGGTGTTCATTTGCCGTTCACACAGGGTCTGAGCAGCGCTCATGGGCTGCTCCTAGCGTCCGGCACGCGTGCTCTCGACCGCGGCCAGAGGTCGGCGCGGCCCTCCCGAGCACGCATCAACCAGCGAGGAGGCTCTTCTACATGAGCGAGCGACCGCGATTGCTTCCGATACTTGGGCAGAACCACACCGGACGCAGCGCGATGACCTGCATGTACCGCTGTGGCAACGCGTGTGACCACCCTGTGCCGAACGAGTCGGACAACCCGTACTTCGGCGACGTCGTCCAGGCCGAGGTCAGCCGCCGCGGCGTCGTGCGGGCAGGTGCCGTCGGCGCCCTCGTGCTCGGCTTCGCGGGCGCGGGTGCGGCGGCGGCAACCCCGGCGCTGGCCGCGCCGGGTGGCAGCGGTGCGGCGCCGGACCTGGACGCCGCCACGGCCCGCCACGGCGGTGCCCCGAAGGCGCTCACGTTCAGCACCATCCCGCCGAACCGGCTCGACAACTTCGTCGTGCCGAACGGGTACGACCACTCGGTCGTCCTGCGCTGGGGCGACCCGGTGGAGCCCGACGCGCCGGAGTTCCGGCTGGACCGCCAGTCGGCGTACGCACAGTCGAAGCAGTTCGGCTACAACAACGACTTCGTCGCAGTGCTGCCGCTCGACAAGCGGGGTGACCGCGCCCTCCTGGTGGTCAACCACGAGTACACGAACGAAAACCTGATGTTCCCGGGCTTCACCAGCCTGGACGCGCTGTCGGTCGAGCAGCTGCGGGTGGCCATCGCGGCGCACGGCCTCTCGGTCGTGGAGCTGGAGCGGGTCGGCGAGTCCGGCCAGTGGAAGCCGGTCAGCCGCGGCGCCCGCCGGTACAACCGGCGGATCACGGCGCTCGCCACCCGGTTCGACCTCACCGGTCCGGCCGCCGGCTCGGCGTTCCTGAAGACCGCCGCGGACCCGCGGGGCAAGACGGTGATCGGCACGCTCAACAACTGCGCCGGCGGCGTGACGCCGTGGGGCACGATCCTGAGCGGCGAGGAAAACTTCAACCAGTACTTCGTCGGCGGCGACGGCGTGCCGGAGGCCGACAAGCCCAGGCTCGCCCGCTACGGCATCAGCACCAGCGCCCGCTACCCGGCCGACAGCCGCAAGTGGGACCGTGCCGACGAGCGGTTCGACCTCACCCGGCACCCCAACGAGGCGAACCGCTTCGGCTGGATCGTCGAGCTCGACCCCTTCGACCCGGACGCCAAGCCGCGCAAGCACACCGCCATGGGCCGCTTCAAGCACGAGGGCGCCAACGTCATCGTCGCCCGCAGCGGGCACGTCGCGGCGTACATGGGTGACGACGAGCGCTTCGACTACCTGTACAAGTTCGTGACGGACAAGAAGTTCAAGAAGGGCGGCTCGTGGCAGGACCGCGAGCACAACCTGACGCTCCTGGAGTCCGGCACGCTGTACGTCGCCAAGCTCGACTACACCAGCGCCAGCGAGATCGACGGCTCGGGCAAGCTCCCGTCGGACGGCGCCTTCAACGGCACCGGCCGGTGGATCCCGCTGGTGCGGGGCGACAAGTCGTTCGTGACTGGCATGACCGCCGCCGAGGTGCTCACGTTCACCCGCCTCGCCGGCGACGCGGTGGGCGCGACCAAGATGGACCGTCCCGAGGACGTCGAGCCCAACCCGGTCAACGGCAAGATCTACGTGGCCCTGACCAACAACACCAACCGGGGCACCGGCACCAACCCCAAGGCGGACGAGGCCAACCCGCGTACGGCCAACCGCCACGGGCACATCCTCGAGCTGACCGAGGACCGGGGCGACCACACCAGCGAGGCGTTCACCTGGTCGGTGCCGATCGTCTGCGGCGACCCGGCGGACCCGGCCACCTACTTCGCCGGGTACGACAAGACCAAGGTCTCGCCGATCTCCTGCCCGGACAACGTGGCCTTCGACGGCGCCGGCAACCTGTGGATCTCCACGGATGGCAACGCGCTGGGCACCAACGACGGCCTCTTCGCGACGCCGGTCGAGGGCCCGGAGCGCGGCCACCTCAAGCAGTTCCTCACGGTGCCGTTCGGCGCCGAGACCTGCGGCCCGTTCATCACCACCGACAACAAGTCGGTCTTCGTCGCGGTGCAGCACCCCGGCGAGATCTCCGGGGCCTCGATCGAGGCCCCGGCCTCCACGTGGCCTGACGGCGACTACGCCAAGCCGGGCGTGGTCGTCACCTGGCGGCTGGACGGCAAGCCCGTCGGCAGCTGACAGGCTCGTTTCAGGGGCGTCTCCGTGTGTCGGCGGAGGCGCCCCTCCGCCTGTCCGGCCCCGACCGACATGACGCTGGCCCGGGGGCCTGGCCGAGGGTGTGGGCGAGCTTCACCCAGGGCCTGCGGCCGGCCCGCTCCCGCGCCGAGGCTGAGCATGCCCAACCAGAGCGGCCCACTCGATCTAGGGACCTTTCGGCGCCAGGGTGGGGTGCGATCGTAGGAGCCGTTTCAGAAGATCCAATTCGATACAGATCCGGGCTACCGCGACGTCCGTCGTGGTCCGGACCGTTGCTCCCGCGGCCTCACCCTCCGCGGCAGCCCAGCTCACCCCGCTCCCGCAGATCTTCCACCTGTCTGATTCTCCCTGCCCGTGCTTCTGCGGACCTTTCGAGGCGGGAGTGAGCAAGTCCCCCCGCAGTTCGGCGCCGTCGTCGCAGTCTGTGACTGTCGATCAAGTGGGTCGGTGTGAGCTTCGAAATCTTGGTGAGTAAGCGCGTTATTTCGACGCTAACTTGCCAAGATCTGCCGGAGCGATCCCGACTGACGTGCCGCTGCATCCGACGGATGGTCGCTGACGGTAGTAAAGCTCTCCCCGACGTGCCGCATCGGTCCGTGACTGTCGCTCAGGAGCAGGCCCTTGGGGTTGAGCCTCGCGACCGCGGAGGGTGAGGCCGCGGGAACGCACCCCAAGAAAACGCTTCGCCGCGATCCACGTTTCCCCGGGCCCGCGCGACGGTCCGGACTACGACGCACATCGGGGCAGCTCACATCTCGTTCGCGTTGGGTTTCCCAGACGACGACCGGCGGCGCCGGTTTGAGCAGATCTGTCGCGCGGTTGGGCGACGCCCGGCCGCGGTTGGGCTTGTCGCGCGGGCCTGGCAGCGGAGGTCGGGGAATTCGGCGAGCCCTGGCGAGCCGCCGACCTGCGCGGTCTCCGGCGGGAGCGACGGACCGCCGCTGACGCGGACCCGGGAAATGGTCTGGAGATCGTCAGGCGTCGGCGGCGATCGCGTCGGAGAGCTCCTTGGCGACGGCGGCCAGGCGGTTGCGCACCACGCGGGCGGTGGTCATCAGCTCGGCGGCCGGCATCGCGCAGGCCAGCACGATCCGGCGCTCCATGTCCTTGTCGGTGCTGACGAGCACGGCCGCGCACCCGACGCCCTGCCGGTACTGCCCCATCTCCAGCTGCATCCCCCGCCGGTCGCCCGCGGCCAGGTCGGCCTCGAACGCCTCCGGCGTGGTGAGGGTCTGTACGGTGAACGACCGCATCCCCCACTCCTTGAGGTACCGGAAGCGCTGATCGGGCGTCAGCGTGGACAGCAGGGCCTTTCCGAGCGCGGTGGCGTGGGCGCCGTCGTCGAAGCCGGGGACGAGATCCTCCAGGTACGGCGAGCGGGGGCCCTCCGCCGAAGCGGTGATCGCCACGCGGCCGCCCACGAACCGGCCGACGTAGTGGCTGTAGCCGGTCTCCATCGCGGCGCGCCGCAGCGACTCGCCCACCGACGACGGCCCGCGGAACGCCGCCACGAGCTCGCGGTAGCGGTCGGCCACCTCGAGGCCCACGATGTACGTCCCGTCTTCGCGTCGGATCACATAGCCCTCGTAGGCCAGCGTGCGCACGAGGTGGTAAGTCGTGGCAACCGTCAGCTCGCACCGCCGGGCGATCTGCTTCACCGTCAGGCCCCGGGGCGCCCTGCCGACTGCCTCCAAGACACGCAGCGCACGCGAGACGCTACGGATCAGATCCGAAGGTTCCGCCAAGGGGTCGCGCACAACCACCTCCGCCGGCCGGGGACTTACACCATATGAAAAACCGCCCGATAACGAAATGCCCATTCGGATCGAAGGCATCGGATGTACGGCGACCGTCGGTGGGCGTAGCACCACGTTGCGTTGGTTTACCCCGTTCTTCGGGGCTTATGTCCACATTCGATCTTCATGTTTTGCAGATGGAATTTTTCTCGCGCGCACATGCGACACCCGCCCGTTCGGTCGCCTGTCATCGCCCAGCCCGGAGCCGGCAGGCGGATGATCACCTCAAGCCGGCCGCAGCCGCCACCGTCCGCCGCGCGGTGACTTTCGACTCCCGTTTCGACAGGGCGGCGCTCCGGCCGTGCCCGCAAAACGACGCATCGGCGATGGCACATGCGTCGTTACGGGACCGCCGGAGAGTGATCTGCGCCACGCAAATTGCTTCAAAGAAATTGCGGAAACTTGGCCCCGTCCGGCCTGTTGATCATCGCCACGCGGGTCTCACCGCGCCCCGGCCGGCGCTGCGCGTGCCGCGGCCGGCGGTCAGTTGGTGCGGTCGGCGATGAAGTCGCAGAGGGACTCCAGCGCCCGCTTCGGCGCGCCGTCCGGCAGCGGCGAGAGGCGGTAGCGGGCGTCCTCCGCGTACGTGCGGACGGTCTCGCGGGCGCGCTTGAGAGCCGGCGACTCGCGCAGCAGGCCCAGCGCCTCGGCGTGCAGGGCGTCGTCGGTGACCGGGCCAGCCGCGAGGATCTCGCGCAGGCGGGTCGACGCGGCGTCGGCGTCGTCGGAGGCCTGTGCGTAGAGCACCGGGAGCGTGGGCACGCCCTCGCGCAGGTCGGTGCCGGGCGTCTTGCCGGACTGGTCGGAGTCGGAGGCGATGTCGAGCAGGTCGTCGGAGAGCTGGAAGGCCACGCCGATCGTCTCGCCGTACCCCGCCAACGCCTCGATGTGCTCGGGCGCCGCCCCGCCGAACATGCCGCCGAAGCGGGCGGACGTGGCGATCAGCGACCCGGTCTTTTCGGAGATGACCTCCAGGTAGTGGGCCACCGGGTCCTCGTCGCGGGGACCGACCGTCTCGGCGATCTGGCCGTGCACCAGCCGGGCGAACGTGCGGGCCTGCAGCCGCACCGCCTCGGGGCCCAGCTCGGCGGCGATGTCCGCGGCGCGGGCGAAGAGGTAGTCGCCGACCAGGATGGCGACCGAGTTGGTCCAGCGCGAGTTGGCGCTCTGGGCACCCCGGCGCACGGACGCCTCGTCCATCACGTCGTCGTGGTAGAGGGTGGCCAGGTGGGTCAGCTCCATCACCACCGCGGCCGGCACCACGAGCGGCGCGCCCGGATCGCCGAAGTGGGCGCCCAGCGCCACGACGAGCGGCCGGAAACGCTTGCCGCCGGCGTCGACGAGGTGGCGTGCCGCCTCTGTGACGAACGGGTCCGCGCTCTTGACGCCGACCCTCAGCTCTTCCTCGACCACGGCCAGTGTCTGCCGCACGGCGGCTTCGAGAGCGGGATCGACAAAATCGAGCCCGATCGACGTTAATCCGCCCGTACCCTGCGCCCCGCCCACGAGCCAACGATGCCACACCGCCCTGACGGGCGGTGTGGCAGGGAGCGCTACAGGACCTACCTCACACCAGGCCCGGTGAGCACTAGCGGACGAACTCCGCCGCGTTGCTCGTCAGGTCGAGCAGTGGCGCCGGCGCGACGCCCAGCACCAGGGTCGCCACGACGCCGATCATCAGGGCGGCAGCGGTGAGGCCACCGGGATCGACACGGCTGGAGTGGTCTCACCAGGCTCGGAAAGCCACATCATCACCACGACGCGCAGGTACGGGAACGCGAGCAGCATGCTCGTGACCACCCCGAAGATCACCAGCCACGCCTCGCCGGAGTCCAGGGCCGCTCCGAAGACCGCGAACTTCGCGATGAAGCCGCTGGTCAGCGGGATACCGGCGAACGCCAGCAGGATGAACGTGAAGAGGCCGGCAAACAGCGGCGAGCGGCGGCCCAGCCCGGCCCAGCGGGACAGGTGGGTGGCCTCCCCGTCGGCGTCGCGCACCAGCGTGACCACGGCGAAGGCGGCGATCACGGTGAAGCCGTACGCGACGAGGTAGAACATCGTGCTGGACAGGCCGTCCTTGGAGAGCGCGAGCACGCCGACAAGCAGGTAGCCGGCGTTCGCGATCGAGGAGTAGGCGAGCAGCCGCTTGATGTCCGTCTGCGTGACCGCGAGGACCGCGCCGACCAGCATCGTGAGCACCGCGATCACGCCGAGGATCGGCGTGTAGTCCCACGCCGCGCCGTCGAGGGCGACGTAGAGCACGCGGAGCAGCGCGCCGAACGCGGCGACCTTGGTGCAGGCCGCCATCAGGCCGGTGATCGGCGTCGGGGCGCCCTGGTACACGTCCGGCGTCCAGACGTGGAAGGGCGCCGCTGCCGCCTTGAAGAGCAGGCCGATCGAGAGCAGCGCGATGCCGCCGTAGAGCAGCACGGTGCTCTGCGAGGACTCGCGCACGGCGTCGTGGATGTCGCCGAAGTGGACACTGCCCGCGTATCCGTACACCAGGGCGACACCGAACAGGAAGAACGCGGAGGCGTACGCACCGAGCAGGAAGTACTTCAGCGCCGCCTCCTGGCTGAGCAGGCGCCGCCGGCGGGCGAGCGCGCACAGCAGGTACAGCGGCAGTGAGAAGACCTCCAGCGCCACGAACATGGTCAGCAGGTCGTTCGCCGCGACGAAGAGCAGCATGCCGGCGATCGCGAAGACGGCCAGCGGGTAGATCTCCGTGGCGCCCTGCGAGCGGGTGGCCTGCCGGCGGTCGGCGTCGGAGCCGACCGTGATCGCGGCTTGGGCCACGAACGCGCCACCCTGCTCCAGCGAGCGGTCGCCGACCAGCAGCAGCGCCATCAGCCCGAGCAGGATGATCGCGCCCTGCAGGAAGAGCGTCGGGCCGTCGATGGCCACCGCGCCGCCGGCGGTGATGATGCGGGTGTCCGACTCGATCACGATGACGACGAACGCGGCCACGAGGCCGAGCAGCGCCAGCACGAGCTGGGTGGTACGCCGGGCCGAGCGCGGCAGCACCGCCTCGAAGAACACGCCCACGCAGGCGACGCCGAACAGGATCAGCATCGGCGCGACGGCGCCGTAGTCGATCGCCGGAAGCTTGAGATCTTGCATCAGCGCGATGCCTCCTGGACCGCGGGCGCGGGATCAGACTTGTCGACGTCCTGCATGGTCGCCTGGACGGCGGGGTTGATGACGTCGGTGACCGGCTTCGGGTAGAAGCCGAGCAGCAGGATGAGCAGGATCAGCGGGGCGACCACGACCTTCTCGCGGATCGTCAGGTCACGGCGCATCGCGTCCACTGTGGTGAGTGCTGGGTTGAGCGTGCCCTGTGTGGTGCGCTGCACCATCCACAGCACGTACGCGGCGGCCAGGATGATGCCCGCGGTGGCGATCACCGCGACCGTCTTGTTGACCGTGAACGTGCCCAGCAGCACCAGGAACTCGGATACGAACGGCGCCGTGCCGGGCAGCGCGAGCGACGCGAGACCGGCGAAGAAGAGCACGCCGGCCAGGAGCGGCACAAGCTTGCCCGCGCCGCCGAAGTCGCTCACCAGCGCGGAGCCGCGGCGGGCCACGAACATGCCGACCACGAGGAAGAGCAGGCCGGTGGCGAGGCCGTGGTTGACCATGTAGAGCACCGCACCGGTGCCGGCCTGCGTGGTGAACGCGAAAATGCCGATACCGATGAAGCCGAAGTGCGCGATCGACGTGTACGAGACGAGCCGCTTGAGGTCGTTCTGCCCGACCGCGAGCAGGGCCGCGTAGATGATGCCGATCAGCGCGATCGCCAGCGCGTACGGCGCGAACCAGCGGGACGCCTCCGGGAAGAGCGGGAGGCAGTACCGCAGGATGCCGAACGTGCCGACCTTGTCGAGCACGCCGACGAGCAGCGCGGCCGAGCCGGCCGGCGCGGCACCACCGGCGTCCGGCAGCCAGGTGTGGAACGGGAAGAACGGTGCCTTGATCGCGAACGCGACGAAGAAGCCGAGGAACAGCCACCGCTCGGTGCCGGTCGAGAAGTCGGCCGACAG
Organism: Phytohabitans houttuyneae; assembly: GCF_011764425.1. Taxonomy (NCBI): domain Bacteria; kingdom Bacillati; phylum Actinomycetota; class Actinomycetes; order Micromonosporales; family Micromonosporaceae; genus Phytohabitans; species Phytohabitans houttuyneae. The sequence continues at coordinate 3,677,812 of NZ_BLPF01000001.1, forward strand.
CAGCTGCTGCCAGTCGAAGGTCTTGCCGCCCAGCGCCCACAGCCCGATCACCGCGGCCAGCATGAAGAGGCCGCCGACAAGCGAGTAGAGGAAGAACTTCACCGCCGCGTACTGGCGCTGGTGGCCGCCGTACGAGCCGATGAGGAAGTACATCGGGACCAGCATGATCTCGAAGAACACGTAGAACAGGAACACGTCGGCGGCCGAGAAGACGCCGAGCATCGTGCTCTCCAGCGCGAGCAGCAGGGCGAAGTAGACCGGCACGCTCCGCTTGGAGTTGTCCGCGTCGTGCCACGACGCCAGGATCACCAGCGGCACCAGCACCGCGATCAGCAGCAGCATCACCAGTGCGATGCCGTCGACCGCGAACGTGAAGCGCGCGTCCCACGCGGGGATCCACGTGTAGGACTCGCGGAACTGGAAGCGGTCGCCCTTCGCGTCGTACGCGATCCACATCACGGCCGCGAGCACCGCGACCGCGACCGACCAGATCAGCGCGACCCGCTTGGCGAGCTCCGGCTTGGTGCGCGGCAGGAACGCCACCACCAGCGCACCGACGAGCGGCGCTCCGGTCAGGATGGACAGGAACGGAAAGTCACTCACGCCAACCATCCCAGCTGGAGAGCAAGGAACGCGGCCACGACCAGCAGCGCACCGGTGAGCATGGACATCGCATACGACCGCACGAAGCCGGTCTGCAGCCGGCGCAGCCGGCCCGAGCCGCCCCCGACCGCCGCCGCGAGCCCGTTGACCAGCCCGTCGATGCCACGGTTGTCGAGGAAGACGAGCGCCCGGGTGAGGAAGATGCCGGGCTTTTCGAAGACCGCCTCATTGAACGCGTCCGCGTAGAGGTTGCGCCGCGCCGCGGTGACGATCGGGCCGGCCGGCTGCTCCTGCAGGGCCGTGCCGTTGCGGAACAGCGCGTACGCCAAACCGGCGCCGAGCACGGTGACCACAATGGACAGCGCCGTGATCAGGCCGTGGGAGAGGACCGCCTCGTGCTCCGTGTGCTCGCCGAGCACCGGGTTCAGCCAGTCCGGCACCGAGCTCGCCATCAGGGCGCCCGCGCCGACCGAGCCGACCGCCAGCAGGATCAGCGGGATCGTCATCACCGGCGGCGACTCGTGCGGGTGGTCGATGTCCTCGGTCCACCGCTTCGGGCCGTGGAACGTCAGCACGAAGAGCCGGGTCATGTAGAACGCGGTGAGCGCGGCACCCAGCAGCGCGGCCATGCCGAAGAGCCAGGCGGTCCAGCCCTCCCGCTCGAAGGCCGCCACGATGATCGGCTCCTTCGTGAAGTACCCGGACAGCGGCGGGATGCCGATGATCGCGAGCCAGGCGAGGCCGAAGGTGGCCCAGGTGATCTTCATGTACCGCCACAGCCCGCCGAAGCGGCGGATGTCGGTCTGGTCGTGCATGCCGTGCATGACCGAGCCGGCGCCGAGGAAGAGGCCGGCCTTGAAGAAGCCGTGGGCGAGCAGGTGGATGATCGCCAGTGCGTACGCGCCGCCGCCCAGGCCGACGCCGAGGAACATGTACCCGATCTGGGAGACCGTCGACCAGGCCAGCACCCGCTTGATGTCGTCCTTGGCGCAGCCGATGATGCAGCCGATCAGCAGCGTGAGCGCGCCGACGCTGACCACGACCATCTGCAGTGTCTCGTTCGCCGAGAAGACCGGGTTGGACCGGGCGATCAGGTAGACGCCGGCGGTGACCATCGTGGCGGCGTGGATGAGCGCGGAGACCGGGGTCGGGCCTTCCATCGCGTCCGGCAACCACGCCTGCAGCGGAAACTGGCCGGACTTGCCGGTCGCGCCGAGCAGGAGCAGCAGGCCCAACATCAGCACCACGCCGGCGGAAAGCTCACCGACGCCGTTGAAGACGTCCGCGTAGTTGGTGGAGCCGAGCTGCTGGAACATCAGGAAGATGGCGATCGCGAAGCCGGCGTCGCCGACCCGGTTCATCAGGAACGCCTTCTTGCCCGCGGTGGCCGCCGACGGCCGGTCGTACCAGAACGCGATCAGCAGGTACGACGCGAGACCCACGCCCTCCCAGCCGAAGTAGAGCATCACGAAGTTGTTGCCGAGCACCAGCAGCAACATCGCGGCGGCGAAGAGGTTGAAGTACCCGAAGAACTTGCGCCGCCCCGGGTCGTGCTCCATGTAGCCCACCGCGTAGAGGTGGATCAGCGAGCCGACGCCGGTGATGAGCAGCACGAAGACGGCGGACAGCGGGTCGAAGAGCAGCCCGAAGTCCACGTGGAACGAGCCGACCGAGATGAAGTCGAAAAGCTTCAGCTCGACGCTCTTGTTGTCCAGGCCGCGCAGCTGGAGGAAGTAGATCAGGCCCAGCACGAAGGAGACGGCGATGCTGCCGACGCCCAGCAGGTGCCCCCACTTGTCGGCGCGCTTGCCGAGCAGCAGGAGGATCGCCGCGCTGGCGAGCGGGATGGCCACCAGCAGCCAGACGGTGGACAGGAAACCATCCGCGGCCGCGTATTCCACGGTCTCGTGCATATCCGCCTCAGTACTTCAACAGGTTGGCGTCGTCGACGCTGGCCGACCGCCGCGTCCGGAAGATCGACATGATGATCGCAAGCCCGACCACGACCTCGGCGGCGGCCACCACCATGACAAAGAACGCCATGATCTGGCCGTCGAGGTTGCCGTTGATCCGGCTGAAGGTCACCAGCGCGAGGTTGGCCGCGTTCAGCATCAGCTCGATGCACATGAACAGCACGATCGCGTTGCGCCGGATCAGCACCCCGACCGCGCCGATGGTGAACAGCACGGCCGCGAGTACCAGGTACCACTCGGGATTGGTAGCACTCACTTTTCGGTGCCCTTCAGTGCCGTCTCAGCAGATGTGAGCTCTCGGGCGGGCAGGATCTGGGAGATGCTCCGGTCGGTCAGCGTGCCGTCCGGCAGGCGGCCGGGGGTGGCGACCGAGTCGGACGTGGCGTACACGCCGGGGCCGGGCATCGGGCCGGGGTAGTTGCCCGGCGCGAAGCGCGCCCGCATCATCTCCGGCTGGGTGCGCTTTTCGCCGCGCCGGCGCTCGATGTGCGCCAGCACCATCGCGCCCAACGCCGCCGTGATCAGCAGCGCGGAGGTGACCTCGAACGCGAACACGTACTTGGTGAACAGCAGCGCCGCGATGCCCTGGACGTTGCCGCTGGCGTTGGCCTGCTCGAGGCCGACCGCCGTGGTGTCCGCGAGCGCCCGGTACACGCCGGTGCCGACCAGCCCGGCGAAGCCGATGCCGAGCACGACCGCGGCGAGCCGCTGGCCGCGCAGCGTCTCTATCAGCGAGTCGGACGCGTCCCGGCCGACCAGCATCAGCACGAAGAGGAAGAGCATCATGATCGCGCCGGTGTACACGATGATCTGCGCCAGCCCGATGAACGGTGCCGACTGCAGCACGTAGAACACGCCGAGGCAGAGCATGGTCAGCACCAGCCACAGTGCCGAGTGGATCGCGTTGCGCGCGAAGACCATGCCGATCGCGCCGATCAGGGCCGGCCACACCAGGATCCAGAAGGTGACCGCCTCGCCGGTGGACATGCCGCCGGCCGCCGCGATGCTGCTCATGCGCCACCTCCGGCGGTGCCCGAGCCGTCCGTGGTGTGCTGCTCCGACCACGGCGCCCGCTCGGCTCCCGCGGAAGTGCCCGGGTTGGTCAGCGCACCGAGGTAGTAGTCCTTCTCGGTGTCGCCGAGGTACATCGGGTGCGGCGGCTGGTCCATGCCCGGCAGCAGCGGCGCGAGCAGCTGCTCCTTCGTGAAGATCAGGTCCTTGCGGCTGTCCCGGGCCAGCTCGTACTCGTTGCTCATGGTCAGCGAGCGGGTCGGGCAGGCCTCGATGCACAGCCCGCAGAAGATGCAGCGGGCGTAGTTGATCTGGTACACGCTGGCGTACCGCTCACCCGGCGAGTAGCGCTGGTCCTCGGTGTTGTCGCCGCCTTCGACGTAGATCGCGTCGGCGGGACACGCCCAGGCGCACAGCTCGCAGCCGATGCACTTCTCCAGGCCGTCCGGGTGGCGGTTGAGGATGTGCCGCCCGTGGTAGCGCGGGGCGGAGACCGGCGTCTCGAACGGGTACGCCGTGGTCACCGTCTTGCGGAACATGTGCGCGAAGGTGACCCCGAACCCCTTGAACGCTCCGATGGCGCTCATCTAACTCTCCTTATCCGCGAGGTCTCCGCCGGAGCTCGCGCCGACGTTCGCCGGCTCGCGCTCGGCCACCGCGCGGCGGGCGCGGGGGCTCGGCGGCACCTGGAGGTCCATCGGCGGGATCGGGAAGCTCCCCGGTGGACGGGACTTGATCTGCTCTTCGAGCGGCTTGTCGGGACCCTTCTTCCCGCTCGGCCAGAGCAGCGCGAGCAGGACGATACCGACCAGGAAGCCGCCCAGGATCACGTACTTGCCGTCGCCGGTCTCCGGGTCGCGGTAGACCTGGAGGGCGGCCAGCGACAAGATCCAGACCAGGTTGATCGGCAGCAGCACCCGCCAGCCGAGCCGCATGAACTGGTCGTACCGGAGCCGGGGTAGCGTCGCCCGCAGCCACACGAAGACGAAGACCAGCAGCACGACCTTGATGAAGAACCACAGCAGCGGCCACCAGCCGGAGTTGGCGCCCGCCCAGATCGTGGTGACCGGCGCCGGCGCCCGCCAGCCGCCGAGGAAGAGCGTCGCCGTGGCGGCCGACATCGACACCATCGCGACGTACTCGGAGAGCATGAAGAGCAGGAACTTCAGCGACGAGTACTCGGTCATGTAGCCGGCGACGAGCTCCGACTCGGCCTCGGGAAGGTCGAACGGCGCCCGGTTGGTCTCGCCGACGATCGCGATGAAGAAGATGATGAAGCTCGGCGCGAGCAGGATCGCGTACCAGCCCGGCGCGCTGATCGTCGTGCCGAACAGCTCGTAGTCCTTGCCGCTCGCCTGCGCGGCCACGATCTGGCTGGTCGACATCGTGCCGGAGAGCATGAAGACCGCGACGACCGAGAGGCCCATCGAGACCTCGTACGAGATCATCTGAGCGCTCGACCGCAGGCCGCCGAGGAGCGGGTACGTCGAGCCGGAAGCCCAGCCGCCGAGCACGATGCCGTACACCGCCATGCCGGAGCAGGCGAGGATCAGCAGCACCGCGACCGGCACGTCGGCCACCTGCAGCGGCGTCCGGTGGCCGAAGATGCTCACCATCGGCCCGAACGGGATGACCGACAGCGAGGTCATCGCGCAGATCACCGCGACCGTGGGCGCGAAGAAGAAGACCACCTTGTCCGCGGTGCGCGGCATGATGTCTTCCTTGAACGCGCCCTTGAGGCCGTCGGCGAGCGTCTGCAGCAGGCCGAACGGGCCGGCCTGGTTGAGGCCCGGCCGCACGGCCATCCGCGCCACCACACGCCGCTCGAACCACACGCCGAGCAGCGTGCACAGCATGCCGAACGCGAAGACGGCGACGACCTTGATGATGACCAGCCACCAGGTGTCGTGGCCGAAGTCCTGGAGCGTCGGGTCCTGGGCGAGGAACATCAGTGCCTACCTTTCACTCGCTCGCTCACCGTCGTCGCGGGCAAGCGCCGCGCGCTACGCTCACTCACCGGGGGAAACCCCTTCGAAAGCCGTACCACCGCGCCGGACGTGACGCCGAGCGCCCGCCGGACGGTCGAACCGGGTGAGTTCGTCGGGAGCCAGACGACGCCGTCCGGCATGTCGGTGATCGCCGCCGGCAGCGTGATCGCGCCGCGGTCGGTGCCCACCGTGACCGGGTCACCGTCGGCGACGCCGAGCGCCTCCGCGGGGCCCTTGGCGATCCGCACCACCGGCAGGCGGGCCGTGCCGCCCAGGTACTCGTCGCCGTCGGTCAGGCTGCCCAGGTCGAGAAGGTGGTGCCAGGTCGCCAGCACCGCCTCGCCCGGGCCGAGCTTCGGCTGCGGCGCCGCCGCCGTCACCGGGGCGTCGGGCCGGTCCGCGCGGGTCGCCGGCAGCGAGCCGAGCTCGCGGCGGACCAGGTTGACCTGGCCGGTGCCGAGCGTCACGCCGAGCTGGACGGCGAGCGCGTCGAGCACGCGCGCGTCGTTCATCGCCGGGGTGGAGAGCACCGCCTCGAACGTGCGCAGCCGCCCCTCCCAGTCGATGAAGCTGCCGGCCTTTTCCACCACCGGCGCGACCGGGAAGACCACGTCGGCCCGGCGGCTGACCGCGCTGCGCCGCACCTCGAGGCTGATCAGGAACGGCACCGTGTCGAGCGCCTGCTCGGCCAGCCGCGGGTCGGCCAGGTCGGCCGGGTCGACGCCGGCCACAACAAGCGCGCCCATCCGGCTGCCGGCCGCGGCGGCCAGGATCGCGTTGGTGTCCTTGCCGACGTGGCTGGGGATGACCCCGGCCTCCAGGTCCCAGGCGCCGGCCAGCTCCGCGCGGGCCGCCGCGTCGGTCACCAGCCGACCGCCGGGCAGCAGGTTGGGCAGGCAGCCCGCGTCGACCGCACCCCGGTCGCCCGCGCGCCGCGGGACCCAGGCCAGCTTGGCACCGGTACGGTCGGCGAGCCCGGCGGCGGCGGACAGTCCACCAGGGACGGTCGCGAGCCGCTCGCCGACGATCAGGATCGCGCCCTCGGCACGCAGCGCGTTGGCGATCGACTCGTCGTCGGCCAGCGCCTGGGCCTCCTCACCAGGGGCGACGAGCGCGACCGAGGCGCCGATCTTTTCGAAGCCGCGGGTCGCGAACGGCGCGAGCGCCAGCACGCGGAGGCGGTTCTTCTGGTACGCCTTGCGCAGCCGCAGGAAGAGGATCGGGCACTCCTCCTCCGGCTCCAGCCCGGCGATGACGACGACCGGCGCCTTTTCGACGTCCGCGTACGTCACCTCGGTGCTGCCGACCACTGTGGACGCGAGGAAGTCGGCCTCCTCGGCGCTCAGCGGGCGGGCCCGGAAGTCGATGTCGTTGGTGCGCAGGGCCACCCGGGCGAACTTCGCGTACGCGTACGCGTCCTCGACGGTCAGCCGGCCACCGGTCAGTACCCCGATGCCGTGCGCGCCGTCGCGGGCCTTGCGCAGCCCTTCCGCCGCGACCGCGAGCGCCTCGGACCACGGCGCCTCACGCAGCTCGCCGGTCTTGGCGTCGCGGACCATCGGGGTCGTGATGCGGTCGAACGCGGTGCTGTACTGGAAGCCCCAGCGTCCCTTGTCGCAGTTCCACTCCTCGTTCACCTGCGGGTCGTCGCCGGCCAGCCGGCGCATGACCTTGCCGCGCCGGTGGTCGGTGCGCTGCGCGCAGCCGGCCGAGCAGTGCTCGCAGACGCTGGGCGAGGAGACGAGGTCGAACGGGCGGGCGCGGAACCGGTACTGCGCGCCGGTCAGCGCGCCCACCGGGCAGATCTGAACGGTGTTGCCGGAGAAGTACGAGTTGAACGGGGTGTCACCCTCGCCGTCGCCGACCGCGCCGTCGCCCGTGCCCTCGCCGCCGAAGAAGTCGTCGCGGTACACGTTGATCTGCTCGCCGGACGAGCGGTCCATCAGGTCGATGAACTTGTCACCGGCGATCTCCTCCGAGAAGCGGGTGCAGCGCTGGCACAGCACGCACCGCTCGCGGTCCAGGAGCACCTGGCTGGAGATGTTGATCGGCTTCTGGTACTCGCGCTTGTGCTCGTGAAACCGGGACTCCGCGCGGCCGGTCGACATCGCCTGGTTTTGCAGTGGACACTCGCCGCCCTTGTCGCACATCGGGCAGTCGAGCGGGTGGTTGATCAGGAGCAGCTCCATGATCCCGGCCTGCGCCTTCTTGGCGACCGGTGAGCTGAGCTGCGTCTTGACCACCATGCCGTCGGCGACGGTCTGCGTGCACGAGGCGACCGGCTTGCGCTGCCCCTCGACCTCGACCAGGCACTGCCGGCAGGCGCCCGCGGGCGCCAGCAGCGGGTGGTCGCAGAACCGCGGGATCTCGATACCCATCTGCTCGGCGACCCGGATGAGCAGCGCACCCTTCGGCGCGGTCACTTCGACCCCGTCGATGGTGAGCGTTACCGTGTCCGCCTTCTTGGCCACGTCGGTCATCAGTGCGCCCCTACCAACTGCTTGCCCGAGAGGCGCGGTGCCTTCCGGCCCTCGATGTAGTCCAGGTAGTCCTGCTTGAAGTACTTCACCGAGGAGGTCACCGGGCTGGTCGCGCCGTCACCGAGGCCGCAGAACGACCGGCCGAGGATGTTGTCGCAGGTGTCCAGCAGGGTGTCCAGGTCCTGGTGGGTGCCGCCGCCGGAGAGGATCCGCCGGTAGATGCCCACCATCCAGTAGTTGCCCTCGCGGCACGGGGTGCACTTGCCGCACGACTCGTGGTGGTAGAACTCCAGCCACTTGTACGTCGCGTACACCGGGCAGTCCTGGTCGGAGAAGATCTGCGTCGCGGTGGTGCCGAGGATCGAGCCGGCCGCCGCCACGCCTTCGAAGTCGAGCGGCACGTCGAGGTGCTCGGCGGTCAGCAGCGGGGTCGACGAGCCGCCCGGCGTCCAGAACCGCAGGTTGTGCCCGGGCAGCATGCCGCCGGCCAGCTCGATCAGCTCGCGCAGCGTGATGCCGAGCGAGCACTCGTACTGGCCCGGGTTGGCGATCCGGCCGGACAGCGAGTAGATCATCGGGCCGGACGACTTTTCCGTGCCCATCGTCTTCCACCAGTCGGAGCCGCCGAGCACGATGTACGGCACGCTCGCGATGGTGCCCACGTTGTTGACGACCGTGGGGCTGGCGTAGAGGCCGTGCGTCGCCGGAAACGGCGGGCGCAGCCGCGGCTGGCCGCGGAAGCCCTCCAGCGAGTCCAGCAGCGCCGTCTCCTCGCCGCAGATGTACGCGCCCGCTCCACTGTGGACGACCACGTCGAGGTCGAGGCCGGAGCCGAGGATGTTGGTGCCGAGGTAGCCCTTGGCGTACGCCTCCTGCACCGCGTTGCGCAGCCGGCGGGCCGCGTGCACCGCCTCACCGCGGATGTAGATGAACGCGCGGTTGGCCCGGATCGCGTACGACGCGATGATCACGCCCTCGAGCAGCGAGTGCGGGTCGTGCGTCATCAGCGGCAGGTCCTTGCAGGTGCCCGGCTCGCCCTCGTCGGCGTTGACCACGAGGTAGTGCGGCTTGCCGTCGTTCTGCGGGATGAAGCCCCACTTCAGCCCCGTCGGGAAGCCTGCGCCGCCCCGACCGCGCAGGCCGGAGTCCTTGATGAGCTGGATCAGGTCGTCGGGGTGGGCGGCGAGCGCCTTGCGCAGCGCGGCGTACCCGTCGAGCTGCTCGTACACGTCGATCCGCCACGCCTCCGGCGACAGCCAGCGCTTGGTCAGGACCGGAGTCAGCTTCTCCAGCGTCTCCCGCCGGGGGCTGGTCATTTCGCCTCCTTGAGCGACTGCTCCTGCGCCTTCGACGGCTGCCCGGCGGGCGAGCGGTCGCGGGCCGGCTGGTTGGCCGCCACGCCGGCCGCCTGGGCAGGCGCCGCGTCACCGCGCGAAGACTTGATCGGCGTGTCCGGGTCGAAGCCGGAGACGCTGATCCCGTGGTCCTGCGCGAGCCGCACCCCGCGCAGCGTGGGCGCGCCGGCGGGCCCGTCGGCCATCGCCTCCTCGCGCGGCTCGGCGAAGCCGGCGAGCTGGAGCGCCATCTCCTTGAGCGTGCAGAGGCGGGCGCCCCGCGTCGGCAGCGGCCGCTCGCCGGCGCGGAGCTGGTCGACCACGTGCACAGCCGTTTCCGGGTCGACCTGGTCGAAGAACTCGTAGTTGACCGTCATCACCGGGCCGTAGTCACACGCGGCCAGGCACTCGGCGTGCTCGAAGGTGATCTTGCCGTCGGCGGTGGTCTCGTCGTGCCCGACGCCGAGGTACTCGCTCAGCCGGTCGTAGACCTCCTGGCCGCCGAGCACGTTGCACATCGTGTTCGTGCAGACGCTGACCAGCCAGTCGCCGGAGGGCCGGCGCTTGTACATCGTGTAGAACGTGGCCACCGCGCCGACCTGGGCCTTGGTGATGCCCAGCAGCTCGGCGCAGAACTCCACGCCGGCCGGGGACACGTTGCCCTCCTCGGACTGCACGAGGTGCAGCAGCGGCAGCAGCGCGGACCGGGACCGGTCGGCCGGGTAGCGCGCGATGATCTCCAGCGCCTTGTCGCGCGTGGCGTCACTGAATCCCACTAGCGGTCACACCCACCCATCACGGGGTCGAGAGAAGCGCCTCCAGCGATCACGTCGGCGATCATGCCGCCCTCGGCCATGGCCGGGATCGACTGGAGGTTGATGAAGCTGGGCTCGCGGTAGTGCACCCGGTACGGGCGGGTGCCCCCGTCGGAGACCGCGTGCACGCCGAGCTCGCCGCGCGGCGACTCGATGCCCACGTACACCTGGCCGGGTGGCACCCGGAAGCCCTCGGTCACCAGCTTGAAGTGGTGGATCAGCGACTCCATCGACTGACCCATGATCTTGGCGACGTGCTCCAGCGAGTTGCCCATGCCGTCGACGCCGATGGCGAGCTGCGCCGGCCAGGCGATCTTCTTATCGGCCACCATGATCGGGCCCGGCTTGAGCCGGTCGAGCGCCTGCTCGACGATCTTCAGCGACTCGCGCATCTCGGCCATGCGGACCAGGTAGCGGCCCCACACGTCACCGGTCGGCGTGGTCGGCACGTCGAACTCGTACGTCTCGTAGCCGCAGTACGGCATCGTCTTGCGCAGGTCCCAGGCAAGGCCCGCGGAGCGCAGCACCGGGCCGGTGATGCCGAGCGCCAGGCAGCCGGTGACGTCGAGCACCGCGACGTCCTTGGTGCGCTGGTGCCAGATCGGCTGGCCGGACAGGAGCGCCTCGTACTCCTTGAGCTTCTTGGGCATCATCGTCAGGAACTCGCGGATCTTGACGATCGCCTCGTCCGGTACGTCCTGCGCGACGCCGCCCGGCCGGATGTACGCCATGTTCATGCGCAGCCCGGTGATCATCTCGAAGATCTCCAGGATGTACTCCCGCTCGCGGAAGCCGTAGAGCATCATCGATATCGCGCCGAGCTCCATGCCCGTGGTGGCGAGCCAGACCAGGTGCGAGGAGATCCGGTTGAGCTCCATCATGAGCACCCGGATCGTGTTGGCCCGCTCGGTGATCTGGTCCTCGATGCCGAGGAGCTTCTCGACCGCCAGCGCGTACGCCGTCTCGTTGAACAGCGGCGCCAGGTAGTCCATGCGGGTCACGAACGTCGAGCCCTGTACCCAGTTGCGGAACTCGAGGTTCTTCTCTATGCCGGTGTGCAGGTAGCCGACGACCACCCGGGCCTCCCGGACGGTCTCACCCTCGAGCTCGAGGATGAGCCGGAGCACGCCGTGGGTGGAGGGGTGCTGCGGACCCATGTTGACCACGATCCGCTCGTCCTGGATCGGGTCGGTACCGCCGACGACGGTGTCCCAGTCGCCGCCGGTGACGTTGAAGACCTTGCCCTCGGTGGTCTCGCGCTCAGTCGCGTATCCGGGAGTGGTGGTCATTGGTAGCTCCTCCGCTTGTCCGGCGGCGGTATCTCGGCGCCCTTGTACTCCACGGGCACCCCGCCGAGCGGGTAGTCCTTGCGCTGTGGAAAGCCCTCCCAGTCATCCGGCATGAGGATCCGGGTGAGGTTGGGGTGGCCCTCGAAGATGACGCCGAAGAAGTCGTACGTCTCCCGCTCCTGCCAGTCGGCCGTCGGGTAGACCTGGGTGACGGACGGCACCCGCGGGTTTTCCGCGGAGACCGCCACCTCCAGGCGCACCCGGCGCCGGTACGTCATCGAGGTGAGCTGGTAGACCACGTGCAGGCGGCGGTCGTCGGAGCCCAGGTAGTCCACACCGGACACCGAGGAGCAGAGCTCGAAGCGGAGCCCCTCGCTGTCACGCATCACCCGGCAGACCTCGGCGATCCGCTCCGTCTTGATGTGGAGGGTCAGCTCGCCCCGGTCGACGATCACCTTTTCGATCGCGTCGGAAAGGCCCGGGAACGCGTGGTCGAGCGCGTCGTACACCTCGTCGAAGTAGCCGCCGTACGGCCGGGGGGTGCCGGCCGGGTCGACGTGCCGCCGCACGAGGCCACCGAACCCGGACGTGTCACCGGAGCCGTGGATGCCGAACATGCCGCGACCGGCGAGGCTGGCCGGCGGGTACTCGGCGGGGGCGCCGGCGGTGGCACCGACCGGCGGTGCCTGCGCGGGCACGCCGCCGCCCGGGTCCTCGCTCGGCTTGTTCGGCTCGACGCCGTTTTTGCTCGGCTCGGTCATTACCAGCGGCCTCCGCCCTGAAGGTGCCTCTCCTCTTGCATCCACTTTTCGATGCGGAGCTGCTCCTCGCGACCCTCGCGCACGGCCTGCGTCCACTCGGCGCGCTTGACCTTGTCGGAGCGGTACGACGAGGGCATCGAGCCGGGCGCGACAGCCGGCACGTCACCGCGGGCGATCCGGGCCTCCAGCATCTTGCGGCCGTTGGCGCCGAGCGGCTCGTGCATGATCTTCTCGCGCAGCTTGAGGATCGCGTCGATCAGCATCTCCGGCCGCGGCGGGCAGCCCGGCAGGTACATGTCGACCGGCACGACGTGGTCGACGCCCTGCACGATCGCGTAGTTGTTGAACATGCCGCCGCTGCTGGCGCAGACGCCCATCGACAGCACCCACCGGGGCTCCGCCATCTGGTCGTAGATCTGGCGCAGCACCGGGGCCATCTTCTGGCTCACCCGGCCCGCGACGATCATCAGGTCGGCCTGGCGGGGCGAGGCGCGGAAGACCTCCATGCCCCAGCGGCCCAGGTCGTAGTGGGGGGCACCTGCGGCCATCATCTCGATCGCGCAGCAGGCCAGCCCGAAGGTGGCGCCCCACGTCGAGGTCTTGCGGGTCCAGTTGACCAGCTTTTCGACGCTGGTCAGCAGGATGCCGCTCGGCAGCTTCTCTTCGATTCCCATGGCGCGTCAGACCTCAGTCCCAGTCCAGCCCTCCGCGCCGCCAGACGTAGGCGTACGCGATGAAGACCGTCCCAATGAAGAGCAGCATCTCCACGAACCCGAAGATCCCGAGCGCGTCGAAGGACACGGCCCACGGGTACAGGAAGATGATCTCGATATCGAACACGATGAAGAGCATCGCGGTCAGGTAGAACTTGATCGGAATCCGCCCGCCGCCGACCGGCTCCGGCGAGGGCTCGATGCCGCACTCGTAGGCGGCGAGCTTGGCCTTGTTGAAGCGACGGGGGCCGAGGAGCGGCGCGATCGCGACGGAGAAGATCGCGAACGCCGCGGCGAGGGCGAAGACTCCGATGATGGGTACGTACGACGAGAGCGACATCCTCTTCCCCTGCTCGTCCTTCCCTGCCTGCGTCTATTCGGTCCAGCGGAACTTCGATCGATTCACACTATTCACCCTCGTGTGAGCTCACACGGCGGGGGCCACCCTGGTCATGGCGTTGATGACCCGGTCCATAGCGTCGCCACCACGCGGATCGGTCAGGTTTGCCAGGAGTTTGAGCACGAACCGCATCAGCGTCGGGTGCGGCATGCCGTGCCGGGTGGCGATCCGCATGATCTGCGGGTTGCCGATCAGCTTCACGAAGATGTTGCCGAGCCGGTAGTAGCCGCCGTACCGCGCCTTGAGCTCGGCCGGGTACGCCGCGAGCGCCCGCTCCCGGGCCGGTCCGGCCGGCCGGGACAGCGCCTGCACCGCGACCTCCGCGGCCAGCTCGCCGGACTCCATCGCGTACGCGATGCCTTCGCCGTTGAAGGGGTTGACCATGCCGCCGGAGTCGCCGACGAGCAGCACGCCCCGGGTGTAGTGCGGCACCCGGTTGAAGCCCATCGGCAGCGCGGCGCCAAGAATCGGGCCGTCGGCGTTGGCCTCGTCGGCCATGCCCCAGTCCGGCGGCGTGCTGCCGAGCCAGTCGACAAGCAGCCGGCGGTAGTTGGTCTTGCCGAACGCGGCCGACGAGTTGAGCACGCCCAGGCCCACGTTGACCCGGCCGTCGCCCATCCCGAAGATCCAGCCGTAGCCGGGCAGCAGCTTGTCGCCCGCCTCCCGGCTGCGCAGCTCCAGCCACGACTCGAGGTAGTCGTCCTGGTGCCGCACCGGCGAGCGGTAGTAGCGCCGCACCGCGACACCGATCGGCCGGTCCTCGCGCTTGGCGAGGCCCATCGCGAGCGGGAAGCGGCCGGAGACGCCGTCGGCGGCGATCGTCAGCGGCGCGTGGAACGTCTTTTCCTCGCCGTCGACCTCGGCCACCACGCCCACCGCACGGCCGGCGCCGTCGAGCACCGGGCCGGTCACGTTGGCCTTGGTGTGCAGCACCGCGCCGGCCTTGACCGCCTGCTTGGCGAGCATGTCGTCGAAGTCGAGCCGGGTGCGGACGAGCCCGTAGTCGGGGAAGCTGGCCAGCTCCGGCCAGTCGAGCTCCAGGCGCACGCCCCCGCCGATGACCCGCAGGCCCTTGTTACGCAGCCAGCCCGCTTCGGGGCTGGTGTCGATGCCGAGCTTGACGATCTGCTTGACGGCGCGGGGGGTCAGCCCGTCGCCGCAGACCTTCTCCCGGGGGAACTCGGTCTTTTCCAGCAGCAGCACGCGCAAGCCGTGTTGGGCCAGGTGGTAAGCCGTTGTGGAACCACCCGGACCGGCGCCCACGACAATGACGTCGGCTTCGTCGGTCACGGTTCCACCTCCGATCCGGTGCGCTCGTGAAATGCTTCACAAGCGTTTCCGTGTGGAGTCTAGAACCGCTCCCGGTAGACCACTTGGTTAGGCAACCCTAACGTTCTTGGCCGGCCGCGACTTCGCTGGCCGCACCGGCTTCGCCGGGCCGTCCGGCGGTCGCCGGCGCCTGCTCGGTGATCTTTTCGCCATCGAAGATCATGCCTGCCCGGCCCAGTGTCGCCGTCAGGTCGGCCGCCAAGCGCTGCGCGGCCTCCGGATGCTCTTCGGCCAGTTGCCGCATTTGCGCGAGCATGTCCGCGATCGCGTCGCTTGGTGCGCCAGCCCGCTCACCTTCCCCTTCCATTGGCGCAGCATAGCGCTGATATGCCCCTTTTGCGGCTTTTCTACGCGCGCGTCGCGCGGTGCAGGGCGACGATGCCGCCCGTCAGGTTGCGCCAGGCGACGCCCCGCCAGCCCGCCTCGCCGATCAACGTCGCCAGCCCCGCCTGGTCGGGCCATGCCCGGATCGACTCGGCGAGATACACGTACGCGTCGGGGTTGCTCGAAACGCGGCGGGCCACGACGGGCAGGGAGCGCATCAGGTACGACAGGTAGACCTGCCGGAACGGCTCGGCGGTCGGGTGGCTGAACTCACACACGACAAGGCGCCCGCCGGGCCGCGTGACCCGGGCCAGCTCGCCCAGCGCCGCGGCCGGCCGCACCACGTTGCGCAGGGCGAAGGAGATGGTCACCGCGTCGAAGGCGGCGTCCGGAAACGGCAGGCGCAGCGCGTCGCCGGCCAGCAGCGGCACACCCGGCCGCACCCGGCGCCCGGCCTGGAGCATGCCGATCGACAGGTCCAGACCCACCGCGTACGCGCCGGAGGCGGCCAGCTCCTGGGTGGAGACCCCGGTGCCGGCGCCGACGTCGAGCACCCGCTGCCCCGGCGCCAGGTCGAGCGCCTCCCGGGTCGCCCTGCGCCAGCCGCGGTCGCGGCCGAAGGAGAGGACGGTGTTGGTCAGGTCGTACCGCCGGGCCACTCCGTCGAACATCGCGGCGATCTCGTGCGGCTGCTTGTCCAGGTCTGCGCGGGTCACCGACCCATCATCGGGCACGCGAAAACGTCGCGGGCGGGGCGGTCTCCCACCCCGCCCGCGGCGGACTTGCTCTATGTATACGACCGGCGCGCGGTCGAGACGCCCAACTTGCATGCCGTCCGGGGGCCACCGGGACGGCATCGGGACGCGAGGACGCTAACGGCAGGCCGCGATTTTGCGCGACCCCCGGTTTGTTACCGGAGAGAGACCTGAACGCGACCTCGGTACCCGTTTGTCCGTTTTGGTGGGCAAATATCCGGGCGCACGCGGTGTGCGGTGCTGGGAAGATCCGTCCGTTCGGCTGACTACTTGCTGTCCACCAGCGGTAGCTCGATCCGCGTACCGGCGCCGCCGCCAGGCAAAGCGATGGAGGAGAAGTGTGATACCACGCGGTCGTCGCGCGGGTCCTCCTCCGGCGTGCGGTGCACGGCCAGGTGGCGGTAGAGCGTGTCGCGCTGCGCCGGGATGCGCCCCGCCGACCGGATCATCCAGATCAGCTCGTGCAGGTTGGAGCGGTGCCGGGCGCCGGCCGAGGAGATCACGTTTTCCTCGAGCATGATCGAGCCCAGGTCGTCGACCCCCATGTGCAGCGAGAGCTGCCCCGCCTCCTTGCCGGTCGTGAGCCACGACGCCTGCAGGTGCGCCACGTTGTGGAAGAAGATCCGGGCGACCGCGATAAGCCGCAGGTACTCCACCGTGGAGGCCTGGGTGCGCCCCTTGAGGTGGTTGTTTTCCGGCTGGTACGTCCACGGGATGAACGCCCGGAACCCGCCGGTGCGGTCCTGCACGTCGCGGATCATCGCCAGGTGCTCGATCCGCTCCGCGTTGGTCTCGCCGGTGCCCATCATCATCGTGGCGGTCGACTGGATGCCCAGCCGGTGTGCCGCCTCCATGACGTCCAGCCAGCGCGCGCCCGACTCCTTCAGCGGCGCGATCGCCTTCCGCGGGCGGTCCGGCAGCATCTCCGCGCCGGCGCCGGCGATCGAGTCGAGCCCGGCGGCCTTGATCCGCACGATGGCGTCCTCGATGGAAACCCCCGAGACCTTGGCCATGTGCAGGATCTCGCTCGGGCCGATCGAGTGGATGGCGAGCTGCGGGTACGCGGCCTTGACCGCGGAGAAGAGCTCCTCGTAGTACTCCACCCCGTAGTCGGGGTGGTGGCCGCCCTGGAGCATGACCTGCGTGGCACCGAGCGCGACCGCCTCGCCGCAGCGCCGCAGGATCTCCTCCGTCGGGTGCGTCCAGCCCTCGGCGTGCTTCGGAGCCCGGTAGAACGCGCAGAACTTGCACGCCGTCACGCAGACGTTCGTGTAGTTGATGTTGCGGTCGATGAGGTACGTCACGATGCCGTCCGGGTACCGCCGGCGGCGCACCGCGTCGGCCGCCTCGCCCAGCGCGTGGAACGGCGCATCGGTGTAAAGCAGAAGCGCCTCCTCGGACGTGATCCGCCCGCCACCGGCCCCACGCTGCAGGATGTCATCGATTTCGGCGCTCGCCTTCACGAATCCGAGACTACGGGAAGGTGAGCGCCTCGATATGCTGACGCCGCGTTCTGTGAAGGGCGCCGCATCGTTGGCCATTGTCCTGGCTGTGAGGCGTCCCGACATGGGCTTGCCCAAATCGCCTCAGGTGCGGGCAAAGGGCTCCTAGTCTGACGGCTGACCGCCACCGGAAGCGAGGCGATCCGTGACCGCCACCCTCAGCCCTGACGTGGAGGCGCAGCCGGCACCCGGCGACCCGCCCCGCCGAAGGCGTCTGGAGAAGCTACGGCGGCTCCTCCGGCGCCACAGCGCGTTTCTCGTCCTCATCGCGCTCGGCGGCGTCCTGCGAGCCCTGTTCATGGTCTCGTACAAGCCGGCGTTCTGGTACTTCGGCGACAGCGGCGTGTACATCACGATGTCGGAGGCCAAGGACCTCTACGCGAGCCCCACCCGGGCCCTCGGCTACGTCGTGGCGTTGAAGCTCTTCGAGCCGACGCACACGTTCATGACGCTGATCCTCGTCCAGCACCTGGCGGGGCTGGTGCTCGCCGCCACCATGTACGCGTTCCTGCAGCACCGCGGCGCGCCCCGCTGGCTGTCCTGCCTGGCGATCGTGCCGGTGCTCTTAGACTCGCTCTTCCTCACCGTCGAGCACTACCTGCTGCCCGACCAGATCCTCACGTTCTGTATCGGCATGGCGATCATCGCCGTGCTCTGGAACAAGAAGCCGAGCTGGCGGGCGACCGGTGTGGCCGGGTTCCTGCTGGCCTGCGCCTGGTTTACCAAGCCCACCGCGCTGCCCGTGGTGGTCCTGGTCGGGCTGCTGCTGATCGTGCGGTGGGTGGGCTGGCGCGCCCTCGTGGCGTACGCGGTGACGTTCCTCATCCCGTACCTGCTGGTGATGAACTGGATCGGCGACCGGCAGAGTGTGTACGGCTCGCAGTCCGGCATCGCCCTCTACGGGCGAGCCGCCATGATCGCCGACTGCTCGCGGATCGACCTCACGTTCGAGGAGCAGACCCTCTGCCCCACCCGGCACTTCGACCGCGCCGACGCGTACTTCTGGACGAGCCCGCCGAAGCGGCGCTACATCGCGTACACGCCGGAGGGCGCCAAGCTCTACACCGACTTCTCGCTCGCGGTGATCCGCCAGCAGCCCGGCGACTACCTGCGCTCGGTGGGCAAGGAGAGCCTCGCGCACCTGGTGCCCGGCTTCCGGCTCGGTCCCGACAACGACTGCCTGCGGCTGCGCTGGGCGCCACCGGACGGGTTCCGCGACACGCAGACCGTGCCCAACCGCTGCTATCCGGCCCAGGCGCGTGGCGACTACCAGAAGTGGGCGGCCGATCCCAGGGTCGGACCCGAGCCGACGGCGGTGACCCGCGCGCTGCACGTCTACGGCGAGTACGTGCGGCTCATCCCGACCACGCTCTCGCTCAGCCTGCTGCTCGCGCTGGCGACGCTCATCTCCGGCCTGCGGCTCATCCGGTGGCGGCTGCCCGGCCCGCGCGCGCCCGGCCGGATCAAGCTCGACGTGGTGGTGCTGCTCTTCGCCGGACTGGGCCTGACGATCCTCACCGTCGCGATCGGGATGTACGAGGCCAGGTACGCGATGCCGGCACTGCCGCTCGCCTCCCTGGGCGCCGCGCTCGCCATCTTCGGCCTGACCAGCGGGCGGGTGCGCCCGGCGCCGCCGGAGGAGAAGGCCGCGGAGCAGGAGAGCGCCGAGCCTCAGGCGTCGTAGTCGACGATCAGGCGCTCGGTGTCGGGGCTGGACTGGCAGGTCAGCACGTAACCGGCGGCGACCTCGTCGGGCTCCAGTGCGTAGTTGCGGGCCATGGTGACCGAGCCTTCGACCACCTTGGCCCGGCAGGTCGAGCAGACCCCGCCCTTGCAGGCGAACGGCAGCTCCGACCGCACCTTGAGCGCGGCGTCCAGCACTCGCTCGCCGGCGCCCATCGTGAAGCTCGACGCCCGCCCGTCCAGCAGGATCGTCACCTCGGTACCCCGCGCGTCGGGCTCCGGCCGCCGCGGCGGCTCCGGCACCTCGTCGACGTGGAAGAGCTCGGTGTGCACGGCCGCGTCCGGCACGCCCCGCCCGGAGAGCACCGCGCGCGCGTCGGTGACCAGCCCGTACGGCCCGCACAGGAACCACTCGTCGATCCGATCCCCCGGCACCAGGGTCTCCAGCAGCTCGGCCAGCCGGGCCGCGTCGATCCGGCCGGAGAGCAGGCGGGCCTCCTGCGGCTCCCGGGACAGCACGTGCACCAGGTGCAGCCGGTCCGGGTACACGTCCTTCAGGTCGGCCAGCTCCTCGGCGAACATGACGCTGCGCGCGTACCGGTTGCCGTACACGATGGTGAAACGGCTGGCCGGCTCGACGGCGAGCGCCGTCGCGACAAGCGAAAGCACCGGGGTGACGCCCGACCCCGCGACGACCGCGCCGTAATGGCGGGCCCGGTCCGGCGCGAACGCCGTGGTGAAGTGCCCCAGCGGCGGCATGACCTCGACGGTGTCGCCGGGCCGCAGCGAGCGGGCGGCGTAGGCGGAGAACGTGCCGCCGGGGATCTCCTTGACGCCGATCCGCAGGCGGCCGCGGGTGGCCAGGTCGGCGGGGGTGGAGCAGATGGAGTACGACCGGCGCACGTCCTCGGCCTCGGCGGCCAAGCGCACGGTCAGGTGCTGGCCGGCCCGGAAGTCGAACGCCTCACGCAGCTCGGCCGGCACCGCGAAGGTCACCGCCACCGCGTCGTCGGTCAGCCGGTCGACGGCCTCGACGCGCAGCGCGTGGAACACGGGCCGGCGGCGGACCGGCTTGCGGATGGTGACCGTCATAGCGCCTTCATGTGGTCGAAGGGCTCGCTGCACGCCCGGCACCGCCACAGCGCCTTGCACGCGGTGGAGCCGAAGCGGCTCAGCTGCTCGGTGTCCGGCGAGCCGCAGCGCGGGCAGCGCACGCTCAGCGTGAGCGCGACCGGGCCGGTGCGGTGCGGCGGCGCGATCTGCGCGGCGGCCAGCTTGGCCCGGCCGGACTCGCTGATCCAGTCGGTGGTCCACGGCGGGCCGAACACGGTGCGCACCTCCGCGTCCGGGTGACCGGCCTCGGTCAGCGCGGCGCGGATGTCCTCGCGGATGACGTCCATGGCGGGGCAGCCGGTGTACGTCGGCGTGATCGTCACGGTCACGTGGCCGCTGCCGGCGTCGACGCTGACGTCCCGCAGGATGCCCAGCTCCTCGATCGTGACCACCCGCAGCTCGGGGTCGACGACGCCCGCGGCCGCTTCGCGCGCGGTCACCATTTCGCACCCGGATGCGCGCGGTGCAGCACCTGCATCTCGGCCAGCAGGTACGACAGGTGCTCGGTGTGCACGCCGTCGCGCCCGCCACCGGGCGCCCAGCGGTCGGCCGGCCGGTCCAGCGTCGCCTCGGCGAGCACCGGCTCCACAGTGGACAGCCACTCGTCCCGGCTCACGTCGCCGCTGGTCAGCTCGTGCGTGTACGGCCACAACGCGTCGACCGCCTCCTGCATCCGCCGGTGCGACTCCTCGGTGCCGTCGCCCAGCCGGATCGTCCACTGTGCACTGTGGTCGAGGTGGTACGCGGACTCCTTGCGCGCCTTTGCCGCAATCGCCGCCAGCCGCTCGTCGTCGCCACCGGCCAGCTTCGTGTAGAGCGGCAGCTGGTAGGCGGAGAGGAAGAGCAGCTTGCCGATCGTGACCGCGAAGTCGCCGTTGGGCAGCTCGACCAGCTGGCAGTTGCGAAACTCCCGGTCGTCGCGCAGGTACGCCAGCGCGTCCTCGTCGCGCCCCCGCCCCTCGGCCTCACCGGCGTACGTGAGCAGCAGCCGCGCGGCGCCGAGCTGGTCCAGGGCGATGTTGGCGAGGGCGACGTCCTCCTCCATCTCCGGAGAGCTGGCGTGCCACTCGGCGAGGCGCTGCGCCGCGATGAGCGCGTCGTCGCCGAGGGCGAGCAGGCGGTCGACGTTCATAGATGCTGGGTCCCCTCGGGGACGTCGTAAAAGGTCGGGTGGCGGTACACCTTGTCGGCGGCCGGGTCGAAGAACGCGTCCTTCTCGTCCGGGCTCGACGCGGTGATCTCGGTCGCCGGCACGACCCAGATCGAGACGCCCTCCTGGCGCCGCGTGTAGAGGTCGCGGGCGTTGCGAAGGGCCATCGCGGCGTCCGGAGCGTGCAGGCTGCCGACGTGCCCGTGCGACAGCCCTCGACGCGGGCGGATGAAGACCTCCCACAGCGGCCAGTCGTCGTTTGCCATCAGGCCGCCGCCTTCTTCTTGGCGTAGGCGGCCGCCGCCTCGCGCACCCACGCACCCTCGTCGTGGGCCCGGCGGCGGTGGGCCATCCGCTGGCGGTTGCACGGCCCGTCGCCCTTGATCACGCGCATGAGCTCGTCGTAGTCGGGCTGGGTGTAGTCGTGGGCCTGGCGCTGCTCGTTCCACCGCAGGTCGGGGTCGGGCAGCGTCAGCCCCAGCACGCCGGCCTGCTGCACGCACATGTCCACGAAGCGCTGGCGCAGGTCGTCGTTGGAGAACCGCTTGATCTTCCAGGCCATCGACTGCGCGGAGTGGGTCGAGTCGGCGTCCGGCGGGCCGAACATGGCCAGTGACGGGTACCACCACCGGTCGACCGCGTCCTGCGCCATCGCGTGCTGTCCCTCGGTGCCGTGCGAGAGCGTGTGCAGGATCTCGAAGCCCTGCCGCTGGTGGAAGGACTCCTCCTTGCAGATCCGGATCATCGCCCGCGCGTACGGCCCGTACGAGCAGCGGCACAGCGGCACCTGGTTGACGATCGCGGCGCCGTCGACCAGCCAGCCGATCGCGCCGACGTCGGCCCAGGTGAGCGTGGGGTAGTTGAAGATCGAGCTGTACTTCTGCCGGCCAGCCAGCAGCAGATCCACAAGCTCGTCGCGGCTGATCCCGAGCGTCTCGGCGGCGGCGTAGAGGTAGAGCCCGTGGCCCGCCTCGTCCTGCACCTTGGCGAGCAGGATCGCCTTGCGCTTGAGCGAGGGTGCCCGGCTGATCCAGTTGCCCTCCGGCTGCATGCCGATGATCTCGGAATGGGCGTGCTGGGCGATCTGCCTGATAAGCGTCTTGCGGTACGAATCCGGCATCCAGTCGCGCGGCTCGATCTTCTGATCCGCCTGGATCACCGCATCGAAGTACGCCGCCTCGCCGCTGGCCGCCCCGGTGTTACGGGCCGCCGCCTCGCGGAGGGCGGCCTCGGCTGCCTCAACCTCGCCCAGGAGGTCCGGGATGTCGTTGCCGTACACCTCCCGAGTGTTACATCTTACGGACGGCTTGGCCAGCTTGTGTAATAGATCGGCGCGGAACGTAACTGTAGCGTCACCTAAAGTATCCATTGTGGAGTGACCCGCGTCACGGACGCATCACCAATATCACCATCAATTGGGCTATAGAACCGTAAAACAGTGCCAGCCAGGGAGAATCCACAGCTTCCAGCCCCTGTCGCATGCGGTTTCGAGCCGTAGACTCCTCACGGTCACTCCCCCTCGGCACTGACCCCC
This sequence comes from Phytohabitans houttuyneae, assembly GCF_011764425.1. NCBI lineage: Bacteria > Bacillati > Actinomycetota > Actinomycetes > Micromonosporales > Micromonosporaceae > Phytohabitans > Phytohabitans houttuyneae. The sequence goes on from NZ_BLPF01000001.1 coordinate 3,700,569, forward strand.
TGGACAAGCCCCTCATGCGTTTTCGCGCGACGGTGCTCGTGATCGCCGCTGTCGTCATCGGCGCCGGAGCCCTCTTCGCCGTCCCCGCCGTCATCGGACGGCTGGGTGACGACCCCACGACACCGGCGGCCGGCGGCGCCGGTGCGGGTGGCGCTGTCCCCTCCCGGTCGGCCACACTGCCGCAGTCCTCTTCACCGTCCGCGTCGCCGGAGGATTCCGTGCCCACGCTCGCCGCCGGACCGGTCGAGTACACCGTCGACGGGTTCGCCGCATGGGCGCTGCTCGACCGCGGGACGGGCAGGATCGCCGGCTCGGACAACCTCAGCGAGACCAGCTCCACCGAGTCGATGATCAAGGTCTGGCTGGTCTCCGACTACCTGCGCCGCAACCCCGAGCCCTCGGCGCAGCGGCTGGCGCAGGCGAGCACCGCGATCCGCGACAGCGACGACGACGCGGCACAGTCGCTGTACCTGGACGGCGGCGGCGACGAGGTGGTCCAGCGGATGATCTCGATGTGCGGGCTGACCGACACGAGCGTCGCCCGGCCCGGCTGGTGGAGCTACACGCAGATGTCCCCGCGCGACGCCGTGCGGCTCGGCGAGTGCGTCAAAAACGGCACCGCCGCCGGCCCGACGTGGACCGCGTGGGTGCTGAAGGAGATGACGCTGGTCCGCGGCACGACCGCCGACAAGGACCAGCACGAGACCTCGGGCGGCGGCCGGTGGGGCATCATCGACGGCCTCCCCGACGAGATCGTCGCGCAGGGTGTCGGGATCAAAAACGGCTGGACGTCGATCTGGGCCGACGGCAACTGGCACGTCAACTGCCTTGCCGTGGCAGACGACTGGGTGCTCGCGGTGATGCTCCGCTACCCCGCCGAGCACGGCCTCGACTACGGCGCAAACGTCTGTCGCACCATCACCGAGCAGCTCGTCCGGAGGTAGTCGAATGGCGGCACGGCGGCAAAGCGGCCGATGGATGTGGTGGCTGATCGGCGGCACCGCGCTGATGGGGCTGGTGCTGGCCGGCGTCGGCCTGCGCACCCTGCCCGGCTCCCCGCTCGCCGCGGAGGCGGCCTCGCGCTGGGAGGGCACGACCCCTTCGTCGTCCGCCTCGTCTCCCGGCTCGCAAAAGCCGACCCCGTCGCCGACACCGTCACCCACGCCGAAGCCTTCGCCGTCGCTCAAGCCCTTGGCGGTACGCCCGGCAAAGGTCTCCATCGACGCCAGCGGCTGGTGGTCGTGGTCGATGATCGACCGCCGCACCGGCAAGGTCTACGGCTCGTCGAACATGACGCAGACCAACACGACCGCGTCTCTGATCAAGTCGTGGATCGGCGCCGACTACCTGCGCCGGGCCGCGGAGAGCGGCCAGACCCCGAGTGACGTCCGCATGCAGCAACTCACGATCATGATTCGGGACAGCGACAACGAGGCCGCCCAGTCGCTGTGGGAGGCGGTCGGCGGCTCGGCGTCGATCGGGCGGCTCATCAGGACGTGCAAGCTGACCGACAGCAGCGCGTACAAGAACATGTGGAGCAACACCCGCCTCTCCGCGCGGGACACCGCCCGGCTCGGCGTGTGCATCGCGGACGGCCGCGCCGCCGGCCCGAAGTGGACAAAGTGGCTGATCAACGAGATGCGGGCGGTACGCGGCGTCGGCGACTTCGGGATCCGCAAGGCGTTCCCGGCGAGCACCCAGAAGAACATCGCGATCAAGAACGGCTGGGTCACCCGCGACGCCCTCGGCGAGTGGCACGTCAACTGCCTCGCGATCGGCGACGGCTGGACGATGGGTGTGATGACCCGGTATCCGGCCAGCCTCGGCTACGAGTACGGCGCCAAGATCTGCCAGAACGTGGCGCGACAGCTCAAGAGCTGAAGAACGCCGGCCCTTCCTCGGGCAGCGGGGGCACGTCGCCCCGCTCCGCCGCCCGCCGGGCAAACTCGCGCAGCCCGCTCACCTGGCGACTGCCGAGGGAAAAGTCCAGCACCCGGAAGTACGAGGCGAGGGTGTCCGCGTCGAACGGCTCCCACCGCGCCGCGCTGGCCGCCACGTCGTCCAGCTCGGACAGGCAGAGGTCGCGCGAGTTCAGGAACGACTCGTGCACCTCCTTGACCACGCCCGGGTGGTCGGCGGCGAAGTCGCGGCGCACCGCCCACACCGCGAAGACCATCGGCAGGCCGGTCCACTCCCGCCAGGCCTGGCCGAGGTCGGTGACGGCGAGGCCGCGGCGGGGGGCCTCGTAGAGCGCGCGCAGCGCCACGTCGCCGATCAGCACGCCGGCGTCCGCCTCCAGCAGCATCTGGGTGAGGTCGGGCGGGCAGCTGAAGTACTCGGGCCGGGCGCCGTACCGGTCGGCGAGCAGCATCTGGGCCAGCAGCACGCCGGTGCGCGAGGTGGAGCCGAGGGCCACCTTCGCGCCGTCGAGGTCGGGCAGGGGGCGGGTCGAGACCACGTTCACCGAGAGCACCGGCCCGTCGCTGCCGACCGCGAGGTCGGGGAGCAGGAGCAGCTCGTCGGCGTTGCGCAGGTACTCCACCAGCGAGATCGGCCCGATGTCCAGGTCACCGGCGACAAGGGCGGCGCTGAGCCGGTCGGGCGAGTCCTTGTGGAGGTCGACGTCGATGAGGGCGCCGGAGCGCATGAGACCCCAGTAGATCGGCAGGCAGTTGAGGAACTGGATGTGGCCGACTCGTGGACGCCTCATGATCCCCACCGTATCGGCCGGCAGGCGTCACGAATCAGGCGGATGCCGCAGAAGTGGCCCACGCCGCACGCGCGCCACGCTCCCGCCGCCCCTTCCGCTCCCTGGTCACCGCCCTGGTCACGGGCACCGCCACAAGCGCGACCACGAGCAGCCCGGCCAGGCCGCACCCGGCGATCAGCGGCCGCGGCGCGAAGCTCTCCAGCAGCAGGCCACCGGCCAGGTACCCGATCATGCCGGCGCCCTGGATCGCCGCACCCTGCGCCGCGAACGCCCGCCCGCGCGCCTCGGCCGGCACCCGGCGGGCCATGACCATCGCGAGGAAGACGTTGAGGCCGCCGTTGAGCACGCCGCCGGCGAGCCAGAGTGGCACGAGCCAGCCGATCGCCGGCACCGCGGCGCCCGCCAGCACCGCCGCGCAGCAGAGCCCGAGCATCAGCACGAGCCCGTTGACCAGCGCTCCGTCGTCCGCGGCCCGCCGCGCGGGGCGGGTCAGCAGCCAGGCCCCGGCCAGCATGCCGGCCATCCAGGTCGCCTCCACCAGGCCGAACGCGGTGGTCGAGCCGTCCAGCGTCTCCCGCACGAAGAAGATCTGCACGACGCTCACCGCGCCGACCCCGGCCACCGTCGCGGCGACGGCCGCGGTCACCGCCAGCACCATCGGATCCTGGCGCAGCCGCCATGCGGCGCGCGCTTCGCCGGCCGCTGCCGGCTTTGCGTTGCTTGCAGCATTTCTTCTGGTACGCACGAGAAGCCCCGCCGCGACGAGAGCGAGATAGCTCGCACCGTCGATGAGCAGCGGCACCGTGGTCCCGAACGCCCCGACCAGCAGCCCGGCGAGCGCGGGTCCGACCAGCACGCCCACCGCCCCGGCCGTCTGGTTTACCGCCATGGCGCGGGGCAGGTCGTCCCGCCGCACCATCTCGGGCAGCAGCGCGGCGAGCGTCGGCTGGGTCACCGCGAGGCCGCAGGCGAGGAGGGCCACAAGCGCGATGACCAGGGTGGTGCCGTCCGCGTAGGCGAGCGCGACGCAGATCGCCGCCTGCGCCGCGCCCGCAAAGACGAGCAGCGTACGGCTGTCGACCCGGTCGGCGAGGCGGCCGGTGAGCGGGGCGAGCAGGACAAGCGGCAGGACCGCGGCGAGCATCAGCCCGGACACGGCCAACCCGCCCGCACCCGCGGACTGGAGGGCCAGCGCGAGGGCGGTGGCGGCGAGGAAGTCACCGCAGGTCGAGATCCCGCGCGCCGCCGCCGCGAGGTAGACGTCACCCCAACGCGAACGCGCCTGCTCCGCAGATGTGAAAGACATACTTCGAAAGTAACGCTTCACATCTGCGCGGGCAAGCCCTCAGGTTCGGTTCAGTCGAGCGGCACCGCCTTGTACGTGACAGCCACCGTGCGCGCCCCCTCCGGCGGGTCGGCGATGCGATGCCGCCGCTTGTACGGCTCGATCAGCCGCATCAGCTCGGCGTTGAAGGACTTCAGCTCGTCGGCGGTGAGCAGCAGCACCGACTCGCTCATCAGCGCGCCCGACGCCCACTCGGGAGGCTCGTCCGCGATCCTGGCCAGCCACCCGCGGATGCGGTCGACCTCCCGCGACAGGTACGCGTCGACCAGCGCACCCTCGGCCGCCTGCGTCTCCGGATCGGCCGAGCCGCCGGGGTCCACCTGCCAGGAGTGCACGGTGCTGCGCCAGACCCGCTCCCGCCCGTCACCGCGACTGGGCGCCTCCTCCACAAGCCCGAACCGCGCGAGGGCACGGAGGTGGTAGCTGGTCGCACTGGGCGAGAGCCCCGCCACCGCCGCCGCCTCGGTCGCGGTCAACGCCGCACCACTGGTCCCCAGCTCCTCCATGATCGCCAGCCGCGCCGGGTGCGCGAGGGCCCTCATAACCTGCGGGTCCGTGATCGTTATCCGCTGCTGCTCAGCCGCGTCACGCAACGCGTTACGCCACCTTCAGCTGCTCATCGCCGAAATCGGCGATGAGCTTCAGCGTCCCACCGAGGGCGGCGATATAGCGCCCGAGGACATCCTGCGTCGAGACGGCGCCGGCCTCGATCTGGGACACGCGAGCCACCGAGACGCCCATCCGGGTGGCCACCTGCTCCTGGGTCATGCCGCGTCGCTTGCGCAGCTCAGCCAGCCGCCAGCCACGGGCCTCGTCGAGCATCTCGCCGACAGAGGCTTCGAAAGCCTCCTGGCCGCCCGCCGTCTCCACAGCTCGCGACAGATGGTCGGTGTCGCGCCACCGCTTAACGCCGCTCATCCCCGATCTCCCCCTGCCGTTCCTTCAGATAAATCGCGTAGAGCTGCTCCGCCTCCGGTATGGCGTCGCGGTACCAACGGTCCCACTTACCGGACTTGTCCCCGGCGACCAGCAGCAACGCCGACCGCCAAGGATCGAACACGAAGAGAATCCTGATCTCAGCCCGCCCGGCCGAGGGTGGCCGGAGCTCCTTCAAGTTGCTGATCCGCGAAGCGGTGATGCTGTCGACGAGGGGCCTGCCCTCAGCCGGCCCCGTCCTCTCCAGTACGAGGATTGCCTGGTTGACCAGCCGGTGCGTTTCTCGGTCCGACGCATACAACTCGTCGAGAAATCCCGCCACCTGATCGGTCATCAAGATCTCCCACTCCACCGCTTCACCTCCCAGGTTAAGGATATTGTTAAGTCCAGGCGACGGCAACCGACGGTTATTCGGTGGTGGGTGATTTGTGCGGAGCGTAATCTGGATGGCCGCTTGACGGCCGTGGTGAGCATGCACCGCATCGGGCGTCCCTACGCGCCGGGGTGATCGCCCTGGATACGCGAGCAGTCTCATAGACCACTGCTGAAGGATGGCCGTGCCCGCACAAGACCTTGACACCGAACTCAGTGCTGAACAACAACATCTGGCCGCCTCGCGGGCGGCGCTCAACCGGATGCGGGAGCGGGCCGAAGCGCTCTTCGCGACCGGCGAGCAGGTGGCCGGCGACGCGTACGCGGCCGAGACGCTCGGGCGGACGCTGTCGCGGCGGGTGGCCGAGCTTGCCGACGACCCCGACACGCCGCTGTTCTTCGGGCGGCTGCGGTTTACCGGCAGCGACCACCACATCGGGCGGCGGCACGTCGTCGACGCGGCGGGTGAGCCGATGGTGCTGGACTGGCGGGCGCCGATCTCGCGGGCGTTCTACCGGGCCAGCGCCCGCGACCCGCAGGACGTGCACGTGCGGCGGCGTTTCGGGTACAGCGGTGGCGTCCTTACCAGCTTCGAAGACGAGCACCTCGACCGCGGCGAGGAGCTGGGCACCGCGAGCCGCATCCTGACCGCGGAGATCGAGCGGCCGCGCGTGGGGCCGATGCGGGACATCGTCGCCACGATCCAGCCGGAGCAGGACGAGCTGGTCCGCGCGGACCTGGCCGACTCGATCTGCGTACAGGGCGCGCCGGGCACGGGCAAGACAGCTGTCGGGCTGCACCGGGCGGCCTACCTGCTGTACCTGCACCGCGAGCGGCTGCGCCGCAGCGGCGTGCTGATCGTGGGGCCCAACCGCGCGTTCCTGTCGTACATCTCGGCCGTCCTGCCCGCCCTCGGCGAGGTCGAGGTGGCGCAGACGACGCTCGAAGACCTCATCGCGCGCGTGCCGGTACGCGCGAGCGAGCCGGCCGAGGTGGCCGCGCTCAAGCACGACGAGCGGATGGCCGGTGTGCTGCACCGCGCGCTGTGGGGCAACATCCGCAAGCCCGACGCGCCGATCGTGGTGTCGGACGGCTCGTACCGCTGGCGGATCGCCGAGGAGCCGCTGCGCCGCGTCGTCGACGAGGCGCGGCGGGAAGGGCTGCCGTACGAGACGGGCCGCGAGCGGGTGCGCGCCTGCGTCGTCGGGCTCCTCCAGCGCCAGAGCGAGGCCCGCCGCGGCGACTCGCCGGGCGACGCGTGGCTGCGGAGGATGGGTCGCGCCAAGCCGGTGACCGACTTCCTTGACGCGGTTTGGCCCGCCGTGACGCCGGAGGCACTCGTGTACGGCCTGCTCTCCGACGCCGAAGCGCTCGCCCGGGCGGCCGGTGAGGCGCTCACGCCCGAGGAGCAGGCGGCGCTGCTGTGGACGAAGCCCGCCCGCACCCCCAAGGCGACGCGGTGGAGCGCGGCCGACGCGGTACTCGTGGACGAGGCGTCCGGCCTCATCGAGCGGCCCACCGGCTTCGGCCACGTGGTGCTCGACGAGGCGCAGGACCTGTCGGCCATGCAGTGCCGCGCGATAGCCCGCCGCAGCGAGCACGGCTCGATCACACTCCTCGGCGACCTCGCGCAGGGCACCGCGCCGTGGGCGGCCACCGACTGGCGGGAGTCGCTGCGCCACCTCGGCAAGCCGGAGGCTCCCGTGGTGCCGCTCACGATCGGCTTCCGGGTGCCCGAGGTGGTCGTCACCCTCGCCAACCGGCTGCTGCCCGCGCTGGCGGTGGATGTACCGGAGGCGCGGTCTTTGCGGCATGACGGGGAGCTGAGGGTTCGCGCGGCGGACGACCTCGATGCCACGACGGTGGGTGAGGTGCGGGCGGCGCTCGGGCACGAGGGGTCGGTCGCGGTGATCGCGGCGGACGTGGCCGCGGACCGGCTGCGCGCGGCGCTGGCCGCGGCGGGTGTCGAGGCGGCCGGCCTGGACGACCAGGCGGCGCGGGTCACGGTGGTGCCGGCGAGCCTGGCCAAGGGCCTGGAGTACGACCACGTCGTGGTGGTCGAGCCGGCGCAGATCGTGGCAGCCGAGCCGCGCGGGCTGCACCGCCTCTACGTGGTGCTCACCCGGGCCGTCTCCCGCTTGTCGGTGGTCCACGCCGAGCCACTACCGGCCGCTCTTGTGTAAGAGCTCTTGCAGTGTAATTGTGTAATCATGCGCGACAGGACGTGGGCGGGAGCCCGCCAGGAGCCGCCGCCGGCAGATGACGCGGCGGCGTGGGTCACGGGTGCGGTGCCGGAGGGGTGGTTCACCGAGCCGCCCGAGATCGTCATCGACCGGGACGAGATCGTCATCGTGGGGCGGCTGCCCCAGCCGCAGCTCGCCGAGGGTGCGAGCGACGCCGACCGGGCAGCCGCCGAGGCCGGCCGGATCAACCAGCACCGCGAGGACACCCGCGAGCGACGGATCAAGATCGCACAGCAGCTGGAGCGCCGCTACCAGCGCAAGGTCGCCTGGGGCGCGGCGTGCGGCGGCACAAGCCACCTGTTCACCAACCTCTCCGCACCGGTCATGACCCGGCTCCGCCAGCCCGAGCGCCAGGTGCTCGACACGCTCGTCGAGGCTGGCGTCGCCCGCTCCCGTTCCGACGCGCTCGCCTGGTGCGTGCGGCTGGTGGGCGAGCACACAAACACCTGGCTCGACGAGCTGCGCGACGCGATGGGCGCGGTGGCCGAGCTACGCAAGCGGGGGCCGGACGTCTCCTGACCTTTCCGTTCAGCGGAAGGACCTACCGCCGCCGGGCCGCGCGGGGGCAACATGAGGCATGCGTACCCAGGTTGCGATCGTCGGCGCCGGGCCCGCCGGCCTGATGCTGGCCCACCTGCTGCGGCTCGGCGGCATCGACTCGGTGGTGCTGGAGCGGCGCAGCCGCGACTACGTCGAGCGGCGGGTGCGCGCCGGCGTGCTCGAGCACCCCACCGTCGAGCTGCTGCGCGAGGTGGGCGTCGCCGACCGCCTCGACCGCGAGGGCATGCCGCACCACGGCATATCGCTGCGGTTCGACGGGGCCGACCACCGGATCGCGCTGTCGGAGCTGACCGGCAAGACCATCACGGTGTACGGGCAGCAGGAGGTCGTCAAGGACCTCATCGCGGCCCGGCTCACGGCCGGCGAGCCGCTGCTGTTCGAGGTCACCGACGTGACGGTCGACCCGGAAACGCCGCTCGTCACGTTCACCGGCGCGGACGGCGTGGCGCAGCGGCTGGAGTGCGACTTCGTCGCCGGCTGCGACGGCTCGCACGGTGTCTGCGCGCAGCTGGTGCAGGGCACGGTCCACGCCCACGACTACCCGTTCGCGTGGCTGGGCGTGCTGGCCAAGGCGCCGCCGTCGCACAGCGAGCTGATCTACACGTACCACGAGCGGGGCTTCGCGCTGCACAGCATGCGTACGCCCGAGATCACCCGGCTGTACCTGCAGGTCGCGCCGGACGAGCGGATCGAGGACTGGTCCGACGGCCGGATCTGGGACGAGCTGGGCCGGCGGCTGGCCGCGGACGGGTTCACGCTCGCGACCGGGCCGATCCTGGAAAAGGGCATCACGACCATGCGCAGCGTGGTCACCGAGCCGATGCGACAGGACCGCCTCTTCCTGGCCGGCGACGCCGCGCACATCGTCCCGCCCACCGGCGCCAAGGGCATGAACCTGGCGATCGCCGACGTATGGGTGCTGGCGCAGGCGCTCGGCGCGTACTTCCGCGACGGCCGCACGGACCTGCTCGACGCGTACAGCGAGACGTGCCTGCGCCGCGTGTGGCGGGCCGAGCACTTCTCGTGGTGGATGACGAGCATGCTGCACAAGGCCCCCGACGCGGACGCCTTCCAGCAGCGACTCCAGCTGGCCCAGCTCCGCTACGTGGCCAGCTCCGAGGCCGCCGCCACCAGCCTGGCCGAAAACTACGTAGGCCTACCCCATCGCTCCGCCGCGGGTTAGCGTCGGGGCGGGAGGAGGCGCCCATGTCTCTCACCGACCTGCGCGAAGACCTCATCGCCAGCCTCGGGCCGGACGGGGTGGTCACCGATCCGGCGCACCTGCGGACCTACGAGTGCGACGCCCTCACCGGCTACCGGGTGGTGCCCGCGCTCGTCGCCCTGCCGCGTGACGCCGCGGAGGTGGCGGCCGCCGTGACCGCGTGCGCGAGGTACAAAGTGCCCTTCGTCGCCCGGGGCGCCGGCACGGGCCTCTCCGGTGGCGCGCTGCCCGTGGCAGACGGAGTGGTGATCTCGCTGCAGCGGCTCCGGCGGGTGGTCGAGGTGGACCCGGTCGACCGGCGGGCCACCGTGGAGCCGGGGGTGACCAACCTCGACATCAGCCGCGCCGCCGCGAAGTACGGCCTCTACTACTCCCCCGACCCGTCCAGCCAGCAGGTCTGCACGATCGGCGGCAACGTGGCGGAAAACTCGGGCGGGGCGCACTGCCTCAAGTACGGCTTCACGGTCAACCACATCCTCGCCGTCGACGTGGTCCTCCCGGACGGCACCGCGACGCGGCTGGGCGGCGACGCGCCGCACCAGGCGGGGTTCGACCTGCTCGGCGCGTTCGTGGGCACCGAGGGCACGCTCGGCATCGTGACCGGCGTCGTCGTGAGGCTGCTGCACACGCCGGCGACGGTACGCACGCTCGTGGCCAACTTCGACTCCACAAAGGACGCCGGCGACGCGGTCACGGCGGTGATCGCGGCGGGCATCGTGCCGGCGGCGATCGAGATGATGGACAACCTCGCGATCCAGGCGGTCAACGCCGCCGTCGACGCCGGCTTCGACCCGGACACGGCGGCCGCGCTGATCGTCGAGCTGGACGGGCCGGCCGACGAGGTTGAAGCGCGCTTCGCCGACCTCACTCGCCTCTGCGACAAGGCCACGGCGGTGACGGTCGCGCGGGACGCGGCGCACCGGGCGGCGATCTGGCAGGGGCGGAAGGCGGCGTTCGCGGCCGTGGGGCGGCTCAGCCCCAACTACTTCGTGCAGGACGGCGTCGTGCCGCGCACCCGGCTGGGTGAGGCGCTGACCCGGATCGCGGAGATGGGTGACACGGCGGGCATCCGGGTGGCCAACGTCTTCCACGCCGGCGACGGCAACCTCCACCCGCTGGTGCTTTACAGCGAGGAGCGCGGCGAGCACGAGCGTGCCGAGGCGCTCTCCACCGCGATCGCCGAGCTCTGCGTGGAGCTGGGCGGCTCGCTCTCCGGGGAGCACGGCATCGGCACCGACAAGGCGTGCTCAATGCCGCGGATGTTCTCGGCGGACGACCTGGCCACGATGCAGCGGCTGCGGGCGGCGTTCGACCCCGAAGGGCTGTGCAACCCGGGCAAGGTCTTCCCCACCCCGCGGCTGTGCGGCGAGCGGCCGGGGCCGTACCGCCCGCACCCGCTGGAGGCGGCCGGCGTCATCGAGCGGCTATGAGGCCCACCTCGCTCGCCGAGCTGCGTGACGCGGTGCGGGACACGCAGGGCACGCTGCTGGTCAAGGGCGCGGGCACGGCCGAGGGCTGGGCCGGCGTGCCGGACCCGACCGACCACGTGCTGGAGACGACCGGGCTGACCGGAGTGATCACGTACAACCCGGCCGACATGACGGTCGCGGTGCGCGCCGGCACGCCGTTTGCCGCGCTCCAGCGGGAGCTGGCGGCCGGCGGGCAGCGCGTCTGTCTCGACCCGGCCCGCGCGGCGGCCGGTGCCACAGTGGGCGGGCTCGTCGCCACCGCGGACGCGGGCCCGCTGCGTCATGCGTACGGCGGGCCGCGTGACCTGCTCATCGGCGTGACGGTGGTGCTCGCCGACGGCACCGTCGCCCGCTCCGGCGGCCACGTCATCAAAAACGTCGCCGGGTACGACCTCGGCAAGCTGCTCTGCGGTTCGTTCGGCACGCTCGGCGTGATCGCGGAGGTGGTGCTCCGCGTACACCCGCTGCCGCCCGCCTCCCGTACCGTCTCGATCCCCTGCGACGCGACGGAGGCCGTGGAGCACACGGGGCGGGTGCTTGAGGCGCGGCTGGAGCCGGCCGCGCTGGAGTGGTGCGACGGCGAGCTGCTCGCCCGGTACGAGGGTGTGGAGTCCAGTGTGGAGCTTCGCGCGGCGGCCACGCCCGGCGGCACAACGCTGTCCACTTCGGACGCGGAGGCGGCCTGGCGCAGGGTGGCCGAGGTCGGCGACGGCGACCTAGTGGTGCGCTGCGGCTCGCGCCCCAGCCAGCTGCCCGCCGTGGCAAAGCACGCCACCTCGCTGACCAGCAGCACGGCGGTGGGCGTGCACACCCTCACCGTCACCGACGTCGACCGCCTCCGCGAGGAGTTCCCCCAGGTGACGGTGCTGCGTAGTGCACCCGGCACGCAGGCGTGGGGCGAGCCGCACGCGGCGGTACCGCTGATGCGCGCGGTCAAGCAGCGGTTCGACCCGGACGGCCGGCTGGGGCCGGGTCGCTACCGGCCGTGGTTCTAGAGGAGGGTTCGAGTGGCTTTCGACGTCGACCGGGCGCTGCTCGACGAGTGTGTCCACTGTGGCTTCTGCCTGCCCACCTGCCCCACGTACGTGGTCACCGGCGACGAGGCCGAGTCGCCGCGCGGCCGCATCTACCTCATGGACCTCGCGAGCCGGGGCGAGGCGCCGGTCGCCGGGCCGGTCACCCAGCACCTCGACTCGTGCCTCGGCTGCCTCGCCTGCGTGCCGGCCTGCCCGTCGGGCGTGAGGTACAACGCGCTCATCGAGTCGGCCCGCCCGCAGCTGGACCGCGAGGTGCCGCTCGACAGGTTCTTCCGGACGGCGGTGTTCGCGCTCTTCCCGTACCCGCGACGGCTGCGCGCCGCCGCGCTCGGCGGGCTGCTGTACCGGCGGCTGGGCATCCAGTGGCTGACCCACCGCTCAGGGCTGCTCGGCCGCCTGCCGGCGCGGGCGCGGGCGCTGGAAGGGCTGCTGCCGCCGGTGCGGGTCAAGGACCTGTTCTCGCGCACCCGGGGTGCCGAGCCGGCAGGTGGCGGCCGCACCGTGGCGCTGCTCACGGGCTGCGCCCAGCGGGTCTTCTTCAAGCCGGTCAACGACGCGACCGCGCGGGTCCTCGCCGCCGAGGGCTGCAACGTCGCCGTGCCCAGGCGCCAGGGGTGCTGCGGCGCGCTGAGCCTGCACACCGGGCGGGACGTGGAGGCACGGGAGTTCGCGCGGCGCACGATCGACGCGTTCGAGGGGTACGACACGGTGGTCGTCAACGTGGCGGGCTGCGGTTCGGTGCTCAAGGAGTACGGCGAGCTGCTGCACGACGACCCGCGGTACGCCGAGCGCGCGGCCGCCTTCGCCGGACGCGTGCGGGACGTGAGCGAGGTGCTCGCCGAACTGGAGCCGGTGGCGCCGCGGCATCCGCTTCCGCTGCGGGTGGCGTACCACGACGCCTGCCACCTCGCGAACGCCCAGCGGATCACCCGCGAGCCCCGCGACGTGCTCCGCTCGATCCCCGGCGTCGAGCTCGTCGACGTGCCGGAGGAGAAGATCTGCTGCGGCTCGGCCGGCGTCTACAACCTGCTCCAGCCGGACATGGCCGAGCAGCTCGGCCGTCGCAAGGCGGAAAACCTGGCCTCCGCGCGACCGGACGTGATCGCGACCGGCAACGCCGGCTGCCTGCTGCAGATCCGCCGGTACACGGAGGACGGCACGCCGATCATGCACCCGGTGGAGCTGCTGGACCGGTCAATCCGGGGTGCAGCTGCGGAGACGGCGCCGTAGCGGTCGCGCTGCTCAACAGCCTCAGCGCCTGCTCGGACGGGCTGCCCGGCTCGGCGTGGTAGACGATCAGAAACTGTCCCGGGCTGCCGTTCACCGAAAACGTCTCGTACGCCATCGTCAGCTCCCCGACCATGGCGTGCACGTACACCTTGGTGCCAGCGGTCTTGGCACCCACGTCGTGGCGCGCCCACAGCCGGCGGAAGTCATCGCTCTTCAGGGACAGCTCGCCGACCAGCTCGACGAGGCGCGGGTCGTCGAGGTCGGTGCCGGCCGTGGTCCGGAGCGTGGAGACGGTCTCCGAGGCCACGCGCTCCCAGTCCTTGTAGATCTGCTTCGTCTCGGGGTCCAGGAAGATCACCCGGAGCTGGTTCTGCCCCTTGACCGAGCAGTGGTTGAGCGTGGCCGCGAGCCGGTTGTTGGCCAGCACGTCCAGGTAACGCCCGATCACCAGGGCCGGCGTGTCGGTCCAGGCCTCCAGCAGTCGTTCGAGGTGCGGGCTCACCCGCTCCGGCTGGCTGGGTCGGCGCCGCCGGCGGGTCGCCGGGCGGGCCAGCTCGCGCAGGTGGGCGACACCCTCCTCGTCCAGGGTGAAGACCCGGGCGAGCGCCTCGATCACCTGATCGGACGGGTGCTTGTCGCGGCCCTGCTCGAGGCGGATGTAGTAGTCGGCGCTCATCCCGGCGAGCAACGCGACCTCCTCGCGGCGCAGGCCCGGCACCCGCCTGCGCCCCGGGTCCGGCAGGCCGAAGTCTTCCGGGCGGGTCAGCTCGCGCCGCGCCCGCAGAAACTCGCCGAGCTGGTTGCTGCTGTCCATCCGTCGAGCCTAGGCCGGCCGGCTGCGGCGAGCCTGGTCCCCGCACTACCAGGGTCCGCGACCCCAGGAAAAGCCCATCCTGGATGCCTCGCGGCGGCGCGGCGACGGTGGAGCCATGACTGAGAACAACACACTTTCCGGCCGGGTCGCGGTCGTCACCGGCGCCACCAGCGGCATCGGTGCGGCCACCGCGCGCCGCCTCGCCGCTGCCGGCGCGTCGGTCGCCCTCCTCGGCCGGCGCGAGGACCGCCTCAAGGAGCTGGCCACCGGGATCGGCGCGGCCGCGGTGCCGGTCGCTGTCGACGTCAGCGACCAGCAGGCGGTGTACGCGGCCGCGGCCACCGTGCGCTCGGCGCTCGGACCGGTCGACCTCGTGGTGGCGAACGCGGGCGTCATGCTCGCCGCACCCTTCGAGTCGGCGCAGACCGCCGAGTGGGACCAGATGATCGGCACGAATGTCAACGGGCTGCTCTACACCGCCCGCGGCTTCGTCGACGACCTTCTCGCCGCGGCGGCGGACGGCAAGGCGGCGGACCTGGTGCTGGTGGGCTCGATCGGCGGCCACCAGGTGTTCGCCAACTACGCCGTCTACACCGCGACAAAGGCGGCCGTCGCGCACCTGACGCGTGGACTGCGGGTCGAGTTCGGCCCGCGCGGGGTGCGGGTCAAGAACGTCGAGCCGGGCCTCGTCGGCACCGAGCTCGGCGACGGCATGCTGGACGCCGGCCAGCGCGAGACGCTCGCCGGGTGGCGGGAGGCCGTGCCGCCGCTGCCGCCGGAGGACATCGCGGACGCGATCGCGTACGCCACCGCCGCCCCGCCGCGGATGAACGTGGCCGAGATGATCATCCTGCCCACGGTGCAGGGCTGATCCTCGCCCCGGCCGCCGGATGTTTGGGGTGAGCTGGCCCGGCCGCGGGCGGTGAGGCCGCGGGAACGCACCCCAAGAAAACGCTCCGCTGCGCTCCACGTTTCCCCGGGGGCCCCGCGCAACGGTCCGGACCACCACGGACATCGCGGTAGCCCGGAATCTCTTGAAATGAAACCGCTAGGGCGGGATGACGACGCCGGCGGTCGGCTCGGGACGGTGGATGCGGGAGCGGTCGTCGAAGATGATCGGGTCGTGGTCGCGGGTCTGGTTGAGCGCCCACAGGCCGATCAGGTCGGCCAGCGCGAAGACGATCGCGATCAGCACCGCCAGCACGAGCCGGCGCCGGCGCTCCCGCCGCCGCCACTCGGCGCGCGCCTTCTTGTACGCCGGCGGCGCGGCCTCGATCCCCGCGGCGAGCGCGCCGAGCGTCTCCCGCAGCCGGTCTTCGGTCCCGCTCACGGCCGTCCTCGCTTCGCTGAGGGCGACCGCGAGGCTCCAAGTCCGCTGCGCCTGATGATTCGTTCGCTTCGCTCCCTCATCGTCGCTCCTCCAGCTCCCGCGTGAGGGCGGCCATCCCGCGCGACGTGTGCGACTTCACCGCGCCGGCGGAGATGCCCATCGCCTCGGCGATCTCCGCCTCGCGCAGGCCCAACCAGTGTCGCAGGACGAGCGCCTCCCGCTGCCGGGCGGGCAGTTCTTTCAGCGCGGCCACCAGCGCCCGCTGGTCGTCGTGAAGCAGCGCCTCCGCCTCGGCCGAACTGCCGGACGGGACGGCCGCCTCGGGGTGGCGTGCTTGCGGACCACCTGCAGGTGGCGCAGCCGCATCCGGGTGAGGTTGCAGACGACCGACCGCAGGTAGGGCACGGCCGCGTCGCCGTCGCGCAGCTTCCTCCACCGCCGGTAGAGCTGGTAGAACGCCTCCGCGACGATGTCTTCGGCGTCGTCCGCGCCGAGCAGCACGGCGAGGCGGACCATTCCCGCGTACTGCGCCTGGAAGATCGCGGCCAGCGCGGCGTCGGCCTCGGCGGCCTGCTGCGCCCGGATCAGCGGTGACGTCATGTGGCCCGCACCGCCTCCCGCGGCCGGCTCAGCAGCGGCGTCAGCCCGACCGCCACGACGAGGTTGAGCGCGAAGGCGACCACTGCGGCGTACACGGGGACCTTGGCGTCACCGAACCCGACCGAGACGACCGAGGAGAAGCCGCCCCAGACCACGAGCAGCGTGCCGGCGACCATGCCGGTGGCCCAGCCGGCGAGCAGCGCCCACTTGTGCAGCCAGGTCGTGAAGAGGCCGATCGCCACCGCCGGAAACGTCTGCAGGATCCACACCCCGCCGAGCAGCTGCAGGTTGATCGCGTCCTGGTTGCGCAGGCCGAGTACGAACGCGACGGCGCCCACCTTCGCGGTCAGCGAGACCGCCTGCGCGATCCGGGTCTGGTGCTTGGGCGTCGCGGTGGGGTGGAAGTACTCGACGTAGATGTTGCGGACGAACGCGGTGGCCGCCGCGATCGACATCACCGCCGCCGGCACCAGCGCGCCCACCACGAAGGCGCCGAAGAGCACGCCGGTCAGCGCGGCCGGCATGAGCTGGTCGACAAGCAGGGGTACCGCCGACTCCGCGTTGCCCGGCGGCGCCTCGACACCGGCGGCGAGCGCGGCGATCCCGAGGACGCCGAAGAGGCCGAGCACCGCGGTCCACGCCGGCAGGGCCACGGTCACCTTGCGCAGCGTGTCGGGCCCTTTCGCCGCGAAGGCCGCGGTGAGCACGTGCGGGTACACGAGCAGGGCCATCGCCGAGCCGAGCGCGAGCGTGGCGAACGCGGGGAACAGCTCGGGCTCCAGCGCCAGCGCCGTGTGGCGGGTGGCCGCGGTCTCGAACATCCGGCCCGGCCCGCCCAGCTCGTCGAGGACCACCGCGACCACGGCCAGCGTGGCCCCGAAGATCGCCGCACCCTTGACGATCGAGATCACCGCGGGCGCCCGCAGCCCGTGCCGGTACGTGGCCAGCGCCAGCACGGCGAACACCGCGATCAGCGCGAGGTCGCCGGCGAAGCCGCGCGGGTACAGGCCGCCGGCCGTGAGCACGGCCCGGATGCCGAGGAGCTGGAGCGCGATGTACGGCATCGTGGCGAGGATGCCGGTCAGCGCGACGGCGAGCGCGAGCGGCGGCGAGTCGTACCGCCCCTTCACGTAGTCGGCCACCGTGATGTACCCGTTGTCGCGGGCGACTGTCCACAGGCGCGGGAGCAGCACGAACGCGAGCGGGTACACGATCACCGTGTACGGCAGCGCGAAGAAGCCGAGCGCGCCGGCGCCGTAGACGAGGCCGGGGACGGCGGCGAACGTGTACGCCGTGTAGATCGTGCCGCCGAGCAGCAGCCAGGTCGTGGGTGCGCCGAACCGCCGGCCGGCCAGCGCCCAGCCCTCCAGCGTGGGCAGCGAGTCGTCCCGGCGGAACCAGCGCGCGCCCACCGCGATCAGCGACGTCCCGCCGACGACGGCGAGAAACGCGGCCACGGTGGCGAGCACGAGATCTCCCTGAAACATCGGGTAAACCGAATGCGCTGGTTGCGCAACTCTGCCATGTGACGTCGAACACTGCACGGGTGATCGCGGGCGGCTGCCTGGCTGCCCCATTTGTCGCGTTGCTGTGGGTGCCTTTCTATGCCAGCGGCCCTTCGCTGGCCGGTGTGCCGTTTTTCTACTGGTACCAGATGCTATGGGTGCCCTTGAGTGTTCTACTCATGTTCATCGCCTACCTGCTGCTGCGTCGTTAGCTCC
The DNA here is from genome assembly GCF_011764425.1 of Phytohabitans houttuyneae. Taxonomy (NCBI): domain Bacteria; kingdom Bacillati; phylum Actinomycetota; class Actinomycetes; order Micromonosporales; family Micromonosporaceae; genus Phytohabitans; species Phytohabitans houttuyneae. The sequence goes on from NZ_BLPF01000001.1 coordinate 3,718,159, forward strand.
TGGAGGCCCCCTGTGACGACCACAACCCCGACGAGCCCGCCCAGCGCTCCCGCCCCCGCGGGACGCCGACCCAACCCGAGATCGATCGCGATCTGGACGGCGGTGGCCATCGCCGGCGCCATCGCCTGGGGCGTGCTCGCGCTCTCCCGCGGCGAGGAGATCAACGCCATCTGGCTCGTGGTGGCGGCCATCGCCTCGTACGCGATCGCGTACCGCTTCTACGCCCGCTTCATCGTCCGCAAAGTACTCAAGGTGGACGACAGCCGCGCCACACCCGCCGAGCGGCTGGACAACGGCATCGACTACCAGCCGACCGACCGGCGCATCCTGGTCGGTCACCACTTCGCCGCCATCGCCGGCGCCGGCCCGCTCGTCGGCCCGGTGCTCGCCGCGCAGATGGGCTACCTGCCCGGCACCATGTGGATCATCTTCGGCGTCATCTTCGCCGGCGCGGTGCAGGACATGGTGATCCTGTTCTTCTCGATGCGGCGCAACGGCAAGAGCCTCGGCCAGATGGCGCGTGACGAGATCGGTACGGTCGGCGGCATCGCCGCGCTCGTCGCGGTCTTCTCCATCATGATCATTCTGCTGGCCGTGCTCGCGCTCGTCGTGGTCAACGCACTCGCCAAGTCGCCGTGGGGCACCTTCTCCATCGCGATGACCATCCCGATCGCCCTCTTCATGGGCTTCTACCTGCGCGTGCTCCGTCCGGGCCGGGTCATCGAGACCACCGCGCTCGGCGTCGGCCTGCTGCTGCTCGCGATCATCGCGGGCGGCTGGGTGCAGGAGTCGGGCCTGGCCGACACGTTCACGCTCAGCCCCGAGGCGCTGACCATCTGCCTGATCATCTACGGCTTCTTCGCCTCGGTACTGCCGGTGTGGATGCTCCTCGCCCCGCGCGACTACCTGTCCACGTTCATGAAGGTCGGCGTCATCGGCCTGCTCGCTGTCGGCGTGCTGATCGCCGCACCGGTGCTGCGGACCGAGGCGGTCACCGACTTCGCCCGCGAGGGCAACGGCCCGGTCTTCTCCGGCGCGCTCTTCCCGTTCGTGTTCATCACGATCGCGTGCGGCGCACTCTCCGGCTTCCACGCGCTCATCTCGTCGGGCACCACGCCGAAGATGATCCAGAAAGAGTCGCAGGTGCGCCTCGTCGGCTACGGCGCGATGCTGATGGAGTCGTTCGTCGCGGTCATGGCACTGATCGCCGCCTGCATCCTCGAGCCGGGCCTCTACTACGCGATGAACGCGCCGGCAGGCCTCCTCGGCTCCACCGCGGAGAGCGCGTCGGCCGCCGTGGCCAACCTCGGCTTCACGATCTCACCGCAGGACCTCACCGCCGCGGCGGCGGAGGTCGAAGAACAGACGCTGGTCGCCCGTACCGGTGGTGCGCCGACCCTCGCCGTGGGCATGTCGGAGATCTTCTCCAGCGTCATCGGCGGCTCGGGCCTGAAGGCGTTCTGGTACCACTTCGCCATCATGTTCGAGGCCCTGTTCATCCTGACCACTGTGGACGCCGGCACGCGCGTCGGCCGGTTCATGCTCCAGGACACGCTCGGCAACATCTGGAAGCCGATCGGCCGGGTCAGCTGGAAGCCGGGCCTGTGGGCCACCAGCGCCGTCGTCGTGGGGGCGTGGGGCTACTTCCTCTACACCGGCGTGACCAACCCACTCGGCGGCATCAACCAGCTCTTCCCGCTCTTCGGCATCGCCAACCAGCTGCTCGCGGCCGTCGCCCTGGCGGTGGCGACCACGATCCTGGTCAAGAGCGGGCGGCTGAAATGGGCCTGGGTGACCGGCATACCGCTGGTCTGGGACGCCACGGTGACGCTGACCGCGAGCTGGCAGAAGGTGTTTTCGGACAACCCGGCGATCGGCTTCTTCGCGCAGCGCGACCGCTTCGCCGACGCGCTGGACCGCGGCGAGGTCCTCGCGCCCGCGAAGAGCCTCGACGACATGCGGGCGGTGGTCACCAACTCCACTGTGGATGGTGTGCTCGCCGCGTTCTTCGCGATCCTCGTCATCATCGTGATCGCCAACGCGGCCTGGGTCTGCTACAAGGCGATCCGGTCCCGCGAGCCGCTGCCCACGACCGAGGCGCCGTACGAAAAGTCGAAGATCGTCGCCCCCGCCGGCCTCTTCCCGACGGCGGCGGAGAAACGCGAGCTGGCGGCCGTGGGCGCGGCGTCCGGCTCCCCGCCGGAGGACCGACCATGAGACGGGCCCTGTCGGCGGTCCGCTGGTACTTCCGGGAGCTGACCGGCGAGGCGCAGTACGACCACTACGTCGAGCGCCACAGCCGCCTCCACCCGGACCAGCCCGTGATGACCCGCCGCGAGTTCGAACACTGCCGCACCGACCGCCGCGACGAAAACCCGACGGCGAGCTGCTGCTAGCGGCCCAACCGCCCCGGACCCGGCTTCCCGCCAGGTCCGGGGCGAGACGTGGGCCGGCGTGCGGTAGCCGCGGCTCGTCAGGTGGACTGGATGGCGAGCGCGGTCCAGGCGCCCAGATACACGACGTCGCCGTCCTTGAGGGCGACCGGCACGTGGGGGTCGAGCGGGTTGGAGTTCGGGTCGTTGAGGTACGTGCCGTTCGCCGACTCCATGTCCACGACCGCCCAGCCGCCCTCCTGCGGCACCAGCAGCGCGTGCACGTGCGAGACGCCGGGGTCCTCGGGCGGGCCGACCAGGTCGATGTCCGGGTTGACGCCGCGCGAGCGGCTGCGGCGGCCGATCACCATCTGCTGGCCGGTCAGGGCGAAGCGGCGCTCGGCCACGAAGCGGGGCATGGCGAGCGTGCCGGCGTCCTCGCCGCCCATAGCCTTGACCACCTCGAAGTAACCGGCGTCCGCGCGCACCACGACCGCCCACGAGGTGGCCGCCGGGGTGGACGGTGCCGAGGGCGGTACCGAAGGGGGTGACGCCACAGGCGGGGCCGTTGGCGTGGACGGCGCGGCGGTGACCGGCGGCGCGAGCAGGAAGTCGTAGCCGTCCTCCTCGCAGAAGCGTCCAGCCTTGGGGGTACCGCACACCGGGCAGACCTCGCCGGACGGCGTCGGTGCGGGTGCCGAAGGCGCCGAAGGCGCCGGCGCGGCCGAGGGTGCCGCCCCCATCCGGGCGCCGCACACCTCGCAGTAGTCGAGCGTCGCCGAGTCGTGGCCCTTGGGGCAGGTCGCCATCAGCCCTCCTCCGGCTGCTTCTTCTTCACGCGCACCGTCTTGGTGCTGCGCACGTTTGTCAGCTCGGCGTCGACGTTGGCGACCTGTTTCTTCAGCCGCACCGTGCCGGTCGGCGCGTCCACCACTTCGACGAGGCGAGCGAGGAGCTTGGCCGTACCCTCGTGGCCGGACTCGTGGGCGAGCTGCACCGCGCGGCCCAGCTTGGCCGTCGCCGACTCCACGTCGCCCTCGTCGCGATCCTTGATGCCGTCCTGGATGACCTGCGCGAGCTCTGCCTGGCCGGTGTAGTGGGCGACCTGCGGGTTGATCTTCGTGGAGAGCGCGGTGTCGTCGGTCCAGCGGGCCAGCACCAGCTTCTCGGTCAGCACCGACCCGCCGCTGACCAGGCTGAACCGGGCCGCCAGCACCTCCTCGCCGACCACGTCCGGCTCGACCTCGACGGAGATGTGGTAGTCGCGGCTCTCCGCACCCCACGCGCCGGTCGGGTAGTCACCGATGCGGGCGCTGACCTCCACGCGGCGGGCGGTGAGGTCTTCGACCTGCGGGTATACCTGCTTGACGAAGCGGATCTTCGACCCGGCCGGGGTCCACACCCGCAGCGAGACGTCCGCCACCGACTTGCCCATCGCCGCCTCGGTCATCGCGCGGAACGCGGCGGGCAGCTCCGACGGGTCTTCGAGGCCGTCCGCGGTGCCCAGCAGCGTCGAGGCCACCTTGCGCAGCTCGGTCGCCACCCAGTCGGTGCCCACGCCGCGGCTGTCGCAGATGAACTTGCCCTCGCACGCGTCGAGCACCCGCTGGAAGTCGGTCGGCGTCTCGTGCTGGTTTTGCCCGTCGGTCAGCAGGATGGCGTGCTTCACCTCGGCGTTCTGGCCGGCGAAGAGGTAGTTGGCAAGGTCGAGCCAGCGGCCGATCGCGGTGCCACCGTCGGCGCGCAGGCGGGAGACGGCGGCCTTGGCCTCGGCGCGGCTCTGCGGGTTGGCCGGGACCATGCGGGTGTCACCCGGGTAGATCATGTGGGCGCCCGCGGTGCCGGCGACCACGGCGAACGCCACGCCGTCGCGGAGCGTGTCGATCGCGACGGCGGTCGCCTTCTTGGCCTCGGCGATCTTGGTACCGGGCATCGCCATCGAGCCCGACGTGTCGACGAGGATGACCTGGGCGGCAGTCAACGCCGCCGAGGCGTCGCGCAGGTCGCCACCCTGCGCGGTCACCGTGACGATCGCGTCGACGACGCGGCCGCCCTCGGGCAGGTACTCGTTCTGGTCGACCTCGGCCGTGAACTGCGCGGTCATGCGGTGGAGCCTCCTTGCGCGGGGAACGACAGTATGGCGACGGCGATGTTGTCGTGGCCGCCGCCTTCGAGGGCCACGGTGGTGAGGTGGCGAGCCACCTCGATGGGGGTGCCGGCGGCAGCGGCGGCCGTGAGCTCGGCGGGATCGGACAGGTAGTGGTGCAGGCCGTCGGAGCAGAGCAGCAGGTGCCCCGCCCCGCTCGGCTGGAGCGTGACGACCTGGGGCTCGGCATCGCTGGAGTCGGCGCCCAGCCAGCGGATCAGCGCCCGCGACGTCGGGTCGGCGTCCACAGTGGGCGGTGCGGGGCGGCCGGCCGCGAGCTGGCCGGCGATGGAGTCGTCGACGGTGAGGCAGGCGGCTTCGGGGCCGAGCCAGTACGCCCGGCTGTCGCCGATCCAGCCCACGGTCACCGCGTCGGGCGTGACGACCCCCGAGACGTAGGTGCAGCTCGGCGGGGTGTCGCCCTCGTCCGGTCCGGCAGCCGCGCGAGCGGCCTTCGCCGCGGCCCGCGCGCCCAGCGCCGTCGCCTCTGCGGCGTCCACGCCGGTGGCGAGCGCGTCGAGCAGTGCGGCCACCCCCGCCTCGGCCGCGCCGTGCGAGGCCGCGTCGGCCCGGTTTGATGTGGACACCCCGTCGCACACCACCGAGACAAGGCCGCCGTCGTAGCGGGCGACCACCACGGCGTCCTCGTTGCGCGGGCGGCGCCGGCCCCGGTCGGTCACCGCCGCGACCGTGCTCAGGTCCAGCTCCGCGTGGTCGCGCCCGGCCGAACGGCGCCGGCCGCAGTTGTCGCAGTAGGCCTCGGTGCCCGACTCACCACAGCCTGTGCAGGCCGAGCCCGCGCGCGAGGAGAGCGAGACCGTGGGCACCCGCAGCGTTTCTCCCGTCACCAGGTTGCGCCCGCACACCTCGCAGAACCGGTGGTCCTGCGAGGTCGGCTCGCCGTGCTCGGGGCAGGCCCTCATACGAGCGTCCGCGGGCGCACCGCGTTGGCCCGGTCGACGAGTGCGACCTTCGTGTCCGGGTCGCGGGCGATCTGGGCCATCGTGCGGTACGCCCGCTCCAGCCCGAACCGAAGCCCCCGCTCGGACAGCTCGTGTCCCAGCACCCGCGCGCCGGCCGGCAGGCGGTGCGGCGGCAGGTTGGTCGTGGTCAGCCAGGCGAGTGCCGCTTCCAGCATCTCCACGGTCAGCCGGGCCTGGCGTTCCACGTCGAGGCCGAGCCGCTCCAGCCGCCCGGAGGCGCGCAGGAGGTCGTCGGCGTTCGCGATCGGGCCGCCCTTGTGCAGGCTGGCGCGTACCGCGGCGACCTGGGCGGTCACGTGGTGGCTGGAGCTGTCCGGCACCTGGTCGAGCACGGCCAGCGCGCCGCTGCGGTTGCCGGCACCGAGCTGGATGCGGGCCAGCCCGAACGCGGCGCTGATGAAGCCTCGGTCGACCCGCCACACCCGGTCGTACAGCCGCAGCGCGGTGTCCTTGTCGCCGGTGCACTCCACCGCGGCGGCGAGCGCGAGGCGGGCGGCGGGCTCGCCGGGCAGCTCGCTGTACACGGCGTCGAACGCGACCCGCGCGTCGCCAGGCCTGCCGGCGGCCATCGCGGCGATCCCCCGGTACCAGTCGACCCGCCAGTCGAACGGGTCGGTGGCGGCCAGCTCGTCCAGCCCGGCCCCGGCGCCGGCGAGGTCACCCGCCTCGATCCGGGCGCGGGCCAGGCGGAGCGAGACCTCGGTGCTGTGCACCGGCGGCGACTCCAGCTGCCGCACCAGCTCGGCGGGGTCGGTGCTGCTGAGCGTGGCGAGGAAGCCGGCGCCCGGGTCGAGCACGTCCACCTGGGGCAGCGGCAGCCCGCCGGCCACCCCGAGGGCAGCAGGTCGGCTGGCACCGAATCGGGGTCACCTCGCCTGCCGCCGTGCCGAACGCCCGCCGCTCCGGCGTGAACTGCCGGGACACCACCGACCGCGGCAGCCCGTCGTTGGCCGACAGCACCTCGCGGAGCACGCCGAGCAGCTGCTCGGTCATGTCGGTAGCGGTCTGGAAGCGCCGGGCCGGATCGCGGTGCGTGGAGCGCAGCAGCAGCCGGTGGTACGACTCCTCCTGCACCAGCAGCGGCACCTCGGCGCGGTCCGGCAGCTTGCCCGCGTACGTGGTGGAGAAGCCGCGGAACTCGAAGCTGAGCACCGCCAGCGACCGCCCGACGGTGTAGATGTCGGCGGCCACGGAGGGCCCCACGTCGGCCACCTCGGGCGCCTGGTAGCCGGGCGTGCCGTAGACCGCGCTCACGTCGTCGTCAGCCCGGCGCACGGCACCGAGGTCGATGAGCTTGAGCTGCTCCTCGGCGTGGATCACGTTGTCCGGCTTGAAGTCGCAGTACAGCAGGTCGCGGCCGTGCAGGTAGCCGATGGCGGGCAGCACCTCGGCGGCGTACGCCAGCACCTCGGCGAGCGGCAGCACCCGCTGGCCCTCGGAGCGGCGGGCCATCAGGATGTCGCGCAGCGACTGGCCGCCCACGTACTCCATCACGATGTAGCCCACCGGCACGCCGGTCTTCGGGTCCGGGTGCTGCACGAAGTCGTGAATCTTCACGATGCTCGGGTGGTCGATCTCGACCAGGTACCGCCGCTCGGTCACCGCCGCCGCCATCGCGTCCTCGTCGGCGGTGTTGATCAGTCCTTTGAGGACAACCCAGCGGTCGCTGACCGAGTCGCTGACGTTGCGGTCGCGGGCCAGGTAGATCCACCCGAGGCCGCCGTAGGCGAGCGCGCCGAGCACCTCGTACCGGTCGTTGATCAGGTCGCCCTGGTGCAGGCGGGGCACGAACGAGAAAGGCGTGCCGCAGTTGGGACAGAAGCCCTCGCTGCGGCCCGGCTTGCCGTCCTTTCCGCGGCCGACCGGCTCCTCGCATTTGCTGCAGAAGCGGCGGGCTTCGGAGACCTTGGGGTCGCGCATGACCGCGGTAGCGGGGTCGCGCAGCGGCACGCGGGGCAGCTCGATGAGTCCGGCGCCCAGCCCGCCCCGCGAGGCGCCGCGGCTGCGGCCGGAGCTGCGCGTCGAGCCCCGACCGGCGATCGTGGGCACCGAACCGGGGGTGGTGGCGACGCTGGCCGGTGGCGCGGCGGCACCCGACTTCGCCGCGGACCCCGGCGTGGACTGCGCCGGGACCGCACTGGCCGGCGCCCGCCGCCCGCACTCGTCGCAGTACCCCTCCGCGCCGTACGAGCCGGAGCAGCCGGGCCGGACACACCTCATGGGTTGCCCCTCTCCGTGAGCTGGTTGAGGTATCGCTGATAGGCGACCACCGCGCGGGTGGCCGCGGGCAGGTCGCACGGGCTGGTGTAGAGCAGGTCCTGCGCGGCGCGGTGCTTGGCGGCGAGCTCCTCGTGCTCGACAAGCCCCATCCGGCCGGCGCGCGAGCGGTAGGCGTCGAGCCGCCCGCGCAGCTCGGTGCGGCGCTGCAGCAGCCCGTCGGCCGCCTCGTAAACGTGGGCCGCCCGCTCCTTGGCCTGCGCCACTGAACGTTCCACTATGGACAGCTCGGTCGAAAGGCGCAGCCAGCGCCCCTCGCGGTGCAGCTGCCCGAGCTGGGCGAGGTGCGCGCGCAACCCACCCACCGCGTCAGGCAGCGGGGGCAGGCCCGGATTGGCAATCTTGGCCATCGCAAGATCATGGGCCGTGCGCGCCGCCGCCTCCGCCGCGACCACCTCATCCACCGTGGCGGTCAGGCTTCGAAGCTTTTCCGGGTACGCGCGGCGCAGCTCCGCCAAGCCGGCGATCCGTGTGGCGAGCGCCTCGATCTCGGACACCAGCGCGGCCGGCGGCCCGCTGGCACTGATCGGGTCACGGAGCGCCTCGGCCTGCGCGTCGGCGAGCTTACGCGCGAGCCCGTCCACATCGGACCCCTTGAGCGCGTCACCGCCGAGGTTCGTCGCGTCGGCGCTCGCCTTCTCCAGAGCGGTGGTGGGCTGTGCGTAGAGCGTGGCGACCCGGGTGCTGGCCGCCTCGACCTCGCTGAGCGCGTGCACCACCTCGGCCGCGACAGTTTCGAGGTCTTCGGCGAGCCCCGGCACGGTCTGCCAGGACGTCGGCGCACCGGCGGCGAGGCTGTCGAGCACCATCCCGGAGGCGCTGAGACCCACGATCGGGTGCCGCAGTACGGACGTGAGTATGCGCAGCTCGCCGTCGCCGGGGCGGGACCGCTCGGCGCGCACCGACTTGGCCCGGTCGAGCTGTGCGCTCAGCGCGGCGAACTGCGACCAGAGCACCTCGAGCGCCGCCAGCACCTCCCTGGCCACCTCGGCGGTACGCCCCCGCAGGCCGCCGCCGCGCAGCAGCACGAGCGCCGGGTGCGCGTCCATCTCGAACATCGCGGCGGAGATCCGGTCGTACGCCGCGACGAGCCCGACGATGGCCCGATCGACCTCGTCGCGGCTCATCGGCGGCGGCGTCGGCACGGTCAGTCCCGGTAGACCGGCGCGGGTGGCTGCGGGGTGGGGCCGAGCGAGGAGAGCCACGTCTTGTAAAGCCTTGTCCAGGTGCCGTCGGTGCGCAGGCGCTCCAGGACGCCGTTGACAAACCGCGTCAGGTCGACGGACTCCTTCTTCATCGCCATCCCGTACGGCTCTTCGGTGAACCGCCCCGGCAGGATCTTCGTGCCCTTGTCCTGCTCCATGAAGCCGGCCAGGATCGCGTCGTCGGTGGAGACCGCGTGCACCTGGAGCTGCTGGAGCAGCACCAGGCAGTCGAGAGCGTCGTTGGCCGACACCGGCAGCGCGTCGGGCGCCTTCTCGGCGATGTTGCGGATCGAGGTGCTGCCGGTGGCCGCGCAGACCTTCTTGCCGGCGAGGTCCTTGATCCCCTTGATCGGCGAGTCACGCGCGACCATGATGGCCTGCCCAGCCGCGAAGTACTCGGTCGAGAAGTTGATCCGCTCCCACCGGTCGCAGTTCATCGTCATGCTGCGGATGACGATGTCGACCCGGCCCTCGTTGATCGCCTTCTCGCGGTCGGCCGTCGTGATCGCCCGGAAGAGCACCTTGTCCGGGCTGCCGAAGATGGCCTTGGCAAGCTCGCGGGCCAGGTCGATCTCAAAGCCCACGAGGTTGCCCGTCTTGGGATCGCGGTAGCCGAAGCGGAAGTTGTTCTGGTCGACGCCGACGACCAACCGGCCGTTGCGCTGGATGCGGGCCATCGTCGAGCCGGAGGGCATCCGGCCGGGCGCGGGCAGGGCGCCGGTCGGGCGGTAGCTGGCCCGGCGGTCACACGAGCCGGCCGGCGCCGCGCTCGTGGTCGGCAGCACCGCCGGGTCCACGACGCCCACCGGGCGCGCCGGCTCGGCCGGGTCGGGGCCGGCGGGCGGTGTGCCGGAGCCGCCACACCCCGCCAGTGCGAGCGCCGCCACCAGGGCCGCTGCCGCCGCGGCTCGCGCCCTCACCGGTACTCCGCCAGTCGACGCTGGATGCCGGCCGCCGCGCCGATCACGAGCAGCGCCGCGAGCAGGCCGATCCCGATGTCGGCGCCGCCCAGCGAGCCGGCCGCGCCGCGCACCTCCTGACGGAACACGTCGCTGTTGTGCTCGATCGCGCCGGCGAGCCGCTCGTCGAGCTGGTTGGCGATGGTGGCGGTGCTGGCCTTCTCGGTGGCCACCGAGGCTTCGACCGCCTGGGCGTACTGCCCGTCGTTGTCGAGCTTCCGCACGTTTTGGTGCTCCTGGTCCCAGCGGCGCGCCTCGTTCAGCGCGGCCGCGAGGGCGTCCCGGGTGGTCGCGTCGGCGTCGCCAGCGACCAGCAGCCCGCCGTCGCGATTGTCGCCGGCCAGCCGGTCCATCATCTTGTCGTAGTCGTCTTCGAAGACCTGGCCGTTGCCCCGCGCGACAAGCGTCAGCGACTCGTCGGCGCGGGCCTGCAGCGCGGCGATGCGGGCGTCGGCGAGCCGGGCCACCTCTTCCGAGCCCCGGTCGTGGCTGGCCTCCAGCCGCCCGGCGGTCACCAGCGCGGAGACGCCGAGCCACAGCACCACGGCCACGGCGGCGACGGTGGCGAGCACCAACCCGACGTTGAAGACCCGGTTGGTGCGCCTGGTCAGGTAGCGCTGCACGACCACGAGCGCGGCGATCGTCAGCACGCCGAGCGCCACGGCGAACCACGGGAACGCGCCCGCGTCGTCGCGCGCCTCGTCGAGCTCGGCGGAGACCGCGTCGTAGAGCTCCTGCGCGGCCGGCAGAAGCCGCTCGCGCATGACGCCGGACGCCTCGCGCAGGTACGCGCCGCCAACCGGCACGCCCTGGCGGTTGTAGACCCGGGCGGTCTCCACGAGCCCCGTGTAAACCGGCAGCTGCGCGGCGATCCGGGCGACCGCGTTGGCGCCACGGGCGTCGCCCGCGCCACCTCCGGAGACGATCGACAGCGCGGCGGCCGCGTCGGCGATGTCGGCCTGGTAGCGCTCGCGCAGCGCCACGGGCTCCACGCCGCCGGTCAGAAACGCGCTCGCGGCGGTCGCGTCGGCGTCGGAGAGCGCGCGGTAGAGCCGCTGCGCCGCGACGGTCAGCTCGCCGCTGCGCGCGACCGCGCCGTCGACGAGGTCGGCCCGCTGCCGCACGCCCACGGCACCGGCCACGCCGGTCGCCAGGCCGAGCACGACGAGTGCCGCCGTGGCGAGCACGAGCCGGCCGGGGGTGCCCCGGAATCGTCCCGCCGCCCGCTTGCGCAACCGGGCCGCGGGTGCGGCGGCGGGAGCCCGGGTCGCCGGTTCGCGTACGAGAGTCGTCACCGTCACCACCTCGGGGATCAAGGTAGCCAACCGCATCAAGCGCGGCGAGATCCTCAGGCGCCGCTCGCGGTCGAGCGTACCGGTACGACCAGCGGGCCGTGATCGCCGTCGATGACCCGTACGCGCGCGCCGTAGTGGGCCGCCAGCAGCTCCTCGGTCAGCACGTCGCGCGGCGCGCCGCTCGCGGCCACCCGGCCGGAGGCGAGCAGGACCATGCGGTCGGCGTACTCGCCGGCGATCGAGAGGTCGTGCATGGTGGCGAGCACGGTCAGGCCGCGGTCCCGGCGCAGCTCGTCGACGAGGTCGAGCACCTCCTGCTGGTGGCCGATGTCGAGCGCGGTGGTGGGCTCGTCGAGCAACAGCAGCGGGGCGCCCTGGGCGAGCGCGCGGGCCAGGAAGACGCGCTGCCGCTCGCCGCCGGAGAGCGTGGCGAGCTGGCGGCCGGCGAAGCGCCGCAGGTCGAGCCGGTCCAGCACCTCGCCCGCGGCGGCCAGGTCGGCGGCGGACTCCCGGCCCAGCGGCGGGACGTAGGGGGTGCGGCCGAGCAGCACGTAGTCGAAGACGGCCATGCCGGCCGGCACGACCGGTGCCTGCGCGACGGTCGCCACGAGCCGGGCCCGCTGTCGCCGGGGCAGGCGGTCGGCGGGCGTACCAAACAAAGAGATGGACCCCATGAATGGCAGCAGGCCGCCGACGGCGCGCAACATGGTGGATTTTCCGGCGCCGTTTGGTCCGATGACCGCGACCCACTCGCCGGCGGCGACCGTGAGGTCGACGCCGTCCAGGATCGTGGCGCCACCCAGGGTGACCCGCACGTCGAGCGCCTCGACCGCGCTCACAGCGCCTCCGGGTTCGCTCGCTCGTGCGGCGCTGAAGGCGACGTCTTCCTCCGCCACCCCGAAACCCCGACTACGTCGGCGGGGCGGCTCCGTCCAGACGCCGCCGCGCCAACTCGCTCCCTCACAGCGTGACCCGCTTGGTGGTGCGCAGGACGAGCACGAAGAACGGTGCGCCGAAGAACGCGGTGACCACGCCGATCGGGATCTCCGCCGGGCTGGCGACGGTGCGCGCGACAAGGTCGGTGAACGCGAGGAACGCGGCGCCGAAAAGCACCGACAGCGGCAGGATCACGCGGTAGCTGGAGCCGGCGAGCAGGCGCACGGTGTGCGGCACGATGATGCCGACGAACCCGATCAGGCCGGACACCGACACGGCCGCGGCGGTGCCGAGGCTGGCGGCGGCGAGCAGGATGTACCGCGAGCGCTGCGGATGCAGGCCCAGGCTGCTCGCCTCGTCGTCGCCGACCGACAGCACGTCGAGCTCGCGGCGGAAGAGCAGCAGGACGGCGCCGGTCACCACGGCGTACGGGAGGATGACCAGCACGTCGTGCCACCCCGCCGTGGCCAGCCGCCCCAGCAGCCACGAGTAGACCTCGCGGATGGCGTCGACGTTGCGCTGCATGAGGTACGTCTGGCCGGCGGCGAGGAAGGCGGAGACCGCCACACCGGCGAGGATCAGCGTGGCCGGTGAGCGGTCACGGCCGCCCGAGACGCCGAGCAGGTACGTGAGCGCGACCGCGCCCACCGCGCCGATGAACGCGGCCACCGGCGTGGTGAGCGGCAGGCCCGAGGTGACGTCGCCGCCCGCCGAGCCGGTGCCGATCCGCAGCGCGATGACCGCGGTCACCGCGAGGCCGGCACCGGCCGCGACGCCGAGCAGGTGCGGGTCGGCCAGCGGGTTGCGAAAGACGCCCTGGTAGCAGCCGCCGGCGAGGGCGAGCATCGCGCCCACGAGCAGCGCGAGCACCACGCGCGGCAGCCGGATCTGCGTGACGATCGCGATCTCGCGCTCGTCCAGCCCGCTGTGAATGTCCACGCCCGGTATGAGGTTGAGCACCTCGGCCGCCACGCTGCCCGGCGGCAGGTTGACCGGGCCGAACGCCAGGCCGGCCAGGGCCGCGACGACGACGGAGACGACGCCCGCGGTGACCCAGCCGGCCCTTGCTTTGGCACTCGTCACGCGGGGACCTTGGCTACCGCTTCCGTGATCGCTCTCACGAGGTCGACGACCCGCGGCCCCAGCGGGAGGCGATGTCGTCGTCGAGCTGGATCACGTTGCCGCTCTTGACCGCGGTGATGTTCGCCCACCCGGTGCGCGCCTTCACCGTCTCCAGCGACTGCTGGCAGCACTTGGTGTCGGCGAGGAAGATCAGATCGGGGTCCGACTTGACCAGCGACTCGGCCGACAGCTGCGGGTAGCCGCCCTTCTTGCCGTCCGCGTCCGCGGGGTCGGCCACGTTTTCCAGGCCCGCGAGGGCGAAGAGCGCGCCGATGAACGTCTTGCTGGTGACCGAGTAGAGGGTGGGGTCGAGCTCGTAGTAGTACGTGAGCTTGGTCTGCCGCTGCGGCACGTCCTTGACCAGCTTGGCGATGTCGTCCTTCATCCGCTGCACGGTGCCGGCCGCCTCGCCGGCGTGCCCGGTCAGCGCGCCGAGCTCGTTGAGCTGCTTGTACGAGTCGTCGAGCGTGACGGCGCTGGCCGCCATGTACACCGGGATCTTCAGCGTGGTGAGCTGGTCGACCACCTTGTTGGTGTCGTTGGAGAGCACGACGAGGTCAGGCGCCTTGGCCGCGATGGCCTCCGCGTTGGGCTGGAATCCGGACAGGTCCGACTTGGGAGCGTCGGGCGGGAAGTTCGAGTTGTCGTCCACCGCGGTCACCTGCGCCCCCGCCCCGATCGCGAAGAGCATCTCGGTGGCGCTGGGCGAGAGCGACACGATCTTTTCGGGCCGCTTGTCGAGCGTGAGGTTGCCCACGGTGACGGGATAGGTGGCCGCCGCCGGGCCGCTCGTCGCGGCGCCGCTCGGCTCGTCGTTGTCGCTCGCGCAGCCGCTGATCGCGAGCGCGACCGCGGCGGCAACGGCGGTGAGCTGCCTCTTGAACGGCCGTCTGACGGTGCGCGCACCACCGCGTGTCATCACTGAGCCCGATGGTTCGCTCGCTAACTCATTCACTGGTCCTCCTGTCGGTCGAGGATCTGGTGCTTCGCCGACAGGAGAGGGGGTTGCCGCTCCGTCCGCGAGGCGCCCTTCCTCGAGAGCGCTGGTTCGCGACCGTCCGCAGGCGACCTGGCTAGTCCGCCCGGTTTGCACCGGTACGGCATCACAGTTGCGGGACAGCTCCGGTTTGGGACACCGGATTCGCTGCGGCCGATCGCCTGCACGGTACCTCAGCGTGGACCCGGAGTTACCCGCCGAGGGCGCAGCGCAGGCGATCGGGGGCGGGTTGCCGCCCGCCCCCGACCTGTGGGTACTACGCGGATGTGATCGTGACGTTGTCGACCGCGGCCTCGACGAGGCTGGCCGTGGAGGCGTCCGTGGCCTCGACAAGGATGCTGATCGACTGGCCGGCGTACGGCGTCAGGTTTGCCGTGGCAGTCGCCCACGCGCCGTTGCGGTTGCTAGCCGCGCCCGCCTGGGTGAGGACCGCCGTCGTGCCGCCCGCGTGCACCACGCTGACCCGGAAGAAGTCGGCGGACGAGGAGTTCGAGCCGTGCGCCAGGTACCACGCGAACGACAACGACAGCGTGCCGCTCGCCGGGAGCGTCACCGCCGGCGAGCGGGCGCTGGTCAGGCCGCCGTCGACGTCATGGTCGCCGGCACTGGCACCGGCCAGCGGGCCGGTCACCAGGTCGTTGCTGCCGGCGAAGGGTACGAGCTGCTTCGCGCCGCTGGAGGTGGTGGCCTGTGCGGCGCCCCGCGCCCACTGGCCCAGCGTCGCCGCGTCGGTGCCGGACGGGTTGACCGTCCACCCGGTGTTGGTCTCGAAGGTGTCCGACCACACGGTCGTACCACCGCCGGTGCCGCAGTACTGGGCCTGCTTGCCGGTCGCCCGGTACGGGCAGTCGGCGTACTCGCTCAGGATCAGCACCGCCTCGCGGTTGCGCGACGTCTGTGCGGGGATGACCTCGTCAGGCGGGTAGAAGCCGCCGCCGCCGGACGAGCCGGGGTACATCTCGAACGTGTACGCCCAGATGCCGTGCTGCCCCCACATCCAGTCGATGCTGTCGCCGTCGGTGATGTAGAGGTCAGAGGACTGCTCCGGCGTGTACCCGTTGGTGGCCGCCATCTGCTGCCCGATCGTGCGGAAGACCGCTTCCTGGTCGGCGTTGAGGCCGGGCGCCGTGTTCGCCGTCGTGTAGCCGAAGGGCCAGAGCACGAGCTGCGAGTACGTGTGGAAGTCGATGTTGGCCTTGATCTGCTGCACGCCGCCGACCACGCGGCTGTTGACGAAGTCGCGCAGCCGCTGGGTCTCCGGTGCGGAGAAGGCGGACGGGCCGCGGTACGTCTCGGAGCCGGTCGAGCTGGACGAGCCGCCGCAGCAGCCCCAGTTGTACGCCCAGTTGCGGTTGAGGTCGGTGCCCACATTGGACGATCCCGAGTTGGGCTGGCGGTTCTTGCGCCAGGAGCGGTACGCGCCGGTGGCGACGTCGTACTCGCTGCCGTCCGGGTTGACCGTCGGCACGATCCAGATCTCGCGGCTGTTGACGACGTTGGTGACGCGCGAGTCTGAGCCGTAGCTGTCCGTGAAGAGGTTCAGCAGGTAGATCGCCATCTCCACGGTCAGGTGCTCGCGGGCGTGCTGCTGCGAGTTGAAGAGGATCTCCGGCTCCGACTCGTCGGTGGCCACGTTGTCGGAGATCTTGACGGCCATGATGTCGCGGCCCTCGTACGAGTTGCCGAGCGAGATCCGGCGAGCGATGGACGGGTGGTCGGCCACGACCTGGTTGACCACCGCGTTGAGCTCGGCGTAGTTGTGGTACGCCGAGTCGGCGGGCGGGAAGTCGAACGTGGTCACGCCGCCGGGCGCCTCGGCCGGCACCAGCACGACCTGGAAGCCGAGCTTGCGGATCGCCAGCACCTCGGACTTGATCGCCGAGACGTAGATCTTCCCGTGCTCGATGTAGTCGATCGCCGCGCCGGTACGGGCGATGGCGTCACGGTCCGCGAACGTGCGCGGGCCGATCACCGTGTACTGCGCCGCGACCTCGGCCGCTGCCGTGGGACCGGGATCTGGCTTGGCGGCGCCGGGGCTCGTGGTGATCAGCATCAGCCCGGCGGCGACGGCCGCGCTGAAGATGATCGCCCGGCGGGGCTTCAGACGGGTGGACATCAACGACCTCCTGGGGTGGGGAGATCCCATGTGTACTGAAGAGAACTGCACCACATCCGGGGCCGCGGACCGTCATGCCAATGTGGTCGTCCTGTCGACAAAGATTTTCTTCGGGACAGGATCTGGCGAAACTTCCCTTCAAACGGGATAGTGACGGGCATGGTCAGAACCACCGCCGTAGCCGTCACGGCCCTCGCGCTGCTTGGCCCCGCGGCACCGGCCGTCGCCGCCCCCTCGGCCTCGGCCACCACCGGAGGAGCCATCAGCCACGACGAGCAGATCACCTTCCAGCGCTGGTCCACCTACCAGGACTGGCGCCGCGGCACGCACGAGGGCACCGTGGCCCTGCCGGGCGTGCGCACGGGCATCACGATCGGCCGGCCAGCCGGCACCGTCGACTACACGGACCCGCACACGGGGACGACGAAGACCTGGTCGTACGCGACCTGGACATCGCCGGTGCGCGGGGTCGGCTTCGACGCCAGCGAGCTGGTCGCCTCCTGGAACGCGGACACGCCGGCCGGCACCTGGGTCCAGATCGAGATGCAAGGGACGTACAACACCGGCGACCACACCCCGTGGTACGTGATGGGTCGCTGGGCCTCGGGCGACCAGGACATCCGCCGTACGAGTGTCAACCGGCAGGGTGACCCGTGGTCCACGATCTGGACCGACACCTTCTCGATCGACGACGTGGCCGGCGGCGTGCTGCTGCGCGACTACCAGCTGCGCGTCACCCTCTACCGCGAGCCCGGCCAGTGGCGCTCGCCGCGGGTGTGGATGGTGGGCGCGATGAGCTCGCTCGTGCCCGACCGCTTCACGGTGCCGCTCAGCAAGGGACGCATCGCGTGGGGTCGCGAGCTGTCCGTGCCGCGCTACTCGCAGAACATCCACGAGGGCCACTACCCCGAGTACGACGGCGGCGGTGAGGCGTGGTGCTCGCCCACGTCCACCGAGATGGTCGTGGAGTACTGGGGACGGCGTCCGTCCGATGAGGACACCGCCTGGGTCGACCCGACGTACCCCGACCCGACGGTCAACCACGCGGCCCGGATGGTCTACGACTACACGTACGACGGCGCCGGCAACTGGCCGTTCAACACGGCGTACGCGGCGTCGTTCCCCGGCCTCGACGCCTTCGTCACCCGGCTGCACTCGCTGGACGACGTGGAGCGGCTCATCCGTGCCGGGATACCGGTGATCACGAGCCAGTCATTCCTCGCCAGCGAGCTGGACGGGGCCAACTACGGCACCTCGGGCCACCTCTTCGTAGTGGTGGGATTCACAGCCGAGGGAGACGTGGTCGTCAACGACCCGGCCTCGTCGTCGAACGACGCGGTGCGCAACGTCTACCCCCGCGAGCAGTTCGAGACCGTGTGGCTGCGTACCAAGCGCATCAACGCATCCGGCGGTGTCTCCGGCGGGTCGGGCGGCATCGCGTACCTGATCAAGCCCTGGTGGAAACCCTGGCCGCAGGCGGCGGGCCTGCCGGTGTAGGGGCGGCGTGGGCCCGCCGCCGGTTGGCGGTGGGCCCCCGTCCGGGTGTATTCGGTTGACCATGACCGACGTCTTTCCCCCAGACACCCACGCCGACCTTCTGGAACGTCCCCTCTTCGCCCACCTGGCCACCGTCCGGCCCGACGGCTCACCGCAGAGCAGCGTCATGTGGTTCGAGTGGGACGGCAAGCGGATCCGGATGACGCACACGAAGACGCGCCAGAAGTTTCAGAACCTCGCCCGCGAGCCGCGGGTCGCGCTCTCCGTCACCGACCCGCAGGACGGGTACCGCTTCCTCGAGGTACGCGGCGTTGTCGAATCGATCGAGGACGACGACGCCGAGGCGTCCTTCTACAAGTCGCTCCAGCACCGGTACGGGATGGACTACCCGATCCCGGACGCGCCGGTGCGCGTGGTCATGACAATCCGGCCGACGTCGTTCGTCGCCGTGACCGGCGGCGGCGTGGTCGCCCGGGTGCCTTAGCCGTCCCGCTTCGTCTCGTCATCTCCAGCCAGGGCGGCGCGCAGGCGGTCTTTCTCCGTCTTGCGCCGCTCTGCCGACGAGGCCATCTGGTTGGCCACCTGCTCGCGCAGCCCGCGGAGCAGGATGAACGAGAAACCGGCCGACGCCACCAGCGCGATCGCCAGCTTGATGAAGATGTCGAGGTCGATTGGGAGCATCGCGGCGAAGACCGCGGCGAACAGTCCGACGCGAGCCAGGGTGTACTTGATTACCGGGCTCATGCCTAATTCCTTACCCCGTCCGGTGGGCCAGCCACCGGATGCCGTAGAACCAGATCAGCGAGTACGCCAACGCGAACCCCGCCGCCGCGACCGCGCCGGACCAGAGCGGTCCCGCCTCGTTGAGCAGGCCGGCGATCAGCAGCCCGAAGGTGACCGAGACGGCCGCGCCCACCAGCGCGACGACCACTCGGGCGGCGCCGAACGACCAGGCCCGGAACTCCTCGACGAACGCCCACGCCGGCAGGATCACGGCCAGCCAGCCGGAGGCGCCGCCGAAGTCGCCGAAGCCGAGCAGCGAGAAGCCGACATCGAGGACGAGCAGCGCGAGCACGCCGATGACCAAGCCGGCCAGGACGAGGCCCAGCAAGTCGGTCACGGCGAGGATCCGCCCGTCGTCGTCGCGCCGGGGAAAGGTGCTCTGCGCCTCAGTCATGACCCATTGAGGGTACTGCCGGCGGGGTGAGCCGCTGCTCTCAGGCCCACACCTGCTGAGGGGTGGCTCGGCGCTCGGCCAGCGGCACCGGCGGGTCGTACTCGCGGACCACGTTGTCGTCCGCGTCCCGCTCCACCGGGCGGAAGCCGGCGTCCCAGATCAGGTGGACGATCTCGTCGCGGTCGGCGTCCGGCGGGGCGACGAGGTCGTCGACCCCGAAGTTGAGGGCGAGCTGGGCGAGCGCCGGCGTGTGGTCGGCCGTCGAGCAGCTCACGTGGCGAGGACCGATGATCCCCAGGCGGGTGACCGCGAACCGGCGGAGCACCTCGGCGGGAGCCGCCGCTTCTGTCACCCTGTCAGAAACCTGACTGGCGCCGATCAGGAAGGTAACGCGGTCCCCGTGGTGGGCGGCCCGGCGGTCGTTGGCGAGCCGACCGAGCCACGCGAGCTCATCGCAGGCGGCCAATTCCTCGCTGTCCCGGCCCGTGAGCCGGTCACCTGCGTAAACACGCTCTTCGATCTCTCGCCTGCGCGCCTTGTCCATGGGTTTGAGCGTAGTCACCCCTTACGTAAACCAGCTCTCAGGTACCCGTTACCTGCTCTCCGATCGACATCGTTGCTCCGGTGCGGTAGGACAGAATGGGACGCGAGTGGCGGGGAGAGACGCATATGGCGAAGCGCAAGGGCAGGCATCAGGCGCGCCCGGCCGGGGTCATCAGCCCGGTCCTGCGGCCGCTGGCCTGGTCCGCGATGCTGGGCGCCGCCGCGGCCGCCGCCTTGGCCTCGCCGGTCTACGCCGAGCCCACACCCAACACGATCCCCGACGCCGGCTCCCGGCCGCTGCCCGCCGGCTCGGTGCAGCTGCCCGGCGCGACGGTCCCGCCCACCTCCGGGACGTACACGCCGCCCACCTCGTCGACGACCGGCCCGCTGGCCACGCAGATCTACAACGCCGAGGTCGAGATCGGCCTGCTCAGCGAAGACCTGCTGAAAAAGCGGGAGGAGCAGGCGCAGGCGCGCACCGACCTGGCCATCGCCCACCGCCAGCTCGACGAGGCGCGCGCCGCGGTCGTCAAGGCCGAGGGCGATGCCGAGAGCGCGGCTGCCCAGGCGATCAAGGAGGCGGCCGAGCTGCCGCCCGGCGCGTTCGGCTCCGACCTGCACGGGCTGAGCGAGCTGTCCCGCATCCAGCGCGGCGAGTCGTCCACCGCCAAGAGCGACGCGGCCGAGCACGAGGTGGCCAGGGCGAAGGACGCGGAGCGGGTCGCCCAGGAGGCGTACAACACGGCGCTGGCCAAGGAGCAGACGCTCGCCGGGCAGTTCAACACGATCGAGGCGTCGCTCAAGACCAAGGAAGCGGCGCTCACCGAGGTCAAGGAGCGCAATTCCGCGCAGCTCGCGGTCATCGAGCGGGAGCGCGAGGCGCAGGAGGCCAAGCTCGGTGAAGACTTCCTCGACGCCGACAACATCTCCGGGCTGGCAGCCGACCCCCGCGCGATCAAGGCGGTCAACTTCGCGCTCGGTGAGCTGGGTAAGCCGTACGTGTGGGGCGCCGAGGGTCCCAACTCGTACGACTGCTCCGGTCTGATGTGGGCCTCTTACCGCAGCGTCGGCTACCAGCTGCCCCGCGTCTCCCGCGACCAGTACGCGGGCACCCGCTCGCGGATCGTCTCCACCAGCGCCATGCTCCCCGGTGACCTGGTCTTCTTCAGCTCCAACGGCACGGCGAGCGGCATCCACCACGTCGGTATGTACATCGGCGGCGGCAAGATGGTCCACGCGCCCAACAGCCGGGAAAAGGTCAAGGTCTCCACGGTCTGGTACTCGCGGCTGTTCGCCGCCACCCGGATCTACGGCGCGGTCTCGGCCCCGGTGACGCCGCCGACGAGCACCCCGCCGACCACGCCGCCCGCGACCACCAAGCCGCCGACGACCCCGCCGGCCACCACCAAGCCACCCACCACGCCGCCGGCCACCACCAAGCCGCCGACCACCCCGCCCACGACGCCACCCACCACCCCGCCGACGACGCCACCCACCACGCCGCCGAGCACACCGACGCCGACGCCCAACCCGCCGGACCCCACCGACGAGCCGACGACCAACCCGCCGGCGACGAGCACCAACAGCGCCGCGCCGGCGACCTCTGAGGCAGGTGCCGAGGCGTCCGCTTCATCCAGTTCGTCCGGTGGGGCAACCGCGGGTGGCTGACGGCCCGTCCGCATAGTGGACGGTGTGCGCCGTGCGAAGTGGACAGCGGGGCAGGTAGGCGCCCACAACCCGACTCCGGGTGTCCGGGCGCCGGGCGATGTGGCACGGTAAACCTGAAGGACGCTCCGGTCCGGCCGTCACCGGTCCGTTGCGGCGGGGGAGCGGGAGGCGATGATGGACGAGCGACAAGATCCGCCGGCCGCCGGAACGACCGGCGAGCCGACCGGGCTCGCGGCTGAGCTGCCGCCACTACCTCCGCCCCCACCGGTAGGCACAACGCTTCCCGAGCCGCCCCTGGAGGCCCTCCCGGAGGCCTACGAGATGCCGCCACCCCCACCCGACGGCGCCCTCTGGCCCGGCTTCACCCCAACCTCCGCGCCGCCCGCGCCCATGTCCGCACCGCCCGCCGTGGCCTCAGCGCCACCCGCACCGGCTTGGACGCCACCGCCAGCTCCGCCTTCGGCGCCGCCCGCTGTGGCCTCAGCGCCGCCAGCTCCGACTTCCGCACCGCCCGCACCTTCTTCGGCACCGCCCGACGTGGCTTCAGCGCCACCCGCACCGGCCTGGGCACCGCCGCCAGCTCCGACCTCGGCGCCGCCCGCGCCTGTTTCGTCTTCGGCGCCGCCCGCTCCGGGTCCGGCGTCCGCGTCGGTGAGCGCACCGCCGGTCTCGGGCGCTTCGGCTGTCTGGCCGCGCCCCATGGAGGCGAGCCCGCCGCCGCCCGCACCCGCCGCCGCCTCGCCGACGCCGATCGTCCCGGCGTGGAGCAACCCGACACCCAGCAAGCCACCCGAGGCGGTATCGCGCCCAAGGCCGGGCGTCGTAGGCCGCGCGTCGGTATCGGGCTCCGCCGCTCCCAACCCGGCGGACCTCGCCGCCTTGCCGGCACCGCCCGCCGCCGGCCGCACCTACCGGGCCGGCGAGAGGAGCACCCCACCGGCCGCACCGAGCTCGCACCAGTCCGTGGCGCCGGCCTCCGCTCCGCCGGCACCCGTTTCGGCCGTTCCCGCCTCTGGCGCGCCCGCCTCGTCGCCCCCGGCCTCGAACTTCGGGACACCGGCGGCGACCTCCCCGACCTTCGGGACGCCAGCGCCCACGTCGGGACCGCCCGCGTCCGGCTTCGGAACGCCCCCGCCTGCCTCCCCGGCCCTGGGGACACCAGCGCCCGCCGGGTCCACCTATGGGACACCGGTGCCCACCTCGGCGCCGCCCGCGACCGCCATCGGAACGCCTGCGCCGGCCTCGACGCCGCCGGCATCCGGGTCGGCACCGCCGGCATCCGGGTCTGTGCCACCGGCGGCCGGGTCGTCACCGGGGTTGCCGGTGCCGGTGAAGGCTCCCATCCCTGGCCCACCCCTGGAGCGCCGCCAGCCGAAGAGGCCGCCGCAGACCGACTCGCCGTGGTCCGCGTTCGAGGTGCCGTGGCGCGAGTCGGCCGCTGCCGGCGCGTCCGGCGCTCCAGGTCCATCCGGCGCTTCGTCCGGCACCCCGGGCGCGTCTGGGCTTTCGGGCACCACGCCTGAGGAGCGCGAGCCGGCGCCGCCGCTGCGGGAGACCCCTGCGTATTCGATGCCGTCCGCGACGCCCACGCCACCTGGCGGTGCGCTTTCACCGCCGGCCCCTCCTGCCGCGCTGGAGCAGCAGGAGGAGGCATCAGGCGGGCCGGAGTACCTGGTGCCGCCGCAGCGTTCGGCGCCGCGCGGTGACGCTCTGATCTCGGCGATCGGTGCGCGCGCACGGGCGAGCGTGCCCGGTGTGGGCCAGGTCTCGGCCGAGGAGGTGGCGGTCGCCGCACAGCCTTCCGCCGGCCGCGCCCGCGTCTACCGGGCCGGCGCACCCGACCCCGAGCCGCCGGAGCCCGTCGAGCCGCCGCCCGGTCCGCCGGAGCCTGAGCCACCGGGGCCAGGGCCGGTGCCCAACCCGTTCCCGACGCCGGAGCCGGTGCCGCCGGTGCCGATCCCGCCCGGACCCGGGCCTGGACCAGGGCCGTTGCCGGGACCGCAGCCGCCGGAGCCACCGCTGCCGTTTCCGCCGCCACCGCCGGTGATGTCGGCGCCGAATGCGCCTGCCCGCGGTGCCGCCACGCCGTTCACTCCTCGTGGGACCGCGACCCCGCCGGCACCGCCTGCCGCGCGGCCGGCATCCGGTCCGCCGGCTTCAGCGCCACCCCACCACGCGCCAGCGTCCGGGCCGCCCGCCGTGGCACCGCCGGCCTACCTCGCGCCGCTGCCGGCTCCGACCTCGGCACCGCAGGCCGCCCCGCCGCCGGCGCGACCAGCGTCCGGTCCGCCAGCCTCAGCGCCACCCCACCACGCGCCAGCGTCCGGGCCGCCCGCCGTAGCACCGCCGGCCTACCTCGCGCCGCTGCCGGCTCCGACCTCGGCGCCACACGCCGCCGCCCCGCCGCCGCACCTCGCGCCGCCAGCAGCAGCCGCGGTGCCGCCGTCGCTGTACGGAGGTGCCAGCGCGCCGCCGCAGGCACCGCACGGTGGATCGTCGCCGTATGGTGGCGGCCCGGCTGCGCCTGGCGCGCCTGTCGTGCCGGCGGCGGCTTTGCCCAGCTGGCCGCCGGCGGGAAATCCGACCGCGCCGGGACGGTGGAGCGCGGTCGACGCGCCGCCGCCCGTCAGCGAGGCGGCCGCGAGTGCGGTGCCGCCTGCGCCCGCTCCGTCGCTCTTCTCCCCCACGCCACCCCCGCCACCACCTCCGGCGGTGAGTGAGCCGCCGGCGAGCGCGCCGCCGGTTTCCACCTCACCTGAGTACGGGGAGTGGGCCCGTGACCAGCGCGGCGGCGACAAGGCAGAGGAGCGTCCACAGGGGACGGTCTACGGGGGCGCGGGAGGTCCCGGGCCGGCGCACATGACGATGGCCATCGCTGGTGGAAGCCCGATGGAAAACTCGGGCTCGTTGACCGGTCACATCCTCTCCCAAGGGCGCACCGACGGACCCACGCCGACCGCCAATACCGCCAAGGTCTTCCTGGTCATGGCGTTGGTGCTGGGAATCCTCGTGGCGGTCGGTGCGTTGGTCGTACTGGCAACCGGCGACACGTTCTCCGACCTGTTCGACGGCTTCCTCAACAGCTGAATCCGGGTGAGCCTGCCCACGACAGGGCATATCCGTGTGGTGATACACGGGGCTGCCCGTACACTTGTTGAGATCTACTGACCCAGCGCGCACGAATTTGCGCGTCCTTGGGCGTTCTTTGGGGCGATACACGGCGACTGATCATGGTCGCGGCGGGGCCTTGCGAAGAAGCGCCCCCCGCTGAGAGGTTTACTTGACCACGTTCGCTGATCCAAGCACGTTCCCATCCGCCTTCGAGCCCACCACCGAGCTTTCCTTCGCTGACCTCGGCGTTCCGACGCCGCTGGTGCGCGAGCTGGACCGGGAGGGCATCCTCACCCCGTTCGAGATCCAGGCCGCGACGGTCCCTGACGCGCTGGCCGGCCGTGACGTGCTCGGTCGTGGCCAGACCGGCTCCGGCAAGACGCTCGCCTTCGGTCTTCCGCTGCTCACCCGCGTCGCCGCCGGCGAGCGGGCCCGCTCGCGCCACCCGCGCGCGCTGATCATGGTGCCGACCCGCGAGCTGGCCATGCAGGTCGCCGACGCGCTGCGGCCGCTCGGCAAGGCCGTGGGTGTGTTCCTGGCCACGGCCGTCGGCGGTGTGCCGTACGACCGGCAGATCGACTCGCTGCGCCGCGGCACCGAGGTCCTCGTGGCCACGCCTGGCCGCCTCAAGGACCTGATCGAGCGGGGCTCCTGCTCCCTCGACGACGTGTCCGTCACGGTGCTCGACGAGGCCGACCAGATGGCCGACATGGGCTTCCTGCCCGACGTCACCGAGCTGCTCGCCAAGACTCCGGCGGGCGGCCAGCGGCTGCTCTTCTCGGCCACGCTCGACGGCGACGTCGACACGCTGGTGCAGCGCTTCATGAACGACCCGGTGACGCACTCGACCGCCCCGCCGGTGGCGACCGTCACCACGATGGACCACCACCTGCTGCTGATCCCGCCGCACGACAAGTTCAACGTGACCGCGTCGATCGCCGCCCGGAAGGGCCGCACGATCATGTTCGCGCGCACCCAGATGGGCGTCGACCGGCTGGTCGGGCAGCTCGCGGCGGTGGGTGTGCGTGCTGGCGCGCTGCACGGCGGCAAGACCCAGCGGGCGCGCACGCGCACGCTGGCGGAGTTCCGTGAGGGGCGCATCAACGTCCTGGTCGCCACCGACGTCGCGGCGCGGGGCATCCACGTCGACGGCATCTCGCTCGTGGTGCACATCGACCCGCCCAAGGACGAAAAGGACTACCTGCACCGGGCTGGCCGCACCGCTCGGGCCGGCGAGTCCGGCGCCGTTGTCACGCTGGCCCTGCCCAAGCAGCGCAAGCCCACCCTGGCCATGCTCAAGCGGGCCGGCGTCGAGCCGGCCGAGGCCCGGGTGCGTGCGGGCGACGCGGCACTGTCCGAGGTGACCGGTGCCCGGGAGCCGAGCGGCGTCCCGGTGGTGGAGGAGCCCACGCCTCCGCCGGCCCGGCGCACCGACCGGCCCCGCGGCTTCCGCCACGACGGCCGCCCCCGGTCCGACCACCCTCGCGGCGACCGCCCGCAAAGTGGACGTCGCCACGGCGGCGACCGCCGCCCGGTCTCCCGCACTCACTGACGCCGAGCAGCGCGCGACGGTAGCGTCTCCAGCCATGGGGACGCTACCCAAGGCGTTGCTGTGGCAACGCACCGACACAGACGGCACCGATCTGGCGCTCCTCGACGACCGCCGCGGGCTGCATGCCCGCGGCGTCGCGACCGCCACGCATCCGGTGCCGTACGTGTGCCGGTACGAGCTTGTCACCGACGAGACCTGGGCCACCGCCCACCTCGACGTCACTGTCGAAGGCGCCGGCTGGCTGCGCGCGCTGCGACTGGAGCGTGCCGCCGGCCGGTGGCGGGCGACCACCGCCGAGCAGGGCGACCTCGACCGCGTCCTGGCAAACGCGGGTCACGCCCGCGCCGGCCTGCCCGGCACCGAGGAGCCGGACCTGCTGCACGGCGCGATCGACGTCGACCTCGCCGGCGCGCCACTGCCCAACACGCTGCCCATCCGGCGGATGGGGATGCTCGGCGCGCCGGCCGGTACGGCACACCGCCTCACCATGGCGTGGGTGCTCGTGCCGAGCCTGGAGGTGCTGGCCAGCGAGCAGACGTACCGCGTGGTCGACGAGGGCACGATCCGCTTCGAGCTCGACGGCTTCGGCGCCGACCTGGCTGTCGACAAGGAGGGGTACGTGCTCAGGTACCCCGGGCTGGCCGAGCGGAAGGCATGACCCCGGTCGCCAGGAAGCTGTCGAGCACCGCCAGGTGAGGGGCGAGGTCGAGGCCCTGTGTGGCGACCCAT
Source organism: Phytohabitans houttuyneae (assembly GCF_011764425.1). NCBI lineage: Bacteria > Bacillati > Actinomycetota > Actinomycetes > Micromonosporales > Micromonosporaceae > Phytohabitans > Phytohabitans houttuyneae. The sequence goes on from NZ_BLPF01000001.1 coordinate 3,744,844, forward strand.
CCGTCCGAGTAGTACGTGTTCGCGTACCGCTCGCCGCCGTCGCAGAGCAGCGTCACCACCGAGCCGTGTACGCCGGCCGCGCGCATCTCGGAAATGATGCCGAAGGCACCCCACAGGTTGGTACCCGTGGATCCCCGACACGGCGGCCGAGCAGCGCGGAGGCCGCGCGCATCGCGGCGAGTGAGGCGGCGTCCGGCACGTGCACCATGCGGTCGACCAGCGTCGGCTGGAACGACGGCTCCACCCTCGGCCGCCCGATCCCTTCGATGCGCGAGCCCAGCCCCGTCTCGTGGGTCCAGTCGGCCGCCTCCCACGCCGGGTAGAAGGCGGAGTTTTCCGGGTCGACCACGCACAGTTTGGTGGGGTGGCGGCAGTAGCGGGCGTACCGGCCGATGGTGGCGCTTGTGCCCCCGGTGCCGGCGCCGACGACGACCCAGGACGGCACGGGGTGCCGTTCGAGCGCCATCTGCGCGTAGATCGACTCGGCGATGTTGTTGTTGCCCCGCCAGTCGGTGGCCCGCTCGGCGTACGTGAACTGGTCCATGAAGTGCCCACCGGTGTCCTCGGCGAGCCAGCGGGCCTCGACCACGACGGAGGCCGGGTCCTCGACGAGGTGGCACTTGCCGCCCTGAAACTCGATCAGCGCCACCTTCTCCGGCGACGTGGAGGCCGGCATGACGGCGATGAAGGGCAGGCCGAGCATGCGCGCGAAGTACGCCTCGGAGACGGCCGTGGAGCCGGACGACGCCTCCACGACCGTGGTCGTCGGCCCGATCCAGCCGTTGCACAGGCCGTAGAGGAACAGCGAGCGGGCGAGCCGGTGCTTGAGCGAGCCGGTGGGGTGGACCGACTCGTCCTTGAGGTACAGGTCGATGCCCCACTCACCGGGCAGCGGAAACGGCAGCAGGTGGGTGTCGGCGGAGCGGTTGGCGTCGGCCTCGACCTTGCCGATCGCGTCGGTCACCCAGGCGCGGTCGGAGTCATTACACCGATCGAGGTGCTGCATCCTCGGACCGTAACAAAGCCTGCGGCCGGTCCTCCCACTTGGTCGAGAGGGCGATGGCGGTGCGCGTGGAGGCCACCCCGGCCGTGCGGTTGAGCCGCACGATGAGGCTCTCCAGCTCGTGGATCGTGGCCACCCGCACCTTCAGCAGGAACGACTCCACCCCGGCCATGAAGTAGCACGACTCGATCTCGGGCATCCCGCGCAGCGCCTCGAGCACGTCGTCGGTGTCACCGCCGGAGTCCTGCACGATGCCGATCAACGCGGTCACGCCGAGGCCGATCGCCTCCGGCTCAGCATCGGCGCGGTATCCGCGGATCACGCCGCCGCTCTCCAACTTGCCCACCCGATCGTGCACCGCGGGCGCCGAGAGGCCGACCTGTCGGGCCAGCTCGGCGTAGGAGAGCCGGGCATTCGCCCGCAATAGCTCCACAAGCCTCAGATCGATGTCGTCCACCGGTGGTAGACATTAACAGTCGGGGAGATGAGCAAGGCTCGCAAATCCTACTGGCTAACTTCCCAGACAGTGCGTTTTCCCTGTTTCCCGGACACGGCACGCTCGCGGTGCTGTAATGACCGTACGTCCCTATCGAGGCTGTCGGACATCCAACCTATGGCCATCGTGCGACGCGAGGGAGGGGCCGTGGACACTGGAGATCGTCTGTTGACGCCGGGCGAGGTGGCTGCGTTGTTCCGCGTCGATCCAAAGACCGTGACCAGATGGGCGGCCGCGGGCCGGATCGGCAGTATCCGGACACCTGGCGGCCACCGCCGCTTCCGTGAGTCTGAAGTGCGCGCGCTACTGGAAGGCGAAGGCGAGCTGGACGAGCTGCGCGAAGAGCAGCCGCCACCGTCGACCGCCAACCGGCCGCGCAACGAAGGCCCGGCAGCACATCCTGGTCCGTCGCGGAGCGCCGGACACCATACGCCCAGTCCGGGCAACGTCAACATGCGCTGAGCCCGCACGGGCTCACGCGCCGAGGCCGGCTACATCAAGGCTGGACACTTAGGATCCGAGCTCACCACGCCAGCGGCGAAAGAGTGTGTGTGACACGCCGAGCGCGTCGAGCGCTTTGCCGGCCACAAAGTCGATGAGCTGCTGAGCCGACGCTCCGGCCCCGGCACCGTAGAAGCCGGGGCTGGCCGGCAGCACCACTGCCCCGGCGTCGTGCAGCGCGATGAGGTGGGTCAGGTGACTGCGGGTCACCGGGGTCTCGCGCGGCACGACGACCACCCGACGCCGCTCCTTGAGGTTGACCTCCGCCGCTCGCTGCAGCAGATCCTTGGAAAGGCCGATCGCGATACCGGCGCACGCGGCGGTGCTCGCCGGCACGACGACCATGCCGCGCGCCGGGTACGAGCCGCTGCTCGGCCCCGCCGCGAGATCGCCTGCCGGCCAGTGCGCCACGTCCGCACCGTCGAGGTCGCGCCCGAGCCAGCGGGACAGGTCGTCCTTCCAGTGGGCGTCCCGGAAGGCCGCGCCCGTCTCATCGAGGATCGTCAGGCGGGCCGCCCGAGAAACGACAAGATCGACCGATTCACCCGCATCGAATAGTCCGCGCAGCAGCGCCGCAGCGTACGGCGTCCCGGATGCACCCGAAACACCTACGATCCACGGATTCCGCATAGATCCAGCGTAGGGCTACCGTCGGCCAAAGCTGATGTTGGTCGGACAGCAGGAGGCTGCAATGCTGCGGACAATATCCCTCGATCTTCAGTGCCCGATTAATCCTGTTATCTCACCCTACGCGGAGGAGACCCACGGCTGGCTCGACGGCTGGACGCGAAGCCACGGACTTCCCGACGTGTACGCCGACCGGCTTGCCGAAGGCGGCATCGCCCGGTACGCGGCCCGCCTCTACCCCGACGCGAGCCCCGGCGATCTGCGAGTGCTCTCCGCGCTCTTCACCTGGTTCTTCCTCATCGACGACGAGTGCGACCGAGCCAGCGTCCCGGAGCCTAGACGGGTACGCGCCCTCGTCGGTGGCGCCCTCTCCCTGCTACGCGGCGAAGCCGGCACCCGCGGGCTGCCGGGGCCGCTGGGCAGCATGCTCGCCGACGCGTGGCGCGAGCCACAGAGCCGTATGCCGGCACGGTGGCGCGCCCGCTTCGTGGGCGCCGTCGAACACCACCTCAGCGGGGTGGTGGTGGAGGCCCGCAACAAGGCCGGCGGCCACCGGCCTGGCGTCGAGGAGTACGTCGAGCTGCGCCGGGCCACCTCGGCCGCGTATGTGGCGCACACGCTCATCGACTTCGCCGGCGGGGCAAGCCGGTGACCGAGTCGTTCTACCGCCACCCGGCGGTGCGGGCGTTCAGCCAGGCCGGCAACGACCTGCTCTCGTGGTTTAACGACCTGCTCTCGCTGGAGCGCGACGCGGCCACCTCGGGCGGTCACAATCTCGTGCTCGCCCTGGCCGCCGAACGCCACGTCCCGCCGGAGGAGGCCGCCGCCGCGGCTCGGGAGCGCTGGCACCGGACGATGCGCGAGTTTCCCGCGCTGCGCGCGGCCGTGCCGCCACACGGAGCGGCCGGACGCCGCTACCTCGACGGGGTGGAATTCGCGGTCCGCGGGACGATGGACTGGTCGTACGAAAGCGCCCGATACAACTGAAATTTGGAGCTACCGCGACGTCCGTCGTGGTCCGGACCGTCGCTCCCGCAGCCTCACCCTCCGCGGTTGGTTGCGGTTTCGGGCTTGGCCTGCGGACCTGGCAGCGGAGGTCGGGGATCTCGGCGAGCTCTGGCGAGCCGCCGACCTCCGCGCTGCCCGCGGGAGCAAACGGTCCGCCACTGCGACGGACCGGGGCAAATATGCCTAAAACTATGTCCAGTAGTCGAGCAGAGCGAACGCGAAGAGCGCGATCCCCACGAACCCGTTGGCCGTGAAGAAGGCGCGGTTGACGCGGGAGAGGTCCGTGGGGGTGACCACCACGTGCTGGTAGCCGAACGCGACCGCGGTCAGCGCCAGCCCCACCCACCACAGCCAGCCGAAGTCGACAAGCTCGCCGTAGTAGACGAACAGGGCGAACGTCACCAGGTGCACCACTGTGGACAGACCAAGCGCGAACGGCACGCCGTAGCGCGCCGGCACGCTGCGCACGCCGATCTCGCGGTCCACGTCGGCGTCCTGGCACGCGTAGATCAGGTCGAAGCCGCCGATCCACAGCCCGACCGCGGCGCCGAGCACCCACGCCGGCCACGAGCCCTCGAACGTGCCGGTGACCGCGAGCCACGCGCCGACCGGGCCCACCGCCTGCGCCAGCGCGAGGATCGCGTGCGGCCAGTCGGTGAACCGCTTGCCGTAGGGGTACACGACCAGCGGCGCCACCGCGAGCGGCGAAAGCACGAGGCAGAGCGGGTTGAGCAGGGCGGCCGCGCCGACGAAGACCACGAGAGCCACCGCCGCGCCGGTCCAGGCCGTGCGCACCCGCACGGCCCCGGTGACGAGCTCACGCTTGGCGGTACGGGGGTTTTGCGCGTCGATGCGCCGGTCGATGATCCGGTTGGCGGCCATCGCGAACGTGCGGGCGCCCACCATCGCGATCGTGATCAGCGCCAGGTCGCCCCAGCGCACGCCGCCGCCGAGGTGGCGCATGGCGGCGAGCGCGGACAGGTACGCGAACGGGAGCGCGAAGACCGAATGCTCGATCGCGACCAGGCGGAGGAAGGCTTTCACGAGATTCCGTACTCTTTCCAGCGCTTGTCCACCAGCGCCTTGACCTCGGGCGACATCACGGCCTCCGGCGGCCAGCCCCGCGTGTACCCCTCGGTGGGCAGCTTGCGGGTGGCGTCGACGCCCGCCTTTCCGCCCCAGAACTGCTGGTACGACGCGTGGTCCAGGTGGTCGACCGGCCCCTGGGTGAGCAGCAGGTCGTGGTCGTAGTCGACGTTGCTGAAGGCGCGGAACGCGACCTCGTTGTAGTCGTGCACGTCGCAGTCGTCGTCGACCACGACGATCAGCTTGGCCAGCGAGAGCAGGTGGGCACCCCAGATCGAGGACATGACCTTCTGGGCGTGCTTGGGGTAGCGCTTGCGGATCGAGACGATCACGCAGTTGTGGAAGACGCCCGCCTCCGGCATCGAGTAATCCACAATGTCCGGAATGAGCAGCTTGAGCAGTGGCAGGAAGATCCGCTCGGTCGCGTGGCCGATCGGGCCGTCCTCCTGCGGCGGCTTCGACGTGACGATCGAGTGGTAGACCGGGTCGCGCTGGGTGGTCATGCACTCGACGTGAAAGACCGGAAACGGCTCCACCGGCGTGTAGAAGCCGGTGTGGTCGCCGAACGGCCCTTCGGGCAGGCGCTCGCCCGGCTCGACGTACCCCTCAAGCACCACCTGGGCGTGTGCCGGCACCTGGAGCGGCACCGTCAGGCAGTCGACCATCTCCACCCGCTCGCCGCGCAGGAAGCCGGCGAACAGGTACTCGTCGATATCGCTGGGCAGGGGCGCGGAGGCGCTGTACGACACGACGGGGTCGCAGCCGAACGCGATCGCCACCGGCAGCCGCTCGCCCCGGCGCTCGGCGACCGCGTGGTGCGCCGTCGAGTCCTTGTGGATCTGCCAGTGCATGCCCAGCGTGGTCGGTGAGTGCTGCTGCAGGCGGTACAGCCCCAGATTGCGCTTTCCGGTCTCCGGGTGCTTGGTGTGCGTCAGCCCGTAGTTGTGGAAGATGCCGCCGTCGTCCGGCCAGGTCTGCAGGCCGGGCAGGCGCCCCAGGTCGACGTCGCCGTCCCGATAGATCACCTGCTGGCAGGGCGCGGTCTTGACCTTCTTCGGCGGCACCGACTTGAGCTGCATCACCTTGCCGAGCCCTTCGCGGATGCCCGACCAGCCCACCGGCAGCTCCGGCCGGATCAGCTCGCCGATCCGGGCGCCGATCTCGTCGACGCTCTCCACGCCGAGCGCCATCGCCATGCGGCGCTTGCTCCCGAAGAGGTTGATCGCCACGGGCATCTCCCCGCGCGTGGGCCGCTCGAAGAGCAGGGCCGGCCCCTTGGCCGCCACGGTGCGCGTGACCACCTCGCTGATCTCCAGCGTGGGATCGACCGGCACCGTGACCCGGCGCAGCTCGCCGGCCTGCTCCAGCGCCCCGAGGAAGTCCTTCAGCCCTGTGTACGGGAATCCGCGTACCGCCATGGCTGCCAGTCTCGCCTACCAGCCCGTAACCGCCGCGACGCGGGTCGCCACGAAGTCGCCTGCGCCACCGCCGTGCCCGAACCAGCCCTTCGGGTGAGTTACTGCCGGCCCGCCCGCGGGTTTGTCATGCGTGGGACGTGTCAGGTGGCGCCGCGCGGCGCGGCGGATCGCGGTGGTGGGCCTGTGCGCGGCGATGCTCGCGGTCGCCACACCGGCCAGCTCGACGGCCAGCGGCTACTACTACCACCACCTCGGCGCCGGCACGGTCGGCGACTGGACCGGCGTGGTGGGCAGGCTGACCGTGCGCGACCCGGCGGTACGCGCGGGCACCCACGACTTCGTCGCCACCCGCTTCATGGCCAAACGCGAGTCGGGCGGCCGCACGGCCTGGCTGGAGGCCGGCTGGGCGGAGACCGGCTGGTCCGGCGGCGGCCGCCAGCGCGTGTACACGTACGACACCGACCGGCGGGCCTGGACCTTCTACAACCAGTACGAACTCACCGACGGTGACAACATCTGGATCTCGGTACACACCACGCGCGACGGCGTGTGGGAGGCGTGGCTCTGGTGGCGCGACGGCTGGCACCTGCTGACCAGCCTGCGGCTGGGCGCCAGCCGCGCGCAGCTCGAGCAGTACGTCGAGGTGCACGTCGACGGCGACGGCAAGGTCGCGGTCCCACGCATCGCGGTCGACAACGTACAGGTCCGCGACGGCGACGCGGTGCGCTATTGGCGCGAGGCCGACGTGCGCACAGCTTCGGGCGGCGGCTCGGGCGGTTACTGCCTGGACTGGGCCACCCGCTTCGACACCTGGACGGCCGGCACCTGCTAGCTCCAGGCGCGCGGTCGGCCGGCACTGGCCGACCGCGGACCCGGACGTTGACGACCACCACAGCCGGCGACCTGGGCGCTGCTGGAACGCCGAGGGCGGGTGGGCCAGGCGTTCTTCGCGGTGGTGATGGGAGGCATACCTGCACCGCGTCGCGTAGCTCGCGTCTGGTTCGGGTTGGACCTGTGAGAGACGACGGGCTAGAGGCCGCCGTAGGAGTGGAGGCCGGTGAAGAAGATGTTGACGCCGAAGAGGTTCATCAGCATCGTCAGCCAGCCGATGACGGCGATCCACGTCGCGGTCGTGCGCTTGACGCTCGGCGTGGCGCGGGCGTGCAGGTAGCCGGCGTAGATGATCCAGGAGATGAACGCCCAGACCTCCTTGGGGTCCCAGCCCCAGTAGCGGCCCCACGCGGCTTCGGCCCAGATGGGGCCGGCGATCAGGGCGCCGAAGGTCCAGATCGGGAACGCGAACGCGTGCAGCCGGAACGTCAGCCGGTCGAGGGAGGCGGCCTCGGGCACGCGCGGGCCCAGGGAGTACGGGAAGCTGCGCTTGCCGCGGTCGTAGCCGCTGCGGATCAGGAACATCGCGGCCGGCACGAAGCCGAGCAGGAAGATGCCGGACGAGAGCACGGCGGCGGACACGTGCACCACGAACCAGCTCGACTTGAGCGCGGGCACCAGCGGCGCCACGTCGGTGTAGAGCACCATGCCGGCCACGCCCAGCAGCAGCACCATCGCCGTCGCCACGAAGAGGCCCAAGTGGCGGATCGCCGGGCGGCGGGAGAGCACGATCAGCCAGGCGGCGCTGCCGACGAACGTCACCGAGAGCACGAACTCGTACATGTTGCCCCACGGCATGCGCTCCGCCGCGATGCCTCGGGTGAGGAGCGTGCCGAGGTGCACGGCCGCGGCGAGGGCGGTGACCGCGACGGCCGCCTTGCCGGCCAGGGCGGCCCGGTCGCGGCCGGGCGCGACGTCGGGCACCTTCATCACAGGCGGGGCGTCGTCGCCAACCAGGCCGGGGCCGCCGTCGCCGACCGCCACCAGCTCGCGGGACGGGCGCGTCGCCGCGCGGCCAATGTGGCTGCGGTTGCCGAACGCGTACTCCGCGGCGTGGCAGACCATCGCCGCCACGTACGACATGATCGCGATGACCAGGAGCTGATCGGACAGTGCGGACATCAGCGCTTCACGCTGCCTTCCTCGTTCGCTCGCTCCACGGCCTCGACGGTCTGCTTGAACTCCTCGGCGAAGCCGGAGTAGTCGGTGCGGGGCAGCCCACCGGCCTCCACCAAACTACTACCTCCCGTAGTTATACGGAAGAACACCCTACGCCGCTTGCCGGTCAGCGAGAGCAGCAGCCCCGCCAGGCCGAGCGCGGCGCCGCCGAGCGCGATCTTTTCGCCCGGGTCGTAGCGGATGGAGAGCGTCGCGTACTGCCGCGTGCCCATGAACTCGACTGTGCTGCCATCGTCGAGCGTCATCTTCTCGCCGATCCGCAGCAGCGTCGCCTCGCCCACCCGCTTGAGCCGCCCACTGTCGACCTGCCGCGGGTCCAGGCGGTAGACCGAACCGGGGATGCCGGCGTCGAGCCCGAGGTTGCCGCGGTACGCCCACAGCATCAGCGCCGGCGAGCGCTCCGCGGGGTAGACCGAGCGGGTGAACGGCGCCTGGTCCGGCGCGGTCGGCAGGTAGAGCCCCTCGAACGCGACCTGGGCGTCGGGCTCGCGGTCGCCGCCGCCCTTGGGGTCGATGTTGGCGTCCGGGAACGCGGCCACGCCCTCGCTGGTCAGCATGCCGTCGACGCTCAGGAACGGGGCGACCGTGGTCTGCGCCTGCCCGTACCGGTCGGTGTAGCGGATCACCGGCGCGTAGCCGTGGCCGAGCAGGTACACGTTGGCGCCGTCGAGCCGCAGCGGCGAGTTGACCGAGAAGCCGCGCGCCGGGCCGTCGTCCACCCGCACGGTCGCGCGGAAGGAGGACGGCTGCCCGCTGGGCAGGAAGTCGGCCTTGAAGTCGGTCAGCTCCAGGCAGAAGCGGGGCAGGTCGGTCGCGTTGACCCGCGGGCCGAGGCCGTACTCGTCGAACTGCTGGAGCGTGTTGCAGAAGGCGGTGTCGGAGCCGGCGACGAGCAGGCGGTTGCCGTGCCAGCCGTACCACGACCCGAAGCCCACCCCGGCGAGCACCGCGAGCAGCGCGAAGTGGAAGAGCAGGTTGCCGGTCTCCTTCAGGTACCCCTTCTCGGCGGAGACCGTGTCGCCGCGGACCGCGACCCGCCAGCGGCGCTTGCGCAGCGCGGCGCCGATCTCCTCGGCCCCACCGACGGCGGCCTCGATCGTGGCGTGCTGCGGCAGGCGGTCGAGGCGGGCCGGCGCGTTCGGCGGTGCGCTGCGCATGGCCCGCCAGTGCTCGGCCAGGCGCGGCACGACGCAGCCAACCAGCGAGGTGAATAGCAGCAGGTAGATCGCGGAGAACCAGACCGACGCGAACACCTCGAACATGCCCAGCCGGTCGAGCACCGGGGCGAGGTCGGGGTGCTCGACGAAGTACCCCTCGACGTCGTCGATGTTGACGCTGCGCTGGGGCAGCACCGAGCCGGGGATCGCCGCGACCGCGAGCAGGAAGAGCAGGATCAGCGCGGTGCGCATGCTGGTCAGCTGCCGCCAGAAGTTGCGCAGCGCCGCGAGCACCGGGTTGGCCCGCCGCGGCTCGGGCGACGTGACGGGAGGATCCTGCACCACGACCACTAGATACTCACCTCGCCGACGCCCACCGTGGTCTGCAGCCAGATCAGGAAGCTCTGCCACCCGCCGGTGACCAGCGCGAGCCCGACCACGATCAGCAGCGCGCCGCCGGCCCGCGTCACCCAGCGGCTGTTGCGCCGGATCGCCTTGAACACGCCGAGCAGCCGGCGGAAGCCCAGCCCGAAGGCGATGAACGGCAGGCCGAGCCCGAGGCAGTACGCGACCGCGAGTACCACCGCACGGTCCGTCTTGCCGCTCACCGAGGCCATCGTCAGCACCGCGCCGAGCGTCGGGCCCACGCACGGCACCCAGGAGAGGGCGAAGACGGCGCCGAAGACCGGCGCGCCAATCAGGCCGGCGTTGGGCAGCTTGTGGATGCGGAACTCCCGCTGCATCCCCGGCACGAGCCCGAGGAAGGCCAGCCCCAACACGATGATCAGCGCGCCGCCGATGACCTCCAGGAGCCGCCGGTTGCCGAGCAGCGCGCCGGTGGCGCTGGTGAAGAGCACCGCGGTCAGCGTGAAAACGACCGTGAAGCCGGCGATGAACAGCGAGGTGCCGGCGAGCACCCGGCGCGTCCGCTCGGTGCCCGCGTCGAGCTCGGCGCCGGAGAGCCCGGTGACGTACGACAGGTAGCCCGGCACCAGCGGGAGCACGCAGGGCGATAGGAAGCTGACCAGCCCGGCGAGCGCGGCCGCGCCGATCGCGAGCGCGAGTGGTCCCCCGTCGGCGAGCTGGCGGAATGTCTCGCCCATCAGGTCGCCTCAGCGGCCACGCGCGCGACGACCTTCTCGAACTCGGCCGCCTGTACCGCCTCCCGGATCACCACCGCGATCCGACCCTTGCGGTCGAGGACGATCGTCGCCGGGATCGTGTTCGGCGGGATGTCGAAGTCGAGGGCGAGCTTGCTGGACGGGTCGAGGACGCTGGGGTACGTCACCTTGCCGTTGTGGAACGCCTTGGCCTTGTCACGGTCGTCCCGCACGTTGATGCCGAGGAAGCGCACGCCCTGGTCCTTGGTCGCCTGGTACACCTGCTCCAGGTCGTCGATCTCGGCCCGGCAGGGTGCGCACCACGAGCCCCAGAAGTTGACGACCACGACCTGACCGCGGTCCTGGCTCAACTCGTACCGCCCGCCTTCGAGCAGCTCGCCCGAGAGCGACGGGGCGGCCGGACGCTCGTCCGCCGAGCACTCGATCGACCCCGTCGACGAGGTGTCGCAGGCGTCCTCCTTGCCCGTGCACGCGGTGAGCGTGGCGGCGAGGAAGAGGACGGCGAGCCCGGCTCGGAGTCGCATCAGGCGCCTTTGGCCGTCCGGGCGCCCGGGGACATCGCGACGAGGTGTGCGGCCGGCTCGGAGTACCCGATGCCGACGATCTTCGTGCCTTCGAAGTGGAACGAGGTGAGGCTGGCCAGGCCGCACTGCCGCCGCCGCGGGTCGTGCCACAGCCGCTTGCGCTCCACGTACCGCCGGAGGATCCACACCGGCAGCTGGTGCGAGACGCAGACCGCCTCGTGCCCCTCGGCCGCCACCCGCGCGGCGTGCACCGCGGCGAACATGCGCTCGGCGATCTGCTTGTACGGCTCGCCCCACGAGGGCGTCACCGGGTCGCGCAGCACCCACCAGTTGCGCGGGTCGCGGAACGAGCCGTCGCCCGGCCCCACCTTCTTGCCCTCGAACCAGTTGGCGCTCTCGATCAGCCGGTCGTCGGTCGCCACCGGCAGCTTGAACTGCGCGGCGATCGGCTCGGCCGTCTCCTGGGCGCGCTCCAGCGGGCTCGACACCACGTACGTGATGTCGCGCTCGGCGAGGGACTGCGCCGCCGCCTTGGCCATCTGCCCACCCAGCTCGGAGAGGCGGAACCCGGGCAACCGGCCGTACAGGATCTTGTCTGGGTTGTGGACTTCCCCGTGCCGCAGCACGTGCACGACGGTGTTGCTGGTCATGACTCGCTCCCCGCTGCCCCCGCGGCCGCCGCTGCCGCGGGCAGGGCCGCCGATATCACTTCCAACGCGTCGTCGCCGATCGCGGTGGATACGAACCATGCTTCGAACGCACTGGGCGGCAGGTAGACACCCCGGTCCAGCATCGCGTGGAAGAACGCCTTGAACGCGGCCACGTCCTGGGTCTTCGCGCTGTCGTAGTCGACCACGTCGGCGGCGGTGAAGAAGATCGAGAACATGTTGCCCGCGTACGCCAGCCGGTGCGGGACCCCGGCGGCGGCGAGCGCCTCGGTCGCGAGGCCGCCCACGACGGTGGCGGTCTCGTCCAGGCGCCGGTAGGTCTCGGCGTCGGCGAGGCGCAGGCTGGCCAGGCCCGCGGCGCAGGCGAGCGGATTTCCGGAGAGCGTGCCGGCCTGGTAGACCGGGCCGGCCGGTGCCAGGCGGGACATGATCTCCGCGCGCCCGCCGAAGGCCGCGGCGGGCAGGCCACCACCCATAACCTTCCCGAACGTGTACAGGTCGGCGTCGACCGGCTCAAGCTCGGCCCAGCCGCCGCGGGCCACCCGGAAACCGGTCATGACCTCGTCGATGATCAGCAGAGCGCCGTGGCGGTGCGCGATCTCGGCGAGCGCCTTGTTGAAGCCGTCACGGGGCGCGACAACACCCATGTTGCCGGCGGCGGCCTCGGTGATCACGGCCGCGATGTGCTCACCGTCGGCGGCGAAGGCGGCCTCCACCGCGGCCACGTCGTTGTACGGCAGAACGATCGTCTCGCTCGCGGCCGCGCCGGTGACCCCGGGCGAGTCGGGCAGCCCGAGCGTCGCCACGCCGGAGCCGGCGGCGGCGAGCAGCGCGTCGACGTGCCCGTGGTAGCAGCCGGCAAACTTGACCACCTTGGAACGGCCGGTGAAGCCGCGGGCCAGCCGGATCGCCGACATCGTCGCCTCGGTGCCGGAGTTGACCAGGCGCACCTGCTCGACCCGGGTGCGCCGGACGATCTCCTCGGCGAGGTCGACCTCACCCGGAGTGGGTGTGCCGAAGCTCGTGCCGCGCGCGGCAGCGGCCTGCACGGCGGCGACCACCTCGGGGTGCGCGTGGCCGTGTATCAGCGGACCCCACGAGCAGACGAGGTCGGCGTAGCGGCGGTCGTCCGCGTCGAACAACCACGGACCGTCACCCCGAACCATGAAGCGGGGCGTACCGCCGACCGCTCGGAACGCACGGACGGGTGAGTTGACCCCGCCCGGCACGATGGCTCGGGCGCGGTCGAAGAGGGCATCGGATGCTGGCGTTTCGCTCACGGTGCAGCCATTCTGACAGCGTTACCTGAAGTAGAGGCAGGGCACCCCGCCTGCCGCCTCTCCACCGGGCGGCATCCACTAGATCACGATAGGCTGATGGGGTGGAACGTCCGGAGTTGTCCATCGCGGTGCTGCGCGATCCCGACGAGACTGTGCTCAAGCTCGCCGGCGAGATCGACATGCTCACAGCGGCCCGGCTTTCCAGCGTCGTCAATGACATCCTGGCCGACGGGCCGGTACGCATCGTTCTCGACATGACTGGCGTCACGTTCTGTGACTCCCAAGGACTCGGCACGATCGTGGTCCTGACCAAGAAGGCAAGCCACTCGCAGAGTGTCCTGCTGCTCACGAACGTCGGCGACTTCCTCCTACGCGTGCTGGACATCACCGGGCTGCGGTCGGCGCTCACCGTCCGGTAGCTGTCCGAAGATCAACAGCCCGCGCAGCGAGTCGGCGAGCCTGGGTGTGATCACCTGGCGGGCGACCATGTGCTCGACGGACGCGTACGGCCCGTGGCGGGCGCGGTCGGACACGATCATCTGCATGAGGTACGCGCTCACGCCCGGTAGCGTCGCGATCACGTAGCTGGGCACGGCGTTGATGTCGACGAGGCCGCCGTCGTCAAACTGTCGCGGCAGGTCCGGCCGGCCGATCAGCAGCTCACGGGCGAGGTCCGGCTTCCAGCGCACGATCTGCAGGGCCTGCTCGCGGCGGGCGGCACGGTTTGGGTCGAGCCGGCGCGCCCTCCGCACCGTCAGCGCGCCGAGGATCGCCGCGTGCACCGTGCCGAAGACCCAGCACACGAACGCTGTGGCGAACCACACCCAGCCGTGTGCCTCGGACAGCTCGGCTTCCGTCTCGCTGACGCTGGGGTCGGTGACGCTCGGGTCGCTGAAGAGTGCGACAAGGGACACCAGCGTGACGAGCAGGTAGAAGGCGGCGGCCGCCGCGTTGGGCCAGCTCCGGCGCCGGATCGCGTAGACGCCGACCACGAGCCAGGCCAGGTAGCCGCAGGTGCCGAAGGTCAGCAGGATCGCGCCGACCAGCCAGATCCACGACCACCAGCGCGAACGCTGACTCTGCCGCGGCTGCACGGGCGGGATCGTCGCGGCCAGCGGGGGCATGCCGAGCCCCGGCGGCTGCGGCACCGGCATCGGACTCCACGGCGCGACCGGCGGCTGGACCGGGACCGGCGGCGGGCTGTCCACCGGCGGAGCCAGCGTGGGATCCGAGCGCAGGATGCGCTGGTGCAGCTGCTGCAGCGGCTCACCCGGCTCGGCGCCGAACTCCTCGACGAAGTACGCCCGGGCGTCCCTGTACGCCGCCAGCGCCTCGGCCTGCCGCCCGGTCCGGTACAGCGCCAGCATCAGGTGGTGGCGCAGCTGCTCGCGCAGCGGGTACTCGGCGACGAGGCGGACCAGCTCGGGCACGAGCGTGGCGTGGTGGCCCAGCGTCAGCTGGATCTCGGCCCACGACTCCAGCGCGCCCGCCCGGCTCTCCGTCAACCGGTCGCGCGCCGCGTCGAACACCGGCCCGGTCAGCCCCGCCAGCGGCTCGGCCCGCCACAGCGCGAGCGCCGCCTCCAGCTCGGCGGACGCCTGCACCAGCAGCCCTTCCGCGCGGGCGGCGGCCGCCTTCCGCACCCGGTCGTGAAACACGTCGGCGTCGAGCGCGCCGGGCTCCAGGGTGAGCGCGTACCCGGCCTCGGTCAGCGTCAGCAGCTGCCACGGCGCGCGCAGCGTGCGCTCCGGCTCGAGCACGCGGCGCAGCCCGGCGACGTACTTCTGCACGACGTTGGTGCCGTTGCCGGGCGGCTCGTCCTGCCAGACCGCGGTGACGATCTGGGCCGCGCTGACCGGCCGGTTGGCGTTGAGCAGCAGCACGGCCAGGACGGCGCGCTGCTTCACCGGGCCGAGCGCTATCTCGTCGTCGCCGTCGAAGGCCCGGACCGAACCCAGGATCTCGAAGCGCTTCAGCTCAGCCTCACCCCGCCTGACCAGGCCATATCGCGAAACGGAGGGCGACCGCAGCGATGCGGCAGCCAACCGCAGCATAACGGCAGCATTCCAGCAGAGCGGGTCTCCAGGCTCTCTTGCGCACCACCCCGCGCATTCGAAAACGCATAGAGAGACTGAGATGAGGCGAAGGATCTTCCTCGCGGTCGCCGCGAGCGCGCTACTGGTCACCGGCTGCCAGGACGTCATCGAAGCCGCCGACCCACCCACGCCGGCGGAGAAGCTCCGGGACGCGGTGCCGGACGGTTCCCAGGGCAGCTTCCGGTACACGATGAAGGAGCTCGAGGGCAACGCGAAGGGTGAGGTCAATCCGAAGGAGAAGCGGATGACCTACACCGCGGTGTTCAAGGACGACAGCATCGGCTTCAGCATGACGATGGCGATCATCGTGATCGACCAGGACGCCTGGACGAAGGTCACGTTCGACAACGCGAAAGACGTCACCGGACTGCCCAAGCTGCCGCCGAAGTGGCTCGCGATCGACACGTCCAAAGTGGACGACCCGGAGGACGTGAGGTACACCCACCCGGACCCGACCGGTGCCGTGGTGCTGTTCGACCACATCGTGGATGCGACGGAGACGTCACAGGGGGCGTTCACGGGCACGGTCGACCTGCAGGCCTCGGCGGAGGTCGAGGTCGTCGACGCCGCCGGGCTCACCGCGTTGGGTGAGAAGGCCAAGGCGGTGCCGTTCGCGGCGGCGGTCGACTCGTCCGGCCGGTTGACGTCGCTCACGCTCGATGTACCCGGTGCGGGCGAGCAGGCCGCCTTCCGGTGGGAGGCGACCTTCAGCGACTACGGCGCCGCGCCGGAGGTGAAGCAACCACCGGCGGCGCAGACGATGCCGGCGCCGCCGGAGGCGTACGACCTGCTGAACAGCTAGCCCCAGCGGGCCTGCTCGAGGAGCGTCACCGCCCTGTCGCGGCCGTCCGGATCGGACGAGCGCAGCAGGACGGTGGCCTCGTCCACGGCCTCGGTCAGCGCCCGCCACTGCGTCTCGCGCTCGCGGACCATCTCGGACTGCGCCTGCAGCTGCTGCGTCTTGATCCAAAGGTCGACGAACACCGACACCTTCGCGCGCAGCACCCAGGGGTCGAACGGCTTGGTCAGGTAGTCGACCGCGCCGACCGAGTACCCCGCAGGGCGAGCTGCGCGTCGCGGTCGGCGGCGGTGAGGAAGATGATCGGGACATGGCGGGTGCGCTCGCGCCGCTTGATGTGGCTGGCCGTCTCGAAGCCGTCCATGTCCGGCATCTGCGCGTCGAGCAGGATGACCGCGAAGTCGTCGACGAGAAGCTGCTTGAGCGCCGCCTCGCCGCTTTCGACCGCGACCGTGTGCACCGGCAGGCCCTGGAGGATGGCTTCGAGCGCGACGAGGTTGTCGCGCCGGTCGTCGACCAGCAGTGCCTTGGCGACACCCATCAGCTGATTACCTCCCGGCCGCCGCCGTTGACCCATGCGGCCATCATCTCGATCAGCTCGTCGAGGTCGACGGGCTTGGTGATGTAGTCACTGGCACCCGCGCCGATGGCCGACTCCTGGTCGCCGGGCATTGCCTTCGCGGTGAGGAAGACCACCGGCAGCTCGGCGAAGCGGTGGTTTCGGCGGATGGCGCGCGTCGTCTCGTAGCCGTCCTGGTCCGGCATCATCGCGTCCATCAGCACGATGTCCACCTCCGGGTGCTCCGCAAGCAACCGTACGCCATCGACCCCGTTGTCCGAGTACAGAACGGTCATGCCGTGCAGCTCCAGGGCGCTGGTCAGGGCGAAGACGTTGCGTACATCGTCATCGATGATCAGCACCGTGGCGCCGTCGAGCTGCCGGGCCGCGGGCGACGCAGGCCGGTCGCTATCGTCCGGCTGGCGCAGCATCGGCAGGTCGGCGAGGGCCGGCAGGTCGGGCAGGTTGGACTTGGCCACCGGCAACGACAGCGGGAGCTGCGTCTGCATCGTGTCGGGCATCAGCACGTCCGGCAGGAGCAGTGTGAACGTGGAGCCGCGTCCGGGCGACGAGGAGACCGTGATCGTGCCGCCGAGCAGCCGGGCCAGATCGCGGCTGATCGACAGGCCCAGGCCGGTGCCGCCGTACCGCCGGCTCGTCGTGCCGTCGGCCTGCTGGAACGCCTCGAAGATGAGGTCGAACTTGTCTTCCGAGATGCCGATGCCGCTGTCCATCACGGTGAACGCGACGAGCGGCCGCGACGAGACCGCCTGCTCCTCGGGTGCCGCCGGCGCGATGGTCAGCGTGACCGCGCCGCTGTCGGTGAACTTCACCGCGTTCGACAGCAGGTTGCGCAGGATCTGCTGGAGCCGCTGAGCGTCCGTGATCACCGCCGCGGGCAGGCCGTCCTCGATGCTGACCGCGAGGTCCAGGCCCTTCTCCTCGGCCTGCGGTGTGAACGCCTGCTCGACGTACGCCTGGACGTCCTGGAGGTGGACCTCGGTGGGCTCGACGTCCATCCGGCCCGCCTCGATCTTGGCCACGTCGAGGATGTCGTCGATCAGCGACAGCAGGTCCGACCCGGCACTGTGGATCGTGCGGGCGAACTCGATCTGCTTGTCGGTCAGGTTGTGCTCCGGGTTGTCGGCGAGCAGCCGGGCCAGCAGGAGCAGCGAGTTGAGCGGGGTACGCAGCTCGTGGCTCATGTTGGCGAGGAACTCCGACTTGTACGCCGAGGCCCGCGTGAGCTGCTGCGCCTTCTCCTCCAGGCCGATCCGGGCGAGCTCGATCTCCCGGTTTTTGGTCTCGATGTTGGCCTTCTGCTCGGACAGCAGCTGCGCCTTGTCCTCCAGCTCGGCGTTGGTGCGCTGCAGCTCCGCCGACTGCTCCTGCAGCTCGTGCGCCAGCCGCTGCGACTGGGAGAGCAGCTCCTCCGTGCGCCGGTTGGCCTGGATCGTGTTGAGCGCGATGCCGATCGTGGAGACGAGCCGCTCCAGGAACGAGATGTGCAGGTCGGAGTAGGCGTTGACCGAGGCGAACTCGATCACACCGAGCATCTCGCCCTCGAAGAGGATCGGCAGCACCACGACGTCGCGCGGCTTGGTCGTGAGCAGGCCCGACCGCAGCGTCAGCGCGCCGGTGGCGTCGGTGCTGACGCGGATCATCCGGCGGGAGACCGCCGCCTGCCCGATCAGCCCTTCGCCGGGGCCGAAGACCACTTCGTTGGTACGCGTGACGTAGCCGTACGACGCGGCGAGGCGCAGCCGGGTGGTGGCCTCGTCGTTGTCGACCAGGAAGAACGCGCCGAGCTGGGCCTCCACCAGCGGGGTGACCTCGCCCATCAGCATGCGGCAGACCTCGCCGAGGTCGCGCTGACCCTGTAGCAGGCCGCCGATGCGGGCGAGGTTGGAGTCGAGCCAGCTCTGCTCGGCGTTCTTGCGGGTGGTCTCCCGCAGGGCCACGATCATCTGGTTGATGTTGTCCTTCAGCTCGGCGACCTCACCCTGGGCCTCGACCGTGATCCGCTGGGTCAGGTCGCCCTTGGTCACCGATGTGGACACCTGCGCGATCGCCCGCAGCTGCGTGGTGAGCGTCGCGGCGAGCTGGTTGACGTTTTCGGTGAGGTCGCGCCAGGTGCCTGAGACGCCCTTCACCCGGGCCAGGCCGCCCAGCTTGCCCTCGATGCCCACCTCCCGGCCGACCCGGGTGATCTCCTCCGCGAACGAGGAGAGCTGGTCCACCATCGTGTTGACGGTGTTCTTCAGCTCCAGGATCTCGCCCTCGGCGTCGACCGTGATCTTCTGAGAGAGGTCGCCCTTTGCCACGGCCGTGGTGACGCTCGCGATGTTTCGCACCTGGCCGGTGAGGTTGGACGCCATGAAGTTGACGTTGTCGGTCAGGTCACGCCAGGTGCCCGCGACGCCCCGCACCTGCGCCTGACCGCCCAGCTTGCCCTCGGTGCCCACCTCGCGGGCCACTCGGGTGACCTCCTCGGCGAACGAGGAGAGCTGGTCCACCATCGTGTTCATGGTGTTCTTCAGCTCCCAGATCTCACCGTGCGCGTCGACGGTGATCTTCTGGGAGAGGTCGCCACGGGCCACGGCGGTGGAGACCTGCGCGATGTTTCGCACCTGGGACGTCAGGTTGGACGCCATGAAGTTGACGTTGTCGGTCAGGTCACGCCACGTGCCCGCGACGCCCCGCACCTGCGCCTGACCGCCCAGCTTGCCCTCGGTGCCCACCTCACGGGCCACGCGCGTCACCTCGTCGGCGAACGACGACAGCTGGTCCACCATCGTGTTCACCGTGTTCTTGAGCTCAAGGATCTCGCCACGCGCGTCCACAGTGATCTTCTGCGACAGGTCGCCCTTCGCGACAGCGGTGGTCACCGAGGCGATGTTTCGCACCTGGGAGGTCAGGTTGGAGGCCATCGAGTTGACGTTGTCGGTGAGGTCGCGCCAGGTGCCGAGTACGCCGGTCACCTGCGCCTGACCGCCCAGCTTGCCCTCGGTGCCCACCTCACGGGCCACGCGCGTCACCTCGTCGGCGAACGAGGAGAGCTGGTCCACCATCGTGTTCACGGTGTTCTTCAGCTCGAGGATCTCGCCACGCGCGTCCACAGTGATCTTCTGCGACAGGTCGCCCTTCGCCACGGCCGTGGAGACCTGGGCGATGTTTCGCACCTGCGCGGTCAGGTTGCCGGCGAGCTGGTTGACGCTCTCGGTCAGGTCGCGCCAGGTGCCGGCGACGCCACGCACCTGCGCCTGACCGCCCAGCTTGCCCTCGGTGCCCACCTCGCGGGCCACCCGGGTGACCTCCTCGGCGAACGAGGAGAGCTGGTCGACCATCGTGTTCATGGTGTTCTTCAGCTCCAGGATCTCGCCCTGGGCGGCCACCGTGATGGTCTGTGAGAGGTCGCCCTTGGCCACCGCCGTGGAGACCTGCGCGATGTTTCGCACCTGCGCGGTCAGGTTGGACGCCATCGAGTTGACGTTGTCGGTGAGGTCTTTCCAGATGCCCGCCACGTTGGGCACCTGGGCCTGACCGCCCAGCTTGCCCTCGGTGCCCACCTCGCGGGCCACGCGGGTGACCTGCTCGGCGAAGGTGCGCAGCGTGTCGGTGAGCGAGTTGATCGTGTGGGCCAGCTCGGCGACCTCGCCCTTGGCCGACACCGTGATCTTCTGGGAGAGGTCTCCGCTGGCGATCGCGGTGGTCACCTGGGAGATCGACCGCACCTGGCTGGTGAGGTTGGACGCCATCGTGTTGACCGAGTCGGTCAGGTCGCGCCAGGTGCCGGCGACGCCGCGCACGTCCGCCTGGCCGCCCAGCGCGCCGTCGGTGCCCACCTCGCGGGCCACGCGCGTCACCTCGTCGGCGAACGACGAGAGCTGGTCGACCATCGTGTTGACCGTGCGGCCGATGCGGAGGAACTCACCGCGCAGCGGCCGGCCGTCGATCTCCAGCGCCATGTGCTGCGAGAGGTCACCGTCCGCGACGGCCACGATGACCCGGGAGATCTCGGTCGTCGGGCGGCCCAGGTCGTCGATGAGGGAGTTGATCGCACGGGCGTGGTCGGCCCAGGCGCCGTCGACACCCTCCTCGTCCAGGCGCTCGGTGAGCCGGCCGTCCCGGCCGACGATCCGGCTGATCTTGCGTACCTCGAGGTTTTGCCGCTCCTGGAGCGCCACAACGTCGTTGAACGCGTCAGCCACCTCGCCGGCGACACCGGCCCGGCGGGGAAGGCGGACCTTCAGATCGCCGCGGCGCACCCGCCGCAGGGCGTCGGCCAGCTCATTGAGAACGGCGGCCTCGTCCGAGGCGGGCCGGGTACTCACCTGCTTTGCCGTGGTCATGCAGTCCTCGCTCACCTTGGGTGGTTCCACACATCATGGCGCGTGGCGTCCGGCAGATGCGAGTGCGCAAACGGGAGTCGCCAGGCTACGGACCTTAGCCACGGTCGTGGACGAGCGCCGGGTGACGGAACGTGAGAGCGCGCGGCTTGGATGAACCCGGCCAGGCGGTAGAGGATGCAAGCGTGTCATCGGAGGTCAGTGGGGCACCCCCGGCGGCGGAGCATGTCCGGCGGGTCCGGCTGCCCGCCGACAGACGTACGCCCGCCGCGGCTCGCGCGGTGGTCCGGTCCGTGCTGGCCGAGGCACACCTGGACGAACTGCTCAACGAGGCGCTCCTGCTCACCACGGAGCTTTCCACGAACGCGGTCGTGCACGCGGGCACGGAGCTGGACATCGAGGTCGTCGCCGGCCCATCCGGGCTGATGGTCACCGTAACGGACTATGTGGCCAGCCCGGTGGAGAGCCTGACAGCGGGCTCGCGCAACAACGAGATAGACATCTCGGATGTCTCCGAGCGCGGGCGTGGCCTGCTGCTCGTCGACCATTTCGCGAGCCGGTGGGGCACGACGCACATGCCGACCGGCAAGGGCGTGTGGTTCCGGCTCGACCGCAAGGACGGGCCGCCCGCGGGTCCCCTTCCCGAGGCACCCGCGCCCACCGCCGGGGCGATCACCGCGCTGCTGCAGATCGCGCCCGAGCCACACGCCGACGACTCGCTCGCCGACTTCGCCGGGCACCTGCTCGCGCGCGTGGCCGAGCTGGTGGGCGCCGCCGGTGGGGCCGTACGGCTCGACCGGGGCGAGGGCAGCGGCGCGCAGGTCCTGGCCCGGTACGGCCGTCAGCCTCGCCCCAGCGCCCGGCTGTTGCGCGTGCCGCTCAACGTCAACCGGCCGTACTCCGGGGAGCTGGAGCTGGACGTCGCGCCCTCGGGGTACGCGGGTCCGCTCGCCGGGCTGGCGGCCGAGCGCCTCGCGCTGCACCTGGAAAACGACCGCCTCCGCGCAGCCGACATGCGCCGGCAGACCTGGCTGACCTTCCTCGCCGAGGCGAGCGAGCTGCTGGCCCAGTCGCTCGACGTCAACCTGACGCTCGCCCTCATCCCCCAGCTCGTGGTCCCGCGTCTCGGCCAGTGGTGCGCGGTGCACACCACCGACGAGTGGGGCCGGCTCCAGCTCGCCGCCGCCACCCACGCCGACGAGGCGGTCCTGCCGCTGCTGCACGCGATGTTCCAGGAGAGCGGGCCGGACGCGCCGATCACCCGGCTCCGGGAAGCCTCCCGCAGCGGCTCGCAGGTGCCGCTCGGCCCGCCGCTGGAGGGCTTTGCCGTGCCGCTCGTCGCCCGCGGGCAGCGCCTCGGCACGCTCTCGGTCGGCCGCCACCAGCGGCACCGGCACGACGCCGAGGAGATCGCCATCCTCGAAGACGTCGCCCGGCGCGCCGCACTCGCCGTCGACAACGCCCGCATCCACGACGAGCGCCGCCGCGTCGCGCACACCCTCCAGCAGTCGCTGCTGCCGCCGGTGCTGCCGGTGGTGAAGGGCATCGGCTTCGCCGCCGAGTACGTGCCGACCGGAGGTGCCGCCGAGGTGGGCGGTGACTTCTACGACGTGGTGCCGCTGCCGGACGAGCGGTGGCTCGTGGTGGTCGGCGACGTCTCCGGCAAGGGCGTGCAGGCCGCTGCCGTCACCGGCCTGGTGCGCGACGTGATCCGGGTGCTGGTCGGCGACGGCAAGCCACTGCCAGAAGCGCTCGGGCGCCTCAACGAGACGCTCGTCGAGCGGGGTGGTGGGCGGTACTGCACCCTCGCGCTCGCCGCTGTCGGCCGCGGCCCGGGAGACCAGCTCGACGTCTCACTGCACCTTGCCGGCCACGACCGGCCGGTCCTGGTCCGCGCGGACGGGCGGGCGTCCTTTGTCGGTACCGGTGGCACCGCGCTCGGCCTGCTCGACTCGATCGCCACGCCGGTCGCCACCGTGGCGCTCCACCCGGGTGACGCGCTTGTCTTCTACACCGACGGCGTCACCGAGCGGCGGCGCGGCCGGGAGCTCTTCGGGCCGGAGCGGCTGCGCGACACCGCGGCACCGCTGGCCGGCTACTCGGCCGACATCGTGGCCGCCCGTCTCCGGGCGACCACGATGGGTTTCTCAACCGAGGACCCCCGGGACGACATCGCCATCCTGGTCCTGCGCAACGAACCCGACGTCTGAGCTCACAGGCCGGGCAGCTGCTCGCGGAGCAGGCGGCCCTGCTCGCGCTGCTCGTCGGTGACGTTGACGAGCTCGTCGGTCTCGCCGACCTGCCGCACCTCGACGACGGCCTCCACGCCCGGCGGGACCGCGGCCTCGAACGGGCAGCGCGAGGCCCACTCGATGGCCTCCTCGCGGGAGCGCACCTGGATCAGATAGAAGCCGGCGATCAGCTCCTTGGCCTCGGCGAACGGGCCGTCCACCACGCTCCGCTTGCCGTCTTTGTAGACCACGCGCGCGCCGGCCGAGCTGGGGTACAAGCCCTCGGCCGCGAGGAGGACGCCCGCCTTGGCCAGGTCCTCGTTGTACTTCAGCATCGCGGAGATGATCTCCTCCGGCGGCTGCGTGATGGCGTCCTTGTCGGCGCCTTCCGGTGCCTCCGGGTCGCCCTTGAGCAGCAGCATGAAACGCATCGTCTGACTCCTTCGCTCGGTCTGGCCAACATTGGCTCTACCAGGGCGTCGAACAGCCTGCAGCCCGATCGACACCGCGGCGAAGAAAAAATCAGGCGCCGAAGAACCTGCCCGGCGCGAGGCGGCCCGCCGGGTCGAAGCGCTCCTTCACCCGGCGCACGAGATCTGGGCTGGCCACCGGACCCCACATGTCGACCGCATCGCGGATCGCGGGTGGCGCGGAGACCACCACACACGAGCCGGCGCGGGCCAGCAGCACGCCGCGCACCGCCTCGAGGACGGCGGCGACCCGGTCGGGATGTGCGCTGCCGGGCAGGGACGCGTGGATCACGCCGGTGCCGGCCGAGCCACGCACCGGCACTGCCTGGCCGGCCGCGTCGCGGATCGCGTAGATGGCGGCGTGCAGGTCGGCCGAAGGCACCGTGACCCGCAGTGCGATGTCGTCCGGACCGAACGGGTAGCGCCCCCACCAGGCCGGCGGCTCGGAGCGGATCGAGGCGTCGCCGCCGAGCAGGTCGGCGACCCGGGTCGAGCGCTCCATCACCTCGGCGGGCTCGCCCTCCAGCAGCACCGCGAGCGTGCCGGGGCCGCGCGGCGCCCGCTGCCGCGGGACCAGGACCGGGCGGCTGGCCGGGAGGTCGAGCTCGACGGCGGCCGTCTGGACCTTGCTGCGGAGCACACCGCGCACCAGGTCATACAGCTCCAACGGGGTCCAGACCGACCGGCGGACCCAGGCCCGGGAGGCGGGCTCGGGAAGCACCTTGACGGTCGCCGAGACGATCACGCCGAGCGCGCCGGACGACCCGCACAGCAGGCGCCCGATGCCCCGGTCGGGCGTGCCCTCGGCGGCCCGGCCCCCGGAGTGGGTGAGGATGCCGGTCGCGCTGACGTAGCTGACCCCGGCGAGCTGGTCGGCCACCGAGCCGTATCGATGGGCCAGCGGGCCGGCCTCGTCGGCGGCGATGATGCCGCCGATCGTCGCGCCGATGGAGGGCCCGTCGAGGGCCAGCCGCCAACCGCCACGGGCGAGCGCCGACTGCGCGGCCCGCAGCGGCGTGCCGGCGCCGATCTCGGCCACGCCCTCGGTGGGCGCGTGGTGCCACACGCCGGCCAGGCGGCCGGTGTCGAGCAGCAGGTCGACGCGGGTGGGGCGGGCGCCCCAGTCGAGCTTGGTCGCGGCGCCGCGGGCCACGACCGCGAGGTCGTGCTCGACGGCGAGGCGCACGATCGCCGCGACACCGTCGATCGTGGGCGGTGCGGCGACCCAGCTGGCGGGCGTGCCTCCGACCGTGTCGGCCGGGCCGGCGAGGCGCGCGAAACGCATGCCGCAGATGTCGACGAGGCTCCGGAAGAGGGCTCCACGGCGCATCGTCATCGAACAAGTGTACGAACAACCGCCGCGCCTACGCCAGCCCTGAGCCCACCCCGCTCCTTCGCCCGGCGCTCGTCCGCCGCCGGGTTCACCACAGCCGGTAACGTGGTCGTACGTGACGACCGATACCGCCTCCGCGACCCCGCCGGTCGCCAAGCGCGTCCCGCTGAGCGCTCCCACCACGGCGACACCGTCGTGGACGAGTACGCGTGGCTCGCCGCCAAGGACGACCCGGACACGATCGCGTACCTCAAGGCGGAGAACGCCTTCACCGAGGCCACGACGGAGCATCTGG
Source organism: Phytohabitans houttuyneae (assembly GCF_011764425.1). Lineage (NCBI taxonomy): Bacteria > Bacillati > Actinomycetota > Actinomycetes > Micromonosporales > Micromonosporaceae > Phytohabitans > Phytohabitans houttuyneae. The sequence goes on from NZ_BLPF01000001.1 coordinate 3,769,935, forward strand.
CCAGCCTGCGCACGGCGCTGTTCGACGAGACCAAGCGGCGCACCAAGGAGACCGACCTCTCGGTTCCCACGCGCAAGGGCGGCCACTGGTACTACACGCGGACGGTCGAGGGCCAGCAGTACGGCATCCAGTGCCGCCGTGCCGTGCGCGACGGCGAGACCGAGCCGCCCTCCACTGCGGACGGCGCCCCGCTCGACGGCGAGGAGGTGCTGCTCGACGGCAACGCGCTCGCGGAGGGGCACGAGTTCTTCGCGCTCGGCACGTTCGACATCAGCCCCGACGGGCGGTGGCTGGCCTACTCCACCGACTTCGCCGGCGACGAGCGCTTCACGCTCCGGGTCAAGGACCTGAGCACCGGCGAGGTACTGGCCGACGAAGTGCCCGACACGTTCTACGGCAGCGCGTGGTCCGCGGACGGCTCGACGCTGTTCTACCTGACGGTCGACGGGGCGTGGCGGCCGTACCGGGTGTGGCGGCACACGATCGGCACCGCGGCCGCCGACGACGCGGTCGTGTACGAGGAGAGCGACGAGCGCTTCTGGATCGGCGTCGAGCTGACCCGCTCGGAGAAGTTCATCGTGATCGAGGCGCACAGCAAGGTCACGAGCGAGGCGCGGGTCATCCCGGCCAGCAACCCGACCGGCGAGCCGGCCATCATCGCGCCGCGCCGCCAGGGCGTGGAGTACACGATCGAGCACCACGGCCACCGCTTCCTGATCCTGCACAACGACGGCGCGGAAGACTTCGAGCTCGCGTACACGTCGGCGGACGCGCCCGGCGACTGGGCCACGCTGATCCCGCACACTCCCGGCACGCGGCTGGAGGGTGTCGACGCGTTCGCCAACCACCTGGTGGTCTCGCTGCGCAAGGACGGGCTGACCGGGCTGCGCGTGCTGCCGGTGGGCTCGACCGACACGTACGACATCGACTTCCCCGAGCCGATCTACAGCGTGGGCCTTGAGTCCAACCCGGAGTACGGCACCTCGACCGTGCGGCTCCACTACGCCTCGTTCGTGACGCCCGACTCGGTCTACGACTACGACCTTGTCACCCGCACGATGGTGCTGCGCAAGCAGAAGCCCGTGCTCGGCGGCTTCGACCCGGCGGGGTACGAGCAGCACCGCGACTGGGCGCTCGCCGACGACGGCACGCGCGTGCCGATCTCGCTGGTCTGCCGCGCCGGCACGCCCAAGGACGGCACCGCACCGGCCGTCATCTACGGCTACGGCTCGTACGAGGCGAGCATGGACCCGTGGTTTTCGATCCCCCGGCTGTCCCTGCTGGACCGTGGCGTGATCTTCGCGGTCGCGCACATCCGCGGCGGCGGTGAGCTGGGCCGCCGGTGGTACGAAGAGGGCAAGCTGCTGGCCAAGAAAAACACGTTCACCGACTTCGTGGCCTGCGCACGGCACCTGGTCAAGGCCGGCTGGACCGCCACCGACCGGCTCGTCGCGCGCGGCGGCTCGGCGGGCGGCCTGCTGATGGGCGCGGTGGCCAACCTGGCGCCGGACGCGTTCGCCGGTGTGGTGGCGCAGGTGCCCTTCGTGGACGCGCTCAACTCGATCCTCGACCCGTCGCTGCCGCTCACGGTCACCGAGTGGGAGGAGTGGGGTAACCCGCTCGACGACCCCGAGGTGTACGCGTACATGAAGTCGTACACGCCGTACGAGAACGTGTCCGCTGTGGACTATCCGGCGATCTTGGCCGTGACCAGCCTCAACGACACGCGGGTGCTCTACCACGAGCCGGCGAAGTGGATCGCGCGCCTGCGTGCCACGGCGCCGTCCGGCGAGTACCTGCTGAAGACCGAGATGGGCGCCGGCCATGGCGGTCCGAGCGGCCGGTACGACGCCTGGAAGGAAGAGGCGTTCGTCGCCGCCTGGATCCTGGACCGCCTGGGACGGGCGTAGCGGCAGCCGGGGCCACGAAAGGCTAGATGCGGGCGGGGCCGCCCGGGAGGGCGGCCAGCTCGGACCAGACGGCGTCGTCCACCGGGATGCCGTCGCGCACCCGGGCGGCGCGGGTGGCCGCCTCCAGCTCGCCGGGGACGGCGACCGGCGCGGCGGCGGCCGCGAGCAGGCCGCAGAAGCGCTCGGCGTGCTGCCGGAACTCGTCCACCGGCCGGAAGGCCGCCACGTCGACCGCGACGATGACCGTGCCGCCCGCCTGTCCGGCCTCGTCACCGGGTGGGGTGGCCTGCGTGGCGCCGGAGAGCAGGCCGCCGACGACTCCGATCATGAAGGCGAGGCCGGTGTCGGCGTCGATCTCGGCGACCAGCGGCGGCCGGCCGGCGGCGCGGGGTGCGGCCCAGGCCAGCGGGCGGGCGTGCCGCAGCGCGATGCCCACCGCGCCCTCGGACGCGAGAGTGCGCACGCAGGCGGCGAGCCGGCCCACCTCGCCGCAGTTGCCGACGGTCGCGCTGGCCACGCCGTACTGCCTGGCGAGCCGCCGCACATGCTCGACGGCCGAACGGGTGGCGAGCTCGCCGAACCCGCGGCGGCCGTCCACCACCGCGGCCGCGGCGCGCACGCCGCCGAGTCGCGGGACGGCCCTGGGGTCGATCGCACCCTCGTTGATCAACTGGAGGTATCGCACGAGGCGGCGAACCCCGAACTCCTCGTGGCCGGCCAGGTCGGCCTCGACGAGGGCAGCCGCCACGGTCTCGGCACCCGATCGCGACGCACCGGCCGCGAGCAGCACCTTGGTGGCGATCGCGACCAGGTCGTGGGCGTGGACCACCGTCATGTATCCCCCGGGCAGCCGCGTTCCACCGGACGGAACACACATCCATAGAGCTGTGTCACATTATGGGCGTCGGCGCGGAAGCCGTAAACCCGGACAGGTCACGATATGGCGGCTATCAACAGTTGTGGATCGACGTTGCCGCCCGACACCACGGCCACTGTGCGCCCGGCCGGCAGCTCGTCGGCGTGGAAGAGGCGCGCGGCCGCGGTCACCGCCCCGGTCGGCTCGACCACGAGCCGGGCTTCCCGCACGATCCGGGTCATCGCCGCGCGGATCTCGTCTTCGGTCACCGTGACGATGCGGTCGAGCCGCTCACGCAGGTGGGCGAAGGTCAGCTCGGAGAGGTTGACCCGCACCCCGTCCGCCACCGTGCGGTAGTTGAGCTCGGTCGGCCAGGCCACCAGCTCCCCCTTGGCAAGTGACTCCTGCGCGTCGGCTGCCAGCTCGGGCTCGACGCCGACGACCTTCGCGTGCGGCAGCAGCGCGGTGATCGCCGCGGAAACCCCGGAGGCGAGGCCGCCGCCGCCCACCGGCACCAGCACCACGTCGACGTCCGGCAGGTCCTCGGCGATCTCCAGCCCGACGGTCCCCTGGCCGGCGATCACGTCCCGGTGGTCGTACGGCGGGATCAGCGCCAGACCGTCCTTCGCCGCCCGCTCCTGCGCCACGTCGAGGCGCTCCGGCGGCGGCACCAGCACCACCTCGGCACCGAGCGCGCGTACCTGGTCGACCTTCACCGCCGGCGCCACGTCCGGGATCACCACGACGCAGGGCGCGCCGGCGCGGCGGGCGGCGTACGCCAGGGCCTGCCCGTGGTTGCCCGACGAGTGCGTGATCACCCCGCGGGCCCGCTGCTCGTCGGTGAGCCGCGCCACCGCGTTCGTGGCGCCGCGGAGCTTGAACGAGCCGACCGGCTGGAGGCTCTCGGGCTTGAGCCACAGGCCGTCGTCCCAGCGCGTGGGCAGGAGCGGCGTGCGGAGGGCCACGCCGGCGATGTTGCGGGCGGCGGCGCGGACATCGTCCAGGGAGGTCAACTGCATGGCGTCAAGGGTGCCTTATCACGAAGCCACCTTCGGCACACCGGACAAAAGCCTAGAATCACCCAATGGAAGAACCACCGGACGGCGAGTCGGGTCGCGGTGCGCGCGTCGCCGTGCTCATCGGCGCCGCGATCGTGCTGGTCTCGCTGTGCTGCTGCGCGGCCGCGGTCGCGGGGGTGGTGACCTGGGGTGACGACGCCTACCGCTGGTTCACCAACGAGCGGGGTGACACCGTGGCCGTCGGCCAGGCCGGGCGGGACGGCGCGTTCGAGTTCACGGTGTCCCGCATCGACTGCGGCGTCTCCCAGATCGGAGACTCGTTCGTCAACCAGTCGGCCGTCGGCCAGTTCTGCCTGGCCGAGATGACCATCCACAACGTGGGCAAACGCCCGGCCACGTTCGCCGACGCCCTCCAGCGGGGATACGGGCCGGACGGCGACCGGTACGCGCCGGACAGCGCCGCCGGAATCCTCGCCAACTCCGAGCAGCAGCTCTTCCAGAACCAGATCAATCCGGGCAACCGGGTGACCGGAGTCGTCGTGTACGACATACCGCCCGACAGCCACATCGCCGAGCTTGAGCTGCACGAGTCGGAGGACACCGCCGGCCTGCGGGTGAAGGCGTAAACGCCGGTTGGGCGACCCTGTCCTGCGCGCGCACCGCTGGTGGAGTACCTTCGTCCCCGTACAGGAGGTAGCGAATGTCCTTGACGGTGAGCACGGTCCAGCACGGCGACACATTCGTCGTGACGGTTGCGGGTGAGCTCGACATGGGCACGGCGCCGCAGTTGCAGGACCAGATCACGGACCTGCTCGACAAGGGGCGCAGCCGGCTGGTCTTTGACCTCGCCGACCTCTCCTTCTGCGACTCGACCGGGCTGTCGGTCTTCGTCCGCGCGAAAAACAACTGCGACGAGGCGGGCGGCATCTTCCGGCTCGCCGCGCCGCAGCGTGGTGTTCTCCGGATCCTCGAGGTCAGCGGTCTCGTCGAGGTGCTGGAGACCTACCCCACGGTCGAGGAGGCCAGGACGGCGGGCGCCGCCGCACCCGCCGCCGACTGAGCCTTCTGGTTCGTTCGCTCGTGCGGCGCTCAAGGCGACGTCTTCCTCCGCCGCCCCGAAAACCCCGACTTCGTCGGCGGGGCGGCTCCGTCCAGACGCCGCCGCGCCAACTCGCTCACTCACGCCTTAGGTGACCTTGAGACGCTCGGCGTCCGCCGACGCGTCGTCGGGCTGCTCCTGCGACGCCCGCTCCGCGCGCACGCGCGCGTGGTAGTGCTCGACCTCCCGGTCCACCCGCTCCGGCGACCACCCGAGCACGCCGGCCATCAGCTCCGCGGCGGGGCGCGCGGCCGCGTCGCCACGATCGAAAACCTCGATCGAGATCCGGGTACGGCGCGTGAGCACATCCTCCAGCCGCAACGCTCCCTCGTGGCTCGCCGCGTACACCACCTCGGCCCGCACGTAGTCGTCCGCCCCTTCCAGCGGCTCGCCCAGCTTGTGGTCCGCGTCGATCAGGTCGAAGACCTCGTCGGCGAGCGTGCCGTACCGGCTCAGCAGGTGCTCGACCCGCGCCACGTGCAGGCCGTGCTTCTGGGCGAGCGCACGGCGCTGGTTCCAGCGGGCGGCGAAGCCCTCCGCGCCGAGAAGCGGGATCTTGTCGGTCACCGAGGGCGGCGCTCCCCCACCCATGCCGTCGACGGCCGCGTCCACCGCGTCCGCCGCCATCACCCGATACGTGGTGAACTTGCCCCCGCCACCACCACCAGCCCGGGTGACGGGCTGCCCACGACGTGCTCGCGGGACAGCTTCGAAGTCAGCTCCGACTCGCCGGACAGCAGCGGGCGGAGCCCGGCGTACACGCCCTGGACGTCCTCCCGCGTGACCGGGGTGACGAGCACGCGGTTGACGTGTTCCAGCAGGTAGTCGATGTCTTTGCGGGTCGCCGCCGGATGCGCCTTGTCCAGGCGCCAGTCGGTGTCGGTGGTACCGATGATCCAGTGCCGTCCCCAGGGGATCACGAAGAGCACGCTCGTCTCGGTGCGCAGGATCAGCCCGGTGGTCGAGCGGATCCGGTCCCGGGGCACCACCAGGTGGATGCCCTTGGACGCCCGCACGTGAAACTGTCCCCGCTCGCCCACCAGCGCCTGCGTGTCGTCGGTCCACACGCCGGTCGCATTGATCACCTGGCGAGCGCGCACCTCGATCTCGCGGCCGCCCTCCTCGTCGAGCACGCGTACGCCAGCGATGCGGTCGCCCTCACGGACGAAGCCGGTGACCGCGGCCCGGGACGCGACGTGCGCGCCATAGCTGGCCGCGGTCCGCACCAGAAACTCGGTGAACCGCGCGTCGTCCACCTGCGCGTCGTAGTACCGCAGCGCGCCGATGAGCGAGTCCTTGCGCAGGCCGGGTGCCGCACGCAGCGCGCCCCGGCGGGTCAGGTGCCGGTGCCGGGGCAGGCCGCGCGCGCTGCCGCTGGACAGGGACAGCGTGTCGTAGAGCATGACGCCGGCGCCGGCGTACACGCGCTCCCACGCGTGGTGCTTCAACGGATAGAGGAACGCGACCGGCCGCACCAGATGCGGCGCGAGGCGCTGCAGGAGCAGCCCGCGCTCCCGCAACGCCTCCCGTACCAGCGCGAAGTCGAGCATCTCCAGGTAGCGCAGGCCACCGTGGATCAGCTTGCTGGATCGGCTGGATGTGCCGCTGGCCCAGTCCCGCGCTTCGAGGAGCCCGACGGTGAGGCCGCGGGTGACGGCGTCCAGCGCGGCTCCCGCGCCGACCACACCGCCACCCACGACGACCACGTCCAGCTCGCGCCCGTCGCCCATCGTGTCGAGCGCCCGCGTCCTGGCCTGTGGCGAAAGGGCGGTCATACGTCCACCCAATCCAGGGTCCGCTGCACCGCCTTCTTCCACTTGGCGTACCCCTCGTCGCGCTGCTCGTCCGACCAGGTGGGCGACCAGCGCTCGCTCTCGTTCCAGTTCTGGCGCAGCTCGTCGGTGTTCTTCCAGAAGCCGGTCGCGAGCCCCGCCGCGTACGCGGCGCCGAGCGCGGTGGTCTCCGCCACCACGGGACGGCTCACCGGCACGCCGAGGATGTCGGCCTGCAGCTGCATGCAGAGCTTGTTGGCGGTGACGCCACCGTCCACTTTGAGCACGTCGAGGTGCACGCCGGAGTCCTGCTCCATCGCCACCGCGACGTCGCGGCTCTGGTAGCAGATCGCCTCCAGGGTCGCGCGGGCCAGGTGGGCGTTCGTGTTGTACCGGGAGAGGCCGACGATCGCGCCGCGCGCGTCGGACCGCCAGTACGGTGCGAACAGGCCTGAGAAGGCCGGTACGAAGTAGACGCCCCCGTTGTCCTCGACCTGTGCGGCCAGCGCCTCGCTCTGCGCCGCGCCGCTGATGATGCCGAGCTGGTCGCGCAGCCACTGCACGGCCGAGCCGGTCACCGCGATCGAGCCCTCCAGCGCGTACACCGCGGGTGCGTCGCCGAGCTTGTAACAGACGGTCGTGAGCAGGCCGGACTTCGAGCGCACCAGCGAGGTACCGGTGTTGAGCAGCATGAAGTTGCCGGTGCCGTAGGTGTTCTTCGCCTCGCCCTCGGAGAAGCAGACCTGACCCACCGTCGCGGCCTGCTGGTCACCGAGGTCGGCGGTGAGCGGGACCTCGCCGCCGAGCGGGCCGTTCGGGAGGGTCACCCCGTACCGGCTGGGGTCGGACGAGGGGCGGATCTGCGGGAGCATCGCGCGCGGGATGTTGAAGAACGACAGCAGCTCGTCGTCCCAGTCCAGCGTCTCCAGGTTCATCAGCATGGTGCGGCTGGCGTTTGTGACGTCGGTGACGTGCACTCCGCCGTCGACACCGCCGGTGAGGTTCCACAGCAGCCACGTGTCGGTGTTGCCGAAGATGGCCTCGCCGCTTTCCGCCGCGGCGCGTACCCCGTCGACGTTCTCCAGGATCCACTGGATCTTGCCGCCGGAGAAGTAGGTGGCCGGCGGCAGGCCGGCCTTCTGCCGGATCACGTCGCCCCGACCGTCGCGGTCGAGCGCCGCGGCGATCTGGTCGGTGCGCGTGTCCTGCCAGACGATCGCGTTGTAGTAGGGGCGGCCGGTGCGCCGGTTCCACACGACGGACGTCTCGCGCTGGTTGGTGATGCCGAGTGCGGCGAGGTCGGAGGCGCTGAGGCCGCGGCTGTTCATGGCGGTGCGGACAACCGCCGTCGTTCGCTCCCAGATCTCCAGCGGGTTGTGCTCGACCCAGCCGGCCTTGGGCAGGATCTGCTCGTGCTCCAACTGGTGGCGCCCGACCTCGTTGCCACCGTGGTCGAAGATCATGAATCTGGTACTTGTCGTGCCCTGGTCCACCGCGCCGACGAAGTCAGCCATTCTCGTTCTCCTTCGCTGTCTCTTACTGCCTCGCCTGGACGGTCTCCGGCTCTGCCTGTGTCGGGATGCGACCGGGCTCGGGCGGGCCTTCCTTGGGGAGGAACCGGCCGATGAGCAGCTGGTACAGCCCCGCACCGCCCAAGCCGCCCAGGAGCGGCCCGACGATCGGCACCCAGAAGTAGAGGTCGTTGTTCTGATCGCGGAAGGCTGTTCCGTACCCCGTGAGGAAGGATGCCAGCCGCGGCCCGAAGTCACGGGCAGGGTTGATGGCGTATCCGGCGTTGGTGCCCCACGCCATGCCGATGCCGACCACCAGCAGGCCGATGACGACCGGGGCGAGGTTGGCCGCGGGCGTGTTCTGCCTCAGGTCGGTTAGGGCGAGGATCACGAAGAGCAGGATCGCAGTACCGATGATCTGGTCGCGGAATCCGCCCCACATGTCGACCGGGAGGGAGCCGTTGCCGGGGAGGGTGGAGAAGACGCCCTGTGACTTGATGGTGTGGCCGGGGTCGAACGCGCCGAGGACTTCGGTGTAGTTCCAGCGCACGATCAGCGCGGCCACGAACGCGCCGAGCGTCTGCGCCGCCGTGTAGGGCAGGACCTTGCGCCACTCGAAGCCTTTGAAGACCGCGAGGGCGAGGGTCACCGCCGGATTGAGGTGGGCGCCGCTGATCCGGGCAGCGACGTAGACGCCGAGCGTGACGCCGAGGCCCCACGCCCACGCGATGCTGTCGTGGTCACCGATGCCGCCCGCGACGACCTGCGCCACCACCCCCACTCCGAAGAGGATGAGGATCATCGTGCCCGCGAACTCCGCTGCCAGCTCGCCGAGGAGTCCCGGGAGTCTCATGCGCTGTGCCATGTTTCCTCCTCGTACCCGGGTTGTTACGAAGCGCCACGGTAGGGACGCCTAGCGCCCCGGTCAACGAACCCCGGTCGGCATTGTCGAACACTGTTGCTCCAGGCAGAACGGAGTTAGCATGCGGCCGTGCCCGGACAGGTACAGTCCATCGCCCGCGCCGCCGCCATCCTCCGGCTGCTCGCCGGGGGCTCGGGGCGACTCGGGTTGCTTGAGATCGCCCGCGCGCTGGACCTGCCGAAGGGCACCGCGCACGGCATCGTCCGGACGCTCCAGGACGTGGGGTTCGTCGAGCAGGACAAGACGTCCGGGAAGTACCAGCTCGGTGCGGCGCTGCTGCACCTCGGCACCAGCTACCTCGACGTCAACGAGCTGCGCTCCCGCTCGATCAACTGGGCCGACCCGCTCGCCGCCCGCAGTGGCGAGGCCGTACGGATCGGCACGCTGCTGGACAGCAAGGTGCTGGTCGTGCACCACGTCTTCCGTCCCGACGACACACTCCAGACGCTCGACGTGGGCGCGCTGCTGCCACCGCACGCCACCGCGCTGGGCAAGGTGCTGCTGGCGTACCAGGCCGGCGTCAGTGCCGCTCCACCAGCGCAGTCACATGGCGGCGGTTACGACGATCTGGCGCCCTACACCCGGCGCACGCTCGCCACCCCACGCGCGCTCGCACGGGCGCTGGCCGCGATCCGCGAGGCGGGGTGGGCCTCGGACATCGAGGAGATGACCGTCGGCGAAGCCAGCATCGCCGCACCCATCAGGGGTACGGCGGGCTGGTCGTCGGCGCCATCGGTATCTCCGGACCGGTCGAGCGGGTCTGCGACGCGCACGGCCAGCCGCGGGTCTCCCTCGTGACGCAGGTTCGCGAGGCTGCCCGTGCCGTATCCCGTGACCTTGGAGGGCGGGGTCTGTGAACGGTCGCTACGTCATCTCCATCGACCAGGGCACCACGTCGACGCGGTGCATCGTCTTCGACCACCGGGGCCAGCTCGTCTCGGTCGACCAGCGTGAACACGCGCAGCACTTCCCCGCCCCGGCTGGGTCGAGCACGACGCCATGGAGATCTGGCGCAACGTGGAGAGGGTCGTGCCCCGGGCGCTGTCCCGCGGCGGCATCGACGCCAGCCAGATCGCCGCGATCGGCATCGCAAACCAGCGTGAGACCACTGTGGTGTGGGATCGCCGCACCGGGGTGCCCGTCGCCCCCGCGATCGTCTGGCAGGACACCCGCACGGACGCGCTGGTCGAGGAGCTGTCGCGCACCGCGGGCGCCGACGAGGTACAGCGGCGGTGCGGGCTGCCGCTCGCCACGTACTTCACCGGTCCCAAGCTGCGCTGGCTGCTCGACCACACCCCGGGCCTGCGCGGGCGTGCCGAACGCGGCGAGGTCCTCTTCGGCACGATGGAGAGCTGGCTGATCTGGAACCTCACCGGCGAGCACCTCACCGACGTCACGAACGCCAGCCGCACGATGCTCATGGACCTGGCGACGCTCGACTGGCATCCGGACTCGCTGGACTTCTTCGGCATCCCGCCGGCGATCCTGCCGGAGATCCGCTCGTCGGCCGGCGTCTTCGGCACGGTGCGCACGGTCCTGCCCGGCGTACGGCTCGCCGCCGCCCTGGGCGACCAGCAGGCCGCGCTCTTCGGCCAGACCTGCTTCACGCCGGGCGAGGCCAAGTGCACGTACGGGACGGGGAGCTTCCTGCTGCTCAACACCGGTACCGGCCCGGTCCGCTCGCAGCACGGCCTGCTCACCACGGTCGGCTACCGCATCGAGGGGCAGCCGGCCGTGTACGCGCTGGAAGGCTCGATCGCCATCACCGGCTCGCTGGTGCAGTGGTTTCGCGACGGGCTGGGCATCATCAACACCGCGCCGGAGATCGAGACGCTCGCCCGTACCGTCGACGACAACGGCGGGTGCTACATCGTGCCTGCGTTCTCCGGCCTCTTCGCGCCACACTGGCGCAGCGAGGCGCGGGGCGTGATCGTGGGGCTGACCTCGTACATCACAAAGGGACACCTGGCCCGCGCCGTGCTGGAGGCCACGGGCTGGCAGACCCGCGAGGTGGTCGACGCGATGGACGCCGACTCGGGCCTCGCGCTCACCACCCTCAAGGTCGACGGCGGCATGACCTCCGACAACCTCCTGATGCAGTTCCTGGCCGACGTGCTCGACGTGCCCGTGGTACGCCCGATGGTCGCCGAGACGGTCTCACTCGGCGCCGCCTACGCGGCCGGGCTCGCCGTCGGCTACTGGCCGGACCTCGAGGGCCTGCGGCGAAACTGGCACCGCGCGGCACAGTGGCTGCCCGATGTGGACCCCCAGTGGCGCAAGACCGAGTACGACAACTGGCGCCGCGCTGTGGAACGCACCTTCGGCTGGATCCAGCCCCACTAGCCCTTGCCCGCGCTTGGCCTTGCCCGGTTGATGCCTTGCCCCGTTGATCAGGGACTTTGTGGGTGGACACGCCGGCCGACTCGCCCACCAACTCCCTGATCAACCGCCGCCGGGGAGGCGTCGTGAGGCGCGGGGTCGATAGCGTGGATCTGTGGATCTTCGGGGCATAGAGGTGCGGGATCACCTGGAGGGATCGCGGCTGGGGCAGCTCATGGGGCTCTTCGCCGCCGGGTGGTGGACTGAGGACCGGGTGGCGGAGGATGTGGCGGCGATGCTCGCGGCGTCCGACCTTGTCTTCGCGCTCGTGCACCGCCCCGACGACCGGCTCGTCGGGTTTGCCCGCGTGCTGACCGACGGCGTCTACCTGGCCCTGGTGCTCGACGTGCTCGTAGCGCCGGACGCGCGCGGCTCGGGCGTCGGGGCCATGCTGATGGACGCCGTCGTGCGGCATCCGCGCCTGGCGCGCGTCCGGAGTGTCGAGCTTGTCTGCCAGCCGGAGCTCTTCGGGTTTTACCGGCGGTGGGGCTTTACCGAGCAGGTCGGTCGCTCGACGCTGATGCGCCTCACTCGGTCTTCGTGACGGTCGAGGCGGTCACCGTGCCTTCCGCGTCGGCGCCGCCCTCCACGCTCACCTTGTCGCCCGCCTTGAGGTCCTTGAGCTTGCCCGGCACGCTGACGGACGTGTCGCCGTCGGTCCGCACAGTGACCACCTCGCCCGAGGCCGTCTCGATGTAGACGGTGGTGCCGTCGACCAGCTTCACCGTGCCGGTGGTCGCCTCGGCGCTCTGGCCGCTGGCGCTCGGCGCGCCCTGCCCGGTCTGTGCGCCGCCGCCCGGGAACCCCTCCGGAAAGCCGCCCTGGCCGCGGTAGCCACCCGGGCCGCCGCCGGGACCCGCGGCGGCGGGCGTCTCGCCGTAGGCCTTCTGCACCTCGACGCCCGCCACGAAGCCGCCGACCAGCAGCAGCGCCAGGCCGAACACGATGGTCCACCTGTTCCACCAGCGGCGGCTCGCGGCCGCGGCCAGCTCGGTGTCCAATGTGGATGCGGTCAACACGGGCTCCCGGGTCACTCGTAGCGGAGGGCGTCGATGGGGCGCAGGCCGGCCGCGCGGTTGGCCGGCACGCTGCCGAAGAAGAGGCCGATCGCGACCGAGACGCCCAGGGCGAGCGCGATCGAGCTGGGCACGATGATCGGCTTTACGCCGACGATCGTGAAGTTGCTGCCGACGAGCGCGGCCGCCACGCCCAGACCACCGCCCAACAGGCTCAGCATCGTCGCCTCGGCCAGGAACTGGGTCAGGATCACCCGGCGTGGCGCGCCGAGCGCCTTGCGGATGCCGATCTCGCGGGTCCGCTCGGTCACCGTGACGAGCATGATGTTGGTGATGCCGATGCCGCCGACCAGCAGGCTGATGCCGGCCACCGCCCCCAGCAGCGTCGTGAACGTGTCCGCGGTCTCGGTCTGCGTCTCCAGCAACTGCGACGCGTTTTGGATGCGGTAGGGCTGGGTGGTCGAGCCTGCCGTCGTCTCGATCCGCTGGGACAGGATGAGCGAGACCTGCGACTGCGCGTCGGCGACCTTTTCCGACGAGCTAGCTTCCACGATGATCGAGTTGAACGGACCGTATCCGACGAGCGCCTGCTGCACCGCGGTGAGCGGCGCGATGGCCAGGTCGTTGGCGTCCATGAAGCCCGAGGCGCTGCTCTTTTCCTCCAGCACGCCCACCACCGTGAAGAGCGCGCCGCTCACGGTGATCTCCTCGCCGACCGGGTCGAGGCCGGGAAACAGCTCCTCCGCGACCGTCTGCCCGATCACGACCACCCGGCGTCCCTGCGCCACGTCTTCTTCGGTGAACGCGGACCCGGTTTCCACCGGCGAGTTGGACGCGCCGAAATAGCTCGGATAGCTGCCGACGAACTGCTGCACCGAGTGGTCGGTGCCCTCATACGTGAGGGTCGCCTGCGTGCTGGCGACCGGCGACACCGAGGTGACATCCGGCGCGAGCACCGGGTCGTCGAGTGCCTCGGCCACCTCGCGCGTCAGCACGTCGCCGCCGCCGACGCCCTGCACGGTCAGCGTCTTGGTGCCCAGCGCCTCGATCCGCTCGGCCACCTCGCGCGCCGAACCGTTGCCCACCGCGACGAGCAGGATCACGGCGGCGACGCCTATCAGGATGCCCAGCATCGTGAGGCCGGAGCGGAGCTTGTTGGCCCCGATCCCGCGGACCGCAAAGCGCAGCACCTCGAAAACGCTCATGCCCGTCCTCGCTCGTGCACGGCCGGCTGCTGCCGGAGGTCGGCGGAGATCTGGCCGTCGAAGAGCCTGATCAGGCGGCTGGCTCGGGCGGCCACGTCTCCCTCGTGCGTGATGAGCAGGATCGTGCGGCCCGCGGCGTGCAGCTCGTCGAAGATGCCGAGGATGTCCTCTGTCGACCGGCTGTCGAGGTTGCCCGTGGGCTCGTCGGCCAGCAGCAGCGCCGGCTCGGTAACAAGTGCGCGCGCCACCGCGACGCGCTGCTGCTGGCCACCGGACAGCTGGTTGGGCTCGTGGTCCGCCCGGTCCGCGAGCCCAACCATGTCCAGTGCGACCCGCGCCCGGCGCCGGCGCTCCGCCGCCTTCACCCCCGCGTATGCCAGTGGAAGCTCCACATTGGCCAGTGCGCTCGTGCGGGGGATCAGGTTGAAGGACTGGAAGACGAAGCCGATCCGCCTGTTGCGCACGAGGGCGAGCTGGCGGTCGTTGAGCCGGCTCACGTCGACACCGTCGAGCAGATACCGCCCTGCGGAGGGGATGTCGAGGCACCCGAGGATGTTCATCAGCGTGGACTTGCCAGAGCCGGACGAGCCCATGATCGCGAGGTATTCACCGCGCTCGACGCTCAATGACACTCCGCGCAGGGCGTGCACGGTGGCTGCGCCTTCGCCATACACCTTGGTCACGCTGCGGACGTCCAGGACGGTCACCGGCCACCACCGGGGGTCGCTGGCCGCCGCCCGGGAAGCCTCCACCGCCGGGGAGCCCACCGCCGCCGGGGAAGCCGCCGCCGGGGAACGTGCCCTGGTTGGTGGAAGTGCTCGACGTGGTGATCACGACCTGCTCGCCGACCGTGAGCCCCGACTTGATCTCGGTGGCGCTGTCGCCCTCAAGTCCGATCTCGACGGTGCGCACGACCCGCTGGCCGCCCTCCAGCACGGTCACCGTGTGGCGGGTGCCGACGCTGGTGAGGGCCGCCGAGTTGACATACACCACGTTTTCCGCCTGCCCGACGGTCACCGACACCTCGACGCTCTGACCCGCGCGCACCCCGTCGGGCAGCGTGTCGAGCGTGAACGTCACCCCATACGTCACGACGTTGTTTTCCGAGGTCGCGTTGGGGTCGATCGCGGCGAGGCTGGCCGTGGACTCGGCACCGGGCAGCGCATTCCACGTGACGGTGCCGGACTGCCCGCTCTTGAGCTTGGTGGCGTCGGCCTCGGCCACCGATGCGGCCACCTCCAGCCGCGTGAGGTCTGCGATCTCGACGAAGCCCGACGATGACGAGTCGGACCCGTCGCCCCCGGTGCTTCCACCGCTCGACCCGCTGCTCGACGCCGAGCTGCCCACCGTGCCGTTGACCGCTGTCACCGTGCCGGCCATCGGCGCCTTGAGCGTGGTGCCGGCGACCCCGTCCTCGGCCTCGGCGACATCCAGCTCGGCCTGCTCGACCTCGGCCTCCGCCTCCGCCGTGTCGCTGTCGGCATCCTCGGCGCGGTCGAGCGCGGCCTGCGCGGCGTCGAGATTGGCCTCGGCGGCGTCGAGCTGCCGCTGCGCCGCGGTGCCGTCCACCTTGGCGAGCACCTGGCCCTTGGTCACCTTGTCGCCCACCTGGACGTGGATCTCGGTGACCGTGCCGGACGTGTCGAACGAGGCGCTCGCGGTCGACGCGCTCTGCACCGTGCCGGAGGCGGAGACCGTCGCCGTGACCGTGCCCTGTGCGACCGGAACGGTGCGGCTGTCACCGGTGCCCGTCTCGGCGGCCTCGGCCCTGGCGAAAGACGTGTATGCCCACGTCGCCGCGGCGGCCAGGACCAGCGCGAGCGCGACGTTGACAAGCAGAGCCGGGGACAGGCCCAACCTCGGCAGGGATCGGCGCATGCGCGAAAGCTTGGAGGAGGCGCCTCGGAGCAACCCCCGCGCTAGCTCAAAGGTGACTGGGAACCCGTCGGCAGCAGCACCCGGAACGCGGAACCCTGCCCCGGCCCCGTCTCCAGCTCCACCCGGCCGCCGTGGCTGCTCACGATCGCCGCCACGATCGAGAGCCCGAGCCCCGAGCCGCCGTTGCGCCGGGCGCGGCTCGGATCCGCGCGGTACAGCCGCTCGAAGATGCGCCCCGCGTGCTCGGTGGGCACGCCCGGACCGTTGTCGGCGACCTCCAGCACGGCGATCGGGGTGCGGCGCGGCAGGTCGTCACCGACCGCGGCGGTCGTGGACCGGTGCGGCCGGTACGTGCTCAGCCGGCCCACCCGCACGGTGATGTCGGCCTGCGGCGGCGTGTGCTGGAGCGCGTTGGCGACGAGGTTGGTGGCGACCTGGCGGAGGCGGTGCTCGTCGCCGAGCACGGTCACCGGCTCGAAGCCGCACTCGTCTCCGCCGAAGCTGGCCAGCCGCACCGGCCGGTCTGGGCGCCGCGCATGCGCGTCACGGATCGTGTCGGCGGCGATGGCGAGCAGGTCGACCGGGCGCCGCTGCGGCTCGCGCTGGCGGTCCAGCTTGGCGAGCAGCAGCAGGTCTTCGACCAGCAGCCCCATCCGCGCCGCCTCGGCCTCGATGCGGGCCATCGTCTCGTCCAGCAGGGGGCCGTGCGGGGCACCACCCCGGCGGTACAGCTCGGCGAAGCCCCGGATCGACGTGAGCGGTGTGCGCAGCTCGTGCGAAGCGTCCGCGACGAACTGCCGGATGCGCTGCTCGGACGCGGTGCGCGCGGCGACCTCCGACTCGATCCGGTCGAGCATCGAGTTGAGCGCGATGCCGAGCCGTCCGGACTCGGTGTGCGGGTCGGCGTCGTCGACGCGGCGGGTCAGGTCGCCCGCGGTGATCTCGGTCGAGGTCGACTCCATCCGGGTGAGCGGGCGCAGGCCGATCCGGACGACCGACGCCGCGACAAGGCCGAGCAGGAGGAGCACCACGAACATCACGATCAGGTCGATCACCAGCAGCAGGTCGGCCGTCGCCTCCACCTGGCGCAGCGAGACGGCGGGAACGGCAACGCCACCGTCCTCGCGCGCGACCACCACCACGCGCCAGAAGTCTTCGCCGTCGGCCGACTCCACCGTGAACGGCTTGCCGCCGACCCGCTTGGACACCTCCTCGAACGAGCCAACCTCGGGTGGAGAGATCTCCTCCGAACCCATCATCGAGCGCTGGTTGCCCTGGGCGTCGTAGATCAGCATCGTCCGGTACAGGTCGAACTTGCCGCGGGGGAAGCCGTCGTCGTCGGGGCGGACCCGGATCGGGCGATCGTCGGCGGCCATCCGGCTCATCCCGATGAGCTGCTCGTCGATCTGGTCAGTCAGGTAGCGCTTCAGCAGCAGGATGCCGGCCGCGTTGGACGCGATGAGGGCCACCGCGGTCAGCGCGGCCACCACGACGACGAGGCGGGACCGGAGGGTCCAGTGCCGCCACCTCGGCATTTTCATTCGTCCGGGGGGCGGGGCAGGCGCAACGCGTAGCCGACACCGCGCACGGTGTGGATCAGCGGCGGCTCCCAGCAGTCGATCTTTTTGCGCAGGTAGTACACGTACGACTCGACGATCCGGCCGTCGCCGCCGAAGTCGTAGCTCCACACGCGATCGAGGATCTGCGCCTTGCTCACCACCCGCCCCGCGTTGACAAGCAGGTAGCGAAGCAGGTTGAACTCGGTCGGCGACAGGTCGACGAGCCGCCCGCCCCGGCGCACCTCGTGCGCGTCCTCGTCGAGCTCCAGGTCGGCGTAGCGCAGGACGCCGCCGTCGCCGTCACCCTCCGGCTCGGTGCGGCTGCGCCGCAGGATCGCCCGGATGCGGAGCACGACCTCCTCCAGGCTGAACGGCTTTGTCACGTAGTCGTCGGCGCCGACCGTCAGCCCGGAGATGCGATCCTCGACCGCGTCACGCGCCGTCAGGAACAGCACGGGCACGCCCGGACCCGAGCCGGACCGCAGCCGCTGCGCCACCTGAAAGCCGTCGAGGTCGGGCAGCATCACGTCGAGCACCACGAGGTCGGGCTCGAACTCGACCGCTGTGGCGAGGGCCTCGTGCCCTCCGCTCGCCACGCGCACGTCGAAGTCGATCAGCCGCAGCGTCGCAGACAGCAGGGCACAGATGTTGGGCTCGTCGTCGACGACGAGCACTCGGGTCAAACGGCCAGCCACGTCACTCTTGTACGGGAACTGCCTCGGAGTTGGCTGGGAACTACCTAAGCGCCAGCTATGACAACTTCGTCGCCTTCGATAAGTCCGCTCTTGACCTCGGTGAACTGGTCGCCCCGCAGGCCGACCTCCACCGTGCGGGTCTCGTCCCCCGCCGCCGTGCGGACGACGACCTTTCCTTCGGCCCGCACCGCCGTCGACGGCACCCGAAGCACGCCGGTGACCTCGCCGGTCTTGACCCTCACACCCGCGCTCTGACCGACGAGAAGCTCCGCCGGCACCTCCTCGAACGCGAGCACCGCGCCGTATCGCACCATGTCGCCGTCTGCGGTGCCCACCGGGCTGACCCGGACGACACGCGCGGCGAACTCCTCGCCCGGCCGGTTGGCAAGCGTCACCGTGGCACTCAGGCCCACCGTGAGGCGGCCGGCGTCGGCCTCGGGAAAGTCGGCCGCCACCTGCATGCCGGCCACATCGGCGAGCGAGACGAACGTGCTGCCCGCGCGGACGTCGGCACCCACGGCTCCGCCGACCGACAGCACCTTGCCACCGATCGGTGCCGTGATCTTCGTGCCCGCCAACTGGTCCTCCGCCTCGGCGAGGGCGAGCTCCGCGCTCGTCACCCGCTGCTGGGCGGCGAACACCGCATCGCCGCCCCGGGGCGCCCCACCAGGGCAGGCGGAACTCTCCCCGCCACCGGGCACCTGGCCACCGTCGGGTCCGGACGGTGCGCTGCTATGGGGTGGCTGGCTTGCCGACGGCGCCTCCGTGCTCCGCGACGGCGACGGGGATGGCGACGGCTGGACGCTCGGCGACGGGGACGGCGTCGCGGACGGTGAAGGGGTCGCCCCGCCGCCCGACATCAGGGCGACCTGCACCACCTGCCCGCCCACGGCGGCGGAGACCGCGCAGGTGCTCGTCCCGCTGTCGGCGGCCTCCTCCGCCTCGTCGAGCGCCTCCTCGGCGTCGTCGAGCGCGTCCTGGGCGTCGTCCACCCGCTCCTGCGCCTCGGTGGCGTCGATCTCGGCGAGCACCTGACCAGCCTTGACCTGGTCGCCGGCGCGCACCTTGACCGAGGTCACGGTGCCGTCGATGGCGAAGCCGAGCGTCCGCGTCTGCGCGGGCTCGAGCGAACCCGTCGTCGCCACCGCCGTGGCCACGTCGCCCCGGTCGACCCGCGCCGTGGCGGCCTCGGCCGTGGGTGCCGGATCGCCGCTGGTCAACGCATACGCCCCCGCGGACGTGAGCACGACGACCAGCACGACGAGGCCGCACACGACAAACCGCGTGCGGACACGCCACTTCCTCCGGCGAACGCCCATGAGCCGCGAGTCTCGGCCGTCCACCTCGCAGCCGCCTGAGCCGTACCTCGGAGTTTGCTCAGAGTCGATTCGAAGGGTTCTCCGAGCTTCGCCTGACGCGGCATGGAGGTAGCGGCGGTTGCATGAGCCGGCGTGCCGCGGAGTTCCCCCAAGCCCGCGGCACGACCAAGGCAAGCCCTCGCGGCACGCCCACTGATGGAGGACCTGTGTCTCTGCGCGCGCGTTGGACCCTCGCTCTGGCAGCCGGATCGATCGCGGCGCTCTTCGTCGCCGCGGGGTGTGGCGGCTCGGATGGCGGCTCCGATGACTCCGGCCAGGCTGCGACAGGCTTCTCGGCCTACATGGACTGCCTTCGCGACCAGGGCATCGACATCCCCGACACGACGGCGTCCGGCCGGCCGGGCGGCTTCCCGTCGGGGCGTCCGACCGCGTTCCCGTCGGGCTTCCCCTCGGACCGTCCGACCGCGTTCCCGTCCGGCGGGCCGTCGGGCGGGCCGGGTGTCGGGCCGTCGGGAGCGCCCGGTGGCGGTCGGATGGGCAGCGGCTTCCGGCCGGAGGGCGTCGACGACGCGACCTGGCAGAAGGCCCAGGAGGCGTGTGCCTCGCTGCGACCGACCGGCGGCCCGGGCGGCCCGGGCGGGCAGGGCGGCCCAGGCGGGGGCAACCGCGAGGCGGACGCTGCCTACCGCACCTGCCTCTCGGACCGCGGCGTCGACCTGAGCGCCAACCCGAGCACCACCGACCCCAAGGTCAAGGAGGCCATGGAGGCGTGCGCGGTCCTGCGCCCGAGCGCCTCGACCACACCCTAGGAGCGGGTCACCAGCGGTTGATCAGGGAGTCCGGCGCGGCCAGCCACAAGGTCCCTGATCAGCCGGGTCAGTCCTCGACGAAGCGAGGGCGTGCGACCGCGAGCCCGGCGACGGTCTGTGCCAGCGCGGCGGCGATGAGAAAGCCGATCGGGATGTTCCACCCACCGGTGATCTCGTAGAGCGCGCCGACGACGAGGGGGCCGAGCGCGGCGATCAGGTAGCCGAGGCTCTGCGTGAAGGCGGACAGCGCCACCGTCCCCTCGGGCGTCCTCGCGCGCAGGCCGATCGTCACCAGCGCGAGCGGAAACGCGCCCTGGCCGATCGAGAGCAGGACCACCCACGCGACGGCGCCGCCGTGTGGGGCGAGGATGAGGCCGACGTACGAGGCGATCATCATGGCCGACAGCGCCAGCACCAGCGGCCTCAGGCTGCGCAGCCGCATCGCGAGCGCGGGCATCACCAGCGCCACCGGGATGCCCACGGCGGTGACGCCGGCGAGCAGCAGGCCGGCCGTCTGCGGGCGGTAGCCGGAGTCGCGGAAGAGCTGGGCCAGCCAGCCCATCGTGGCGTACCCGCTCAGTGCCTGCGTGCCGAAGTAGATGGCCATCGCCCAGCCGACCCGGGTGCGGGCCGGGCGCACCCGCCCGTTCAGCGGCGCGGCCGTCGCGTGCGTGCCGGAGCGGCGGAGGATCACCGGGAGCCACGGCAGCACCGCGACCACGGCGAGCACCGACCACGCGCCCAGCCCCGCCCGCCACGAGCCGAAGGCGTCGGCGATCGGCACTGCCGAGGCGGCGGCCACGGAGGCGCCGGCGGTCAGCGAGACCGTGTACGCACCGGTGACCAGCCCGGTTCGCGTCGGGAAGTACTGCCGCACCAGCAGCGGAAGCAGGATGTTGGCGACCGCGATGCCGGCCAGGGCCAGCGCGCTCGTGGCGATGAACACGACCGTCGACCCGGTGGCGACCCGCACCGCCTCGCCCGCGACAAGCGCGACCATCGCGGCCACGACCACGCGGCCGGGCGAGAAGCGGCGCACCAGCCAGGGTGCGATCGCGCCGAACGCGGCGAACGCGATCGTCGGCATCGTCGTGACCACGCCGGCCATGGCACCGGAAAGGTGCAGGCCGGTGCGCACCTCCTCGAGGAGGGCGCCGAGGCTCGTGATGGCGATGCGCAGGTTGAGCGCGACGAGCAGGATGCCGGCGAGGATGAGCGCGGTGCCGCGCGTACGGGCAGCCGGTGCGGTCTCGATGGCGGCGGAGGCAGGGGCGGTGAGTGTCGATGCTGGCGGAGCCACGAGGACCATCCTAAAATCATGGGATGATTTATGGTCGGGTGATGTAACCGATGCCACTAGCCGCAGCTCACGAGGTGGGAGCCGGCCACCGCGGCATCACACCCACCCGTTCCCGCCCCACCCTTGTCCGGCAGGTGATCGACCAGCTCCGCGAGCAGGTCGCAGCGGGCGAGTGGCCGGTGGGCAGCCGCATCCCGACCGAGCCGCAGCTTGTCGAGGCGCTCGGCGTCGGGCGAAACACGGTTCGCGAGGCGGTGCGGGCGCTCGTGCACGCCGGGGTGCTGGAGTGCCGCCAGGGCTCGGGCACCTACGTGATCTCGGTGGACGAGATGTCCGGCGTGGTGGGCCGCCGGCTGGCCGGGGCACAGGCTGCCGAGGCGGTCGAGGTGCGCCGCGCGTTCGAGGTCGAGGCGGCGCGGCTGGCGGCGATGCGCCGTACCCCCGAAGACATGGCGGCGCTCGACGGCGCGCTGGCCGACCGCGAGGCCGCGTGGCGATCAGGCCGCGTCGACGATTTCGTGGAGGCCGACGCCGTGCTGCACACCGCGATCGTGGCGGCCGCGCACAACGCGATGCTGGCCGAGCTTTACGCCTCGTTCGGTGCGGCGATGCTCCGCGCCTCGATCGCGACCTGCGTGGGCGACGAGCTGCGCCCCGAGCACCGCGTCGACCACGACCGCCTCGTCGATGCCATCCGGGCGGGAGACCCGACGCGGGCGGCCGCCGAGGCTGGGGCATTTCTGGAGGTATGACGCCGGGACCACTACGGTGCTGGGCATGCTCAAGGGTTTTAAAGACTTCATCATGCGCGGAAACGTGGTCGACCTCGCGGTCGGCATCGTGATCGGCGCCGCGTTCACAGGCGTGGTGACCCAGTTCACCAAGTCGTTCCTGGAGCCGCTGGTGCGGGTCATCTCGGGCGGCGAAGGCATAACGGCCGGTGCACCAAAGATCCGGGGTGTCGCGTTCGACTGGGCGGCTTTCATCAACGCGGCCATCGCCTTCCTGCTCACCGCAGCGGCGCTCTACCTGTTCGTCGTGGTGCCGATGAACAAGCTCGCCGAGCGCCGCCGCCGCGGCGAGGAGCCACCGCCCGCCGCCCCCAGCGAAGAGGTCAAGCTCCTCACCGAGATCCGCGACGCGCTCATCTCCACGCGGGTACCCGAGCAGCACCGCAGCGCCCTCGACAACCTCGTCAACAAAGATCGACCCGCCGACCGTTAGTCGAACATCCGTTCTATACAGTGCTCCGATGGAACAGCGAAAGCACTGGTGGAACGGCAAGTGGGGCCGGCTAGCGCGCCGGGACGTGTACCTGCGCGCCGACGCCGACCAGTGGTTCGTGGAGCAGCGCGCGGGCGGGGCCGAAGGGCTGTCCCGCTTCTACGAGTACGACAGCGAGGACGAGGCCTACGAGGCGGTCCGCGCGCTCCTCGCCGGTCCGGACGAGTGGCGCCGACTAGATGGCAACACTACCTAGGTAGCTGTGCTACCTTCCCCGAGTGGATCAGGACCGGCGAGGGCAGTGGCTGCGCGGCGTGCTCGACGTCTGCGTGCTCGCCCTCCTGGCCCGCCGCGAGTCGTACGGGTACGAGCTCGCCCAGGCCCTCGACCGCGCCGGCCTCGGCCAGATCCAGGGCGGCACGCTCTACCCCGTCCTCCTGCGGCTGCAGCGCACCGGCCTTGTCGCGGCCCACTGGCGCGACGGCGAGTCCGGGCCGGCCCGCAAGTACTACCGGCTCACCCCGTCGGGCGAGGAGGCCGTGCGCCGCCTTTCGACCGACTGGCGCGCCTTCGCCGGCCGGGTGGACGACCTGCTCATGGAAGAGGTGACCAGTTGATGACCGACGAGAGGTGGCTGCACGCGCTCGGCCAGGAGCTGGCCCGGCACCGGCTCGCGCCGGAGGTCACGCACCACGTGGTCGCCGAGGCCGCCGCGCACCTGCGGGACAGCGGGCAGCCGGCGTTCCGGGCCTTCGGGACGCCGGAGGGCTACGCGGCCGCGGTCGCGGAGAGCCTTGCCAGCCAGCGCCGCCCGCAGCGGCGCCCGCCGGGACGCGTGCGGTTGCAGGCCCGCCAGATCACCAAGAGGTACGGGCGGCGCACCGTCCTGCGCCCCACGGACCTGACCATCCGCGCGGGCGAGGTGGCCGCGATCGTCGGGGCGAACGGGTGCGGCAAGAGCACGTTCCTGCGCATCTGCGCCGGCCTGCTGTCGCCGGACTCGGGCGACGTGGCGGTCGACGGCGTGCTGGGCTACTGCCCGCAGGACGGCGGCACGTATGACTTCCTCCTTCCCGAGGAGCACTTCGTGCTGGTGGGCGCCGGCCGTGGCCTCGACCGTGCCCACTCGCGGCGGCTGGGACGCGCCGGCGCCGCCTCGCTCCAGTGGGATGCGGGCGAGAGCGTGCAGGCGCGGCACCTCTCCGGCGGCACCCGGCAGAAGCTCAACCTCGTGATGGCCGCGCTCGGCGACCCGGACGTGCTGCTGCTCGACGAGCCGTACCAGGGCTTCGACCGCGGCACGTACCTCGACTTCTGGCAGCACGTGTGGCGCTGGCGCGACGAGGGGCGGGCGATCGTGGTCGTCACCCACCTGCTCAGCCAACTGGACCAGGTCGACCAGGTGCTCGACCTGACGCCCGACCGCCGAGGAGTCGCCGCATGAAGCTGCTGACCGTCGCCGAGATGGCGCTGCGCGAGCTGGCGCGCCGACGGGGCGTCCTCCTGCTGCTCCTGACCTTGCCCCTGCTCTGCTACCTGGTCCGCCACGGCCAGGTCGGCCAGTCGATCCGCTTCGTGCTGCTGGGCCTCGCCTGGGCGGTGAGCACCGCGGCCCTGTTCGCCAGCGGGACGAGCCGCCACATCGAGCCGAGGCTGCGCCTGTCCGGGTACCGCAGCCACCATCTCTACCTGGGCCGGCTGACCGCGATGTGGGTGCTCGGGCTGGCGGTCGCGGCGCCGTTCTTCGCGCTGATCGCCATCGACCGCGGCGGCCAGGTGCGGCTCGGTGCGCTGGCCGCCGCGATGGTGCTGGCGGTGACGGTCGCCGCCCCGTTCGGCCTCCTGATCGGCGCGCTCATGCCCCGCGAGCTGGAGGGCACGCTCATCCTGCTGGTGACGATCAGCCTGCAGATGATGATCGACCCCGCCGACCAGATCACGCGGCTCACGCCCTTCTGGTCCAGCCGCGAGATCGGGACGTACGCGGTCGACCACACCGGCAAGGAGTACCTGGTCCGCGGCCTCGCCCACGGCATCGCCGTCACCCTGCTGGCGACCGCGCTCGTGGCGATCGTGTTAACCGTCCGTTTGCGGAGCCGCCCTCACTTGCGGTACGCACCCCGTTAGAGGGGGTGTCCCGATGGCTGACGAAGACCGCCGCACCGACCGGCTACGGCGCAGGTGGGACCGCGTGTCCGGGTCGTACGACGGCATCATGACCCCAGCCGACCAGCGCTTCTTCGGCGACACCCGCCAGTGGGTGTGCGGCCAGGCCACCGGCGAGGTGCTGGAGGTGGCCATCGGCACCGGCCTCAACCTCGTGCACTACCCGGCCGGCGCGCGGTTGACCGGCGTGGAGTTCAGCCCCGGGATGCTCGCGCTCGCCCGCCGCCGCGCCACCGACCTCGACCGCGCGGTCGACCTGCGCGAGGGCGACGCCCAGGCACTCGACCTGCCCGACGCCGCCTACGACACGGTGGTGTGCACGTTCGGCCTCTGCGCGATCCCGGACGACCGCAAGGCGCTCGCCGAGATGGACCGCGTCCTGCGCCCCGGCGGCCTCCTGCTGCTGGCCGACCACGTGGCCGCCGGCCCGTGGCCGCTGCGCGCGGTGCAGTGGCTGGCCGAGCTGGTCAGCGTGCCAATGGCCGGCGAATACTGGCGGCGCCGCCCGATCCGCCACGTCGAGGCGATGGGCTACATGATCGAGCGGCACGACCGCTTCCGCCTGGGCATCGTCGAACGCCTCGCCGCCCGCAAACCCACCGCTGGTACCTCATAGCGGTACCGACGACGGGCGTCAACCTCCACCGGGTAGTAGCGCACGCGCAAACTACTCACCGTTCGCCGATCCGAATTGCCAATGGCCGGTGGCCGTTAAGTGAGATCGGCCGTACCGCCGACGATGACGGTGGGCCGTCAGGGCCGCATTTTTCGATAGATCGGCCCGCATCGTTGGGCTCATTTCTGATCACGCGCCGTGTAACTTCCAGTACTACTGCGGTATCGAGGAGGTTGCGAATGTCCGAGGACACGTGGCTCGCCGCTCGGCTGATTCCCACATCCGGCATCAATGGCGCTGAGGAACAAGAGCGAAGAGCAACCTCGGCCGTTCTCGCGGTGATGAGCGCGGTACGCGAGTTCGGACGCGCTCTTACCCAGCCGTTCGGTGCACCGGCGGGCCCGGTTCAGACCTTTATCGAGGTCCCGTTCAAGCTCGGCGACAAACAACTCTTTCCCGATGGCCTCATTCGCGTATCACGAGGTCAGCGGCAGTGGACCGCTCTGGTCGAGGTCAAGACGGGAAGCAACGAGTTACGCACGGAGCAGGTGGAGGCGTACCTGGAGATTGCTCGCGAGCAAAGCTTCGACGCCTTGATCACGATCTCCAATGAGATACCGGCAGTCGCGGGCCAGCACCCAACACCCGTCGACAAGCGAAAGCTGCGAAAGGTCAGCCTCTACCACCTGCCGTGGACCGAGATCCTCACTCAGGCCGTCATGCAGAAGGAATACCGCGGTGTGGCCGACCCGGATCAGGCATGGGTCCTCGGCGAACTGATCCGCTACCTCGAGCATCCTCGTTCCGGTGCCATGGAGTTCAGCGACATGGGCCCGGCGTGGGTGAGTGTTCGCGACGGCGTGGCGGCTGGGACCGTCCGCACGGGCGACACAGTTGTCGCAGAAGTGGCCGGACGCTTCGACGCGCTGATGAGATACGCCTGTCTGCGCCTCGGTCGGCGACTCGGCGCAGAAGTGACCCCCGCACTAAGCCGACGCGATCTGGCGGAGCCCTCCCTACGAACCCAAACTTTGGTCAGTCAGTTGAGCACGACGGGCGCCATGACCGGAGGTATCAAGATTCCGGGCGCTGTAGGCGCGATGCAGGTGACGGCGGACCTTCGCGCTGGACGAGTGATTTGCCATGTAGATGTGGACGCACCCAGGAGCGGAAAACCGACGACACGCGTCAACTGGCTGGTGCGCCAACTGAAGGACGCGCCTGAGACTACGCGGGTGGAAGCGTTCGTGATGCACAGCCGTGGCGACGGCACCGCCGGGCTCCTCCGCCAGGTGCGAGCCGATCCGGCCACGTTGATCAGTGATCCGGCGAAGGAACTCCGCGCGTTCCGTGTGGCGATGTCGGCTCCCGCCGGCTCGAAGAGGGGAACGGGGCGAGGGGCATTTATCGACTCGGTACTTGCCGCGATCGACGACTTCTACGAGCAGGTGATTCAAAACTTGAAGCCGTGGATGCCGGCACCTCCGCGCCTTCGCACGCCCGAAGACATTCAGCCGGTTGAACCGGTCTCGCCCAGCCTCGTCTCAACGGCGATCTCTTCTCAGGATGGCGCGACGACCAATCCTCCGGTCGTGGAGCAGCGGAAGGTGGACGAGCCACGATCGCCCGCGGACGCAGTTCACGTCGGAGCCGCTCCACAAGCGGGAGCCGACGACACGTAGATGTGGGATCAGGTGCGGAGGGCGGGCAGCGTGATGGTGAACGTCGTACCGACGCCGAGCTGGCTCGCGACCGTGATCGTGCCGCCATGGTCCGTGACGATCTGGCGGGCGATCGAGAGCCCCAGGCCGCTCCCGCCCGTACGCCGTCCGCGCGCCGAGTCCGCCCGCCAGAAGCGGTCGAAGACGTGCGGCAGCGACGCCGGCGCGATGCCCGTGCCGGTGTCGGCGACCCGCAGCACCACCGCGGTGCCGTCCACCGTGGTCGAGAGCGTCACGCTGCCGCCGGCGGAGGTGGCGCGGAGGGCGTTGGTGACCAGGTTGCCCAGCACCTGCCGCAGGCGGTCGGGGTCGGCGTGCACCTGGGCCGGCCCCGGCGACGCCACCATCAGGCGCACGCCGGCCGACTCGGCGACCGCGTGGTGGGCGGCGCGGGTGGTCTCCAGCACCTCGGCCATGTCGATGACCGTGCGGTGGTACGCGAGCGTGCCCGCCTCGGCCAGCGCCAGGTCCTGCAGGTCGTTGACGATGCGCTGCTGGAGTACCGCCTCCTCGTGCAGCGACGTGAACAGATCGGGGTCGGGCTCGATAACGCCGTCCTTGAGCGCTTCGAGGTAGCCGCGCAGGTTGGCAAGCGGCGTACGCAGCTCGTGCGCGACGTCGGCCACCAGCCTCCGCTGCCGCTCCTCGCCGCGCTGGAGGGAGTCGGCCATGCGGTTGAACGTGCGGCCCAGCTCGGCCACCTCGTCGCTGCCCACCACCGCGACCCGGCTCGTGAGGTCGCCGCGCCCCAGCCGGCGGGCGGCCTCGGTGAGGCTGCCGATCGGGCGGAGCACGCGGCGGCTGAGCAGGGCGGTGCCCGCGAAGGCGAGGATGGCCACGCCGGCCGCGGCGGCGAGGATGGGGGCGGGCGAGAGGGGTGTACGCGGCTCGCCGGCGAACCCCAGCGTGACCCGCAGCGGCTTCGGGGCCACCTCGCTGATCAGGTCGGTGAACGCCTGCGAGAGGCAGATCGGGAGCGCTTCGCCGGCAACCTCCGGCTCCTTGCAGGCGGCGATCCGCCGCTGGTCGAACTCGTTCTCGCGCGGCGACTCGGCCGAACGCGCGTAGCAGTCCTTCAGGACGGCCGGGTCGCCGTCGCGGGCCTGAAACGTGGGCACGCCGAGGGCACCGTCGATCTTCAGAATGTTGTACCCAGCTCGGTACATGCACGCCGCGAAGCGCACGCCCGCGCGGTAGCTGCTCACCGCCTTGTCGGTCGCGACGAACGGCTCGCGCACCTCGGCAAGCTCGATCTTGGGTCGGGGATCGACGAGCGTGACCGAGGTGCCGAGCTTGCGGGCGGTGACACCCTGCAGCGTGTCGGTGTCGGACACCACCTCGCCCGACTCGGTCGCCAGGTGGATCCGCTGCCCCGTGCTGACGCCGAGATCCGAGACGAGGCCGGCCACGCCCTCCCACGTGCCGTGCGTCTGCCCGTACTGGAGCAGCTCGCTGGTCACCTGGTCGATCACCGCGCGGTCGGCTGTCTCGGAGTCGGCGATCTGCTGCGACGCCTGGCGCAGCACGATCCAGGCGGTGGCACCCACGGCGGTGACGGCCACGAGCGTGACCAGCACCAACACGCGAATCCGGAAGCTCACGCCCGTCCTCGCTTCGCTGCGGGCGGACGCGAGCCACGAGACGCATTGAGCCAAACGGTTCGCTCGCTACGCTCGCTCACGACTCGGCCAACCGGTACCCGCGCCCGTAAACGGTCTGCACGTAGCGCGGCTCGGCCGCGTCCTCCTCGATCTTGCGGCGGAGGTTCATCACGTGCGCGTCGACCGTGCGCTCCAGCACGTAGTGGTCGAACCCGAACGCCCGGTCGATGATCTGCGCCCGCGTGAACGCCCGACCCGGCTCGCCCGCCAGAACCTCCAGGATCCCGAACTCCTTGGCCGTCAGCACGATGGGCCGCCCACCCACGCGTACCTCGAATCGCCCTGGATCGATCTCCAGATCGCCGACCTTGAGGATGGCCTGGTTACCCGCTGTGACCGCGCCCGCGCGGCGCAGCAGTGCGCGGACGCGCGCAGCCAGCTCGCGAGGGCTGTACGGCTTCGTGATGTAGTCGTCCGCCCCCACGTCGAGGCCGAGCAGCATGTCGTCCTCGGTGGTACGCGCGGTGAGCAGCAGGATCGGCACCTCCGACTCGCCGCGCAGGATGCGACACACGTCAAGGCCGTCGACCTGCGGCATCATCACGTCGAGCACGACGAGGTCGGGACGGCGCGCGCGGGCGTTTTCCAGCGCGGTGCGCCCGTCGCCGACCACGAGCACACTGTGGCCCTCCCGCTCCAGGTAGACCCGGATGAGGTTCGCCTGCTTGGGGTCGTCCTCGGCGACCAGGATCCGCGCGCTCATGGCCGTCCTCGCTTCGCTGCGGGCGGCCACGAGGCTCCAGGCGCACCGCACCCGATGATTCGCTCGCTGCGCTCGCTCATGGTGTCCAATAGTGCCTGGTACCGCGATGAAGATGCAGTGAAGAACGCCGGGCAGACAGCTTCTTCAATGGTTCTTCACCGCCGCCTCCGTACGGTGCGTGGCATGGGACGCGAAGAGGAGGAACGGTGGCGCCGCGCCGCCCGCCGCCGGATACGGGAGACGATCGCGCTGCGGCGGGCCGTCGCGGCGGTCCAGGAGGAGGAGCAGCGGCGTGCGGCGTAGGAACCGCGCGCTGGCCTACGTCGTGGTCAGCGTGGGCGCCGTCGTGGGCGGCCTGACATTTGCGGCCGGCGGCTTCGCGATTCGCGACAATTCATCATCAGGTACGTCAAACACCTGGTCCGGACCACCGACGGCGGCGCCAGAGACGCCCGTCGAGTCGACGCAGGCGCCGCCGTCCACGACGGCTCCGCCGACGTTTCCGCAGAGCGGCGAGGGTAGCTTCCGGCGCGCGACCGGCTCCGCCAAACGCGTGGGCAGCGGCAAAGTGCTGCGGTACCGCGTCGAGGTCGAGCGGGGGTTGGAGCAGACGCCGGGCGAGTTCGCGCAGTGGGTCGACCGCATCCTGGCCGACGAACGGGGGTGGACGGCGGGTGGCCAATGGGCCTTCCAGCGTCCAGCGGGCGGATCGGTCGACTTCATCGTGAAGCTTGCCAGCCCCGACACCGTCGACGAGATCTGCGGCCGCTACGGCCTGGACACCGGCGGCGAGGTCTCCTGCCGCGGCCAGGAAAACGTCGTGATCAATGTGAAACGGTGGGTGCTGGCCATACCGGCGTACGCGGGCGATGTCGACATGTACCGCCATCTTGTGGTCAACCACGAGGTCGGCCACTTCTTGGGCCACAGCCACGTGACGTGCCCCGGAAAGGGGCGGCTGGCGCCCGTGATGCAGCAGCACATCTTCGGGATGAACGGCTGCGTACCCAACGGGTGGCCCTTTCCCCGCGGCCGCCCGAGATAGCCGCCGGCAAGGTCTTCGCGGCGGCGCCGACCGGCGCCGCATGGCGCGGCGGCATCGGAGTATGCCAGTGCCTGCAGGGTGCCGTTGAGGGCTGGTAGGGCCGGCTGGTTGCGCCTATGCTCCGGAAACGTGTCTAGCGTCGGCGGGGGGCCGGGCGCGGGTCCGCGAGGGCTCCGCGCCCGTATTGTCGCTGTTCCACTGCGGTGGCTCGGCCTGAGCGCCGGCGCCGCCGCCCTCGCCGCGTCGGGCCTGTTCGGCGGGCTGGAGACCGTCGAAGAGCCCGAAGTGCCCGCCGCCAAAATCCACGAGCTGAGCAAGGGCGAGCCGTGGAACGTCACGGTCGACGGCGGCCGCCTCGTCGGCGACGGCCTCCCAGGCCTCCGCCTGACAAACCCCGCCAACCGCTGGGTGGTCGTGCTCGCCACGGTCGAGGTCACCGCAAACGAGAGCCGCAACGACACCGACGACATCATTGACATCTCGGGCGTCGAGGGCTTGGTGGAAAAGCCGGACTATCCCCGCCTCGAACCCCAGTACGTCATCGGACTGCGCGACGGCACCCACGTCAACTACCTCCAGCCGTCGATGCCGGAGAAGCTCGCGTTCTTCTACGAGCAGGAGAGCACCGCCCCGGTACCCACCGAGGTGACGGTGACAATCAACCAGAAGACCTATCGCGTGGACACGCTGACCAACAGCAAGGAGTGGAAGGACCTCGAACCCCGCGCCGAGCTGACAGTGCCCATCGAGGACAGGCGCGGCAAGTGACCACGCCACCCGAGCACCCCGACCAGGACCAGCCCGCCAACGGCTGGCCCCCGCCAGGCAGCGCGCCGCCCGAGGGCTGGCCTACGGCAGCGGGCGCGGCCGGACCGGGATCGGGCGGCTGGCCAGGGCACCCCACCCCGCCGCACGCCGGCGCCCCCGCTCCCGCCAACTGGCCCGCGGCCGGCACACCCGCCTGGCCCGGCCCGATCCCGCCCGGCCCCGCGGCGCCGCCGTCCGCGCCTGGTCCCGCGATGCCGCCGTCCGCGCCCGGTCCCGCGATGCCGCCGTCCGCGCCCGGTCCCGCGATGCCGCCGCCCGCGCCCGGTCCCGCGATGCCGCCGCCCGCGCCCGGTCCCGCGATGCCGCCGCCCGCGCCCGGTCCCGCGATGCCGCCGCCAGCGCCGGGTGCCGCTATGCCCACACCTGGCGCCTGGCCCGGCGCGAGCCCACCGTCCAGCACGGTCCCGCCGCACGGCGCAGTCCCGCCCCACAGCGCGCTCCCATCGCATGGGCAGAGCCCATCGCACGGCACTGTGCCACCCGGCCAGATCCCACCGCCGCCGCACGGTGGTCCGCAGCCCGGCGAAGGCGCACCGCAAGGTGGGTGGCCTGCGCCCGCGCCGCCGCACGGTTGGTCCGCTTCCACGTCGCCGCCTCCGCCACAGGGCTGGCCCGCATCTGCGTCACCGCCCCCGCCACAGGGCTGGCCCGCCTCCACGTCGCAGCCCCCGCCGGGTGGCCGACCCGTGTCCCCGCCTCCGCCGGGTGGCTGGCCCGCATCCCCGCCCTCGTCCACCGGCTGGTCTGGTCCGGCACCGCAACCTCCGCCTGGCCCGGCACCTGGATACCCCGCACCTCCGCCGTCCGGAGTCGTGCCTGGACACCCCGTACCTTCCTCGCCCGGCGCCGCACCCGGACACCCCACACCTCCGCCGCCCGGCGCTATGCCTGGACACCCCGCGCCTACCCCACCCGGCGCCGCACCCGGACACCCCGCACCATCCCCACCCGGCGTCTCGCCTGGACACCCCGCACCTCCCTCGCCGGGTGGCTGGTCGGCGCCCGCGGCGGCCCCGCCGCCCGGTTCGCTTCCGCCACCACCGCCTCATGCCGGCTGGCCCGCGCCACAGGCGGCCGGTGCACAGCACGGCTCAGGGCCGCAGCCCGGTCCCGCCACCTCGCAGCCCGGTCCCGCAGCGCCGCCGGGCGGATGGGCTCCGCCCGCTGGTCTGCCGGCCGCGGGCGGTGCGGGCGCGGGCGGTGCAGGCGCGGGCGCGGCTGCTGGTCTGGGGGCTGCGGGGGTCGCGGGTGCGATGGCCGTCGACCCGGAGGAGGTCCGGCGTCATCGGGCGCCGCCGGGGAGGATCGAGCGGGCCGGGATGCGCGCGCGGGTTGGCATGCTCCTCATCGCCGCGCTGGCGGTCGGGGGCGTGGTGGCCAACTGGCGGCCCCTCAACGGAGATCGCGCGGACCTGCGTGAGCGGCCGTACATCGCGGTCGGTGAGGTGGGCGACTCCGTCTCGGCCCGCACGTTCGAGGCTGAGCTGGTCAGTATGCGCGGTGCGGGCCTGCTCGGGGTGGACGCCAAGCGCTACGAAACCGGCGGCGTGTGGCTCCTCGTCCGGGTGAAGATCACCGCTACCACCGAGGACACGCGGGTCGGATACGCGGCGCTCATCGACGACCGTGACCGTGAGTTTCTGGCGAGCACCAGGTGCACGCAGCCGCTCGCCCCCGGAGGGCGGACCTTCCAGCCGGGGGTGACGGTGGAGGGCGAGATCGCGGTCGAAGTGCCGCGCGATGTGGCCACCTCCATGCGGCTACGGTTGGCGGCCAACAGCTTGGAACATCGGATGGACGCCATGGCCGAGTTCTCGCTGCCCAAAGTGGACACCGCCAAGGTGGACGCGTGGGCCGCGCAGAAGGACGCGGTCATCATGGAGGCGGCGAAGGTGGCGTCGTGACACAGCCACCGCCGTCGCCGTCTCACCGGGCGCACGCTGACTCTGTGTGGGCGCCCCAGCAGGAAGCGTCTCAGGCCCGCGAGTCCGACACGGCGGTCATCCCCGCGGTCGAGCCCGACACCGCCGCCATCCAGGTCGACCCCAGCCAGGCGGACACGGCCGCGCACCCGCGGGTGGCCGACCGTAAGGCGCCGCCGCTGGGTCCCAAGCCGCCGGTCTTGCTCAACCCGCTGCCCCAGCCACCCCACGCGCCGGGCGAATACCCGAACGCGGGTCCGCACCAGCCTCCACAGGTGGCGCCGCGTTCACCCGTCACGAACGCGACGTCGGCCACCTCCGCTCTCCCTCCGCCACCAAAGCCGGTGGTGCCGCCCCGGCGTGCGGAGGAGCCAGCGGCGGGAGGAACGCCATCGGCCTGGGGTGCGACGCAGGAGACGCCCTCACCGTGGAGCGCACCCGTAGCGCCATCGGCCAGGACGGGCACACACCAGGCGGCCGCGCCCGAGGCACCAGCGCACCGCATGCCAACGCCACCGACGCCCCAGCCACCCGCACCGCAAGCACCCACACACCAGACACCAACGCACTGGGAACCCACACGCCCGGCACCAACGCCGCAGCCGGCCATGCCCCAGGCACCAACGCACCAGGCGTCAATGCCTCAGTCGCCTCCGTTCCAAGCGTTCGCACCCCAGATGCCGGCACCCCAACCGCCCGCGCCTCACACAGCCGCGCCTCACACAGCCGCGCCTCACACAGCCGCGCCTCACACAGCCGCAGCTCATGCGCTCACCTCGCAAGCGCCCGCCCCTCAGCCGCGCGCGCCGCAACCCGCTATGCCGCAGCAGGGCGCGCCGGTGGCGTTCGCGCCGCAAGGAACGCCGTTGGCGGCACCGCCCGGCCAGCCGGGCGTGGCGCACCCAGCGGCCCACGGGGCGGGGCAGCCGAACCAGATCCCGCCACCACAAAGCCTTCCGGGGCCGCACGGCTTTCCGCCGCCGGGACCACCGATACAGCCACCACCGGCGCCAGCGGTGGCGAGGCCCAAGGGGTGGTGGCGGCGCAACCTGTGGGGGCTGATCGCGATCCTGCCCGCGTTCGCCCTCGCCATCGGGCCGAGCGCCAAGGAAGGATTCGACAAGTACACCAGTGGGTACCCGCGCCAAGCGGTCCAGCCCAGCTCGGACGGCTGGGCTTCGTACGCCGGCGCGCGCGTCCGGCTCGTCACCTTCGAGCCGGCCATCTACCTGGAGAAGTACGACGGGGAGCTCTTCAGGCCGCAGGGTGGCACCAAGGTGTGGAAGGCCACCCTCGCCTTCGAAGCCGCCGACAGAAAGGCGCTCGCGGGCTGCGATCTCGTGCTGGAAGACACCGCAGGGCGCCTCTACAGCGTGAACCCAGACGAGCTGGACGGCACTCGCGCCGGCTACCCGTCCTGCACGCCGGACGAGGACGACCCATCGACCCCGTGGCAGGCCGAGATGTACTTCGTGACGTCCGGGTCGGCGCAGCCCTCGGCGGTACGCGTGGTGAACAGCCTGGAACTGCCGCTTTACGCCCGGCTGCCCACGTCCTGAGCGTCGCCTTCCGGCGCGGCCGCGGAGGCGGAGTCTGCCGGAGTCGCCGGCTGCAGCCGCAACACCCGGTCGACCGCTGCGGCCAGCAGGGTGGCCAGCAGCACCACGCCCACCGCGTCGTTGAAGATCGCCAGCGGGCCGACCACCGAGCGCCACACCTCGTCCAGGTCCTGTGGTCCGATGATCACCCGCTCGACCTCCCACAGCAGGTCGTTCGCCGTCTGCGCGGCGAGGAACGAGAGGCAGAAGAACAGCATCGGCGCCAGCCCGGCCTGCGCGAGCGTGCGCACCCCGTGCACCAGCGGCATGAATCGCTCGCGCAGGTCGGAGGTCGCGTTGGCACCCACGACGCGGACGGGCTTGGGCAGTGCGTTCCACCGTTTGCTTGCCCGCTGCAACAGTTCGGAGCCGGACGGCGCGGGCGGCGCGAGCCTGTGCCCGTACACGACGGCGCCCACGGCGAGCCACGCCAGCGGTACCACGATCACGGTGTCGGCCGACGCGATCGCGCCCACCAACCAGTCACCGGCACCCCGCACGAGGCCGGTGAGCGGGCCGAGCGCCTCGACGAAACGGTCCCACAGCTCGAGCAGCCACTTGACGACCTTGCGCTCGCGCAGCCAACTGGTCACCGGGTCGCGAACCTGGTTGAGCGCGGCGACCGAGACGATGATCCAGATGACCTCGACGTACGCGCCGAGGATGCCCAGCACGGGCCACCTGCGGCCGGCGCGGAAGGTGTTGAGTAGCCAGCGCAACACGATCGCCACCACGATCACCGAGATCAGGGCGATCGAGGTGTTGAACGGCAGCCGGTCATCGAGCTCCCGACTGAGGACGGTCGGATCGTCGAACACCCGCGGGTCGTTGAAGGACGCGTCGTACAGCACGTCGTACACGTAGCCGGAAAAGTCGTCCTGCAGGTAGCCCCACGAGGCGTACACCGCGAGGAACGGGACGAGCGCGCTCGCCAGGTGGTCCATCAGCGTGGGCGGGCGGCGTGGGGCATCGCCGGACTCGTCGGGCAGCGGGTCGGCGGTGGCGGCCGCCAGCCAGGGCAGCGAGGGGCGCACCACCCGCAGCATCAGGACCAGCGAGATCAGCGTGACGACCGGGCCGAGAATTATGATCATCACGCCGAGCACGCCGCTGAGCTTGCTGGCCTGCACCGCGCCGATCGAGATGAACACCTTCGCGGCCGCGCCGGCGAAGTAGAGCGCGAAGAGCACCGGCCAGTGCCGCCACAGCAGCCGCGCGGAAGAGGCCAGCACGGCGCCCGTCTCGACGACGGCGCTCGTGAACGTGCGGTAGCGACGCGGCCGCGGTGGCAGCGGCTGCGACGCCACTCCCCCCGTGGCGGTCACGGGGCACAGGCTAGCCGAGCCGCCCCAAACCGGATACCCCCTGCTCAGCCACCGGTCGGGTGGGTGCGCCGCCAGTACTGCCGCTTCGCTTCCTCGCGCACGACGACGCCCAGCTTGCCGAGCTCGCCCCGCAGCTCGACGGCGTCGGATTTGTCGCCCTTCTCCAGCGCCTTCGCCCGCGCCTTGAGCAGCGCGTCGGCGCTCCCCGGCAGCGCCGGGTCGTCCGGCACCCACCGGCGGAACTCGTCCCGGTACGGGTCGCCCGCCGCCGCCCACGGGTACCCGTGCGCGAGGAAGCCGTCCCGCATCGCGTCAGCGCCGAGGTCGAAGCCCTCCCGGGCCAGTTCCTCGGCATCCCGCCCGAGCAGCACGAGCTGCTTGCCGTCGATGAAGACCGTCTGTACCACGCTGCGGTTGATCTGTCGGGTGCTGTCACCCCGGCGGAGGGTGACGTCGCCGTCGGTGATCCGCACGACGAGCATCTCCATCGCGCCCATGACGGCGAGCACGAGACCCACCACCGCGCCCACCGCGAGGCTGACGATCGTGGCCAGCGGCTCGTTGTCGGCGACCGAGGCGACGAGCTCGAAAAGACCGTCGAACGGCACCCACGGCAGCTCGGCGAGCCACCCGGCGAGCGCCTGCAGCAGCCAGCCCGCGCCGGCGCCGGCGAGCGGCAGGCCCACCCACATCAGGCCCACCGCCCACGCCGGTTCCGAGACCACCGTCTCGTGCCGCTGATACACCGCGTCCATGCGCTCAGCCTGCCCAGTAGCGGAGCACACCCGCGTCTATCCCCGGTCGCCCGGCCCTTCGCCTTTCGTCTAAGAAGTGGGCGCTCGGCGCCGCGATCAAGCTGACCTGGTGGGCGCTCGCCGCCGAGATCAACGGTGGCGAGCGCCCACGTCGATCAGCTCACCGAGCAGGCTGAGCCGTTGAGGGTGAACGCCGTCGGCCGGGCGTTGGTGCCCGTCCAGCTGGCGATGAAGCCGAACGTCGCCGACCCGTTGGGCGCGATCGTGCCGTTCCACGCCTCGTTTCGCACGGTCACCGTGGCGCCGCTCTGCGTCCGCGTGGCGCCCCAGATCTGCGAGATCTGCTGGCCATTGGCGAACGACCACACCAGGGACCAGCCGTTGACCGCCTGGGTACCGGTGTTGGTGATCTTCACGTCACCCTGGAAGCCGCCGCCCCACTGACCCGTGATCGCGTACGTCACGGCACAACCGCTCCCCGTCGGCGGCCCAGACGTGGGCGGCGTGGTCGGCGGTGTCGTGGGAGGGGTGGTCGGAGGCGTCGTGGGCGGCGTCGTGGGCGGTGTGGTCGGAGGCGTCGTAGGCGGTGTCGTAGGCGGAGTGGTCGGGGTGCCCCCGGTGCGGTCGGCGTAGAGGATGCCTCGCCCGTTGGTACCCAGGTACACCCGCCCGTAGATGCGCGGGTCGCCGGCGAGTGCCTCGCCCATGTTGCCGTACTGGTGCGCGTTGTCGTTGATCCGCAGCCAGGTGCCGGCGGTGTCGTCGGACCGGTACACGCCCTTGACTCCGTCCACGGTGCCGACGATGAAGAGCGCCTGGTACGACTGGCCTGGCGCGGCCCGCCCGTACGCGACGTTGACCGCCTCGGTGACGTTGGAAATCTTGGTGAAGCTCGTCCCCGAGTTGGTCGACCGGAACAGGCCGGTGCTGCCGGCCAGCCAGATGTCACCCTCCCGCCCCGGCACCGGCTTGAACTTCACACCCGTCGTGGGCAGCCCGGTGGCCGCCGCGGTAAACGACTGCCCGCCGTTCGTGCTGACGTAGAAGGTGCCGTTGCTGACGCCGTAGAACTTGTTGGAGTTGACCCGGTCGGCCTCCACCACCGCGTTCGCCGGGATGCCCGACGCCGCGGTCCAGCTGTTGCCGTATCCCACGGTGTAGTGCACCTGGATGCCGGCGTCACCCGGCGCCCACACGAAGCGGCTGCCGTTGGCGGCCGCCGCCACCGTGCCGCCGGAGTTGATCCCGCCCGGCTCGGTGCCCTGGAACCAGTTGGCACCACCGTCCGT
The DNA here is from genome assembly GCF_011764425.1 of Phytohabitans houttuyneae. Lineage (NCBI taxonomy): Bacteria > Bacillati > Actinomycetota > Actinomycetes > Micromonosporales > Micromonosporaceae > Phytohabitans > Phytohabitans houttuyneae. The sequence goes on from NZ_BLPF01000001.1 coordinate 3,808,037, forward strand.
GGAGAACGCGACGTGGCTGTCGTTCGGCCGGTCGGAGTCGGTGAAGTTGCCGGACCGCACCATGATGCTCGGGTTGGTCTCGGCGTAGTCGAGGCTCGTCGTGCTCGTGAAGTACGGCTGCTGGAACATCATCGCCGGCACGGCGTCCAGGTTGGTGTGCCGGAAGCCGCCGATGTCACCGAGGCCGCTCACCAGCGAGGCGCCCGACGGCGGGCTGATCAGGTCGAGTACCGCCGTCTCCTCGAGCCCGCGCACCATCGGCCGTATCGTGACCGTGCTGCCGGTGTCCCAGTTCTTGAGGTTGGTGGCCCCGTAGATCGTGGCGCCGGTGCCGTACATGAAGCGGTTGCCGTCGAACGGGTCGATCTCGACGGAGCCGTTCATCCAGCCCAGCTTCGGCGTCTCCTCCGGCGGCTGGGGATTGGCGCCGAGCGAAAGCCACGGCACCGAGGAGATGTCCATCGTGTACCGCTTCGAGCGGTTGGGGTACGACGTCCAGTCCCAGATCCGCGTCCACGTGGTACCGCCGTCGGTGCTGCGGAAGAAGATCGCATCCGGCCACCAGGAGATCTGCGTGGCTACCATGATCGTGTTCGGGTTGGTGCGGTCGATCGTGAGGCCGCTGTACCCGAAGTAGTCGTCGGCGCTGCTCGACGGGATCGGGCTGATCTGGGTCCACGCGCCGGTCGCGGTGTTGTACTTCCACACGTCGCCCTTGGC